>JBCCLD010000036.1:0-19232 GCA_039027055.1 Bacteroidota bacterium
CTGCACAGGAAACACCGCCAGGTTGGCTACCGACGAGAGCACGGCGCGGATCGAGGCCCAGTGCAGGTGGTCGGTGCCGGGCAGGCCGAGGTAGGCGCAGGCGAAGTCGCGGATGCGCTGGGCGTCCTCCTTCGCCACCGTCACCTCGGGGCTCTGGTTCCATCCTTGGACAGTGTCGTTGTCGTGCGTGCCCGTATAGGCGACGTGCGCGTGGCGGTAGTTGTGCGGCAGATGCTCCGAGTTGGGCCCCTCGTCGAAGCCGAACTGGAGGACGACCATGCCGGGGAAGTCGAACTCGGCCATGATCGCGCGGACGCCCGGCGTGATGATGCCGAGGTCCTCGGCGATGAGCGGCAGCGGCGCGCCGAACTGCTTCTCGAACATCGCGAAGAGGTCCGAGCCCGGCCCTTCGACCCACTCGCCGTTGACGGCCGTGTCCTCGTCGCCGGGGCTCTGCCAGTAGGCCTCGAAGCCGCGGAAGTGGTCGAGGCGGACGAGGTCCATCAGCTTGATCGCGCGTGCCATGCGCTGGACCCACCAGCCGTAGCCGTTGTGCCTCATGCGGTCCCAGCGGTAGATCGGGTTGCCCCAGCGCTGGCCGGTCTCTGAGAAGTAGTCCGGCGGGACGCCCGCCACCACGGTCGGCTGGCCGTCGTCTTCAAGGAGGAAGAGGTCCTGGTTGGCCCACACGTCCGAACTGTCGTGGGCGACGTAGATCGGGAGGTCGCCGAGGAGGCGGATGGAGCGCTGGCGGCAGTACGACCACAGCGCCTGCCACTGCGCGTCGGCGACGAACTGCGCGAAGGTGTGGAGGCGGATCGCGTCGGCGTGGGTCTCACGAGCCTCGTCGAGCGCGTCTGGGTCGCGGCGGACGTAGGGCGGCTTCCAGTCGGTCCAGGCGACGCCGCCGTGCGCGTCCTTGAGCGCGGCGAAGAGGGCATACTCGGGCAGCCAGGCTTTGTGCAGCGCCTCGAACGTGGCGAGGTCGTCGGCGGTGTAGCCGGGTAGCCCCGCGCCGTTCTGAAAGTGCGCGTGGGCACGGCGGAGGAGGTCCCACTTGTAGTGCTCGACCGGCCCGAAGTCGACGCGGTCTTCGGGGAACGCCGGCACGTCGGCGAGGTCGTCGTCGGTGAGCAGGCCGGCGTCGCGCAGCTTGTCGGGGCTGACGAGGTAGGGGTTGAGCGCGAACGTGGACGGGCTGGCGTAGGGCGACGCGCCGTAGCCTGGGGGGACGAGCGGGAGCACCTGCCAGACGCGCTGGCCCGCCTCCGCGAGGAAGTCTGCGAACGCGTAGGCCGCCGGGCCGAAGTCGCCGATGCCGTAGCGGCCGGGGAGCGAGGTGAGGTGCAGGAGCAGGCCGCTGGAGCGAGGCAGGGACATCTAGGGCAGGGGCGAGGTGAGAGGGAACGGCAGGCCCCAAAAATACGGAGACTAGGTCGGTGATCGGGTCCTCCACCGACGTACGTCTGACGAAACACGTTCCAGCGACACGGTGCGTCTCTGTGGGAGGTCCA
Organism: Bacteroidota bacterium; assembly: GCA_039027055.1. Classification (GTDB taxonomy): domain Bacteria; phylum Bacteroidota; class Rhodothermia; order Rhodothermales; family Rubricoccaceae; genus JBCBEX01. Next base: position 1,515 of record JBCCLD010000036.1, read on the forward strand.
GACGAACTGGGCAGTCTCAGCGCCCGAGTCGATCAGGCGTACGCGAGGCACGCCGCGCAGCAGGGAATACGCCTCAAGTGGGTAGGAAGAACGCGGCCCGGTCGGCGTCACAAGGCCTGCGCCCCACGTCGCTCTGGCTAGCTGATCCAGAACACTTCGTGGGCGTGCGTTCGTGAAACGCTGGGGCCACCGCGCCCGTAACTTGGCCCAGCAATCTTGGCCAGGTCGCGGGTACTGCCTGGCACCGCCCCTTCTTCTCAGATTCAGTCCTACGATGGCCGATTTCAGCATCGAGCAGTTCGCGCGCACCCTCCTCGTGGAGAGCCTCTTCTACGACGAGGAGTACAGTGCGCTCGGCAACGTCAGCCTCATCGACCCCGAGCAGACGCGCGAGCGCTTCCTCGCGTCGTTCGACCCCGAACGCAACCTCTACCTCATCGAGGAGGCCATCGAGTGGGAAGACCTCGACGCCGACCGCGACGGGGAGATCGACTACGCGCTCGCCGTCGATGGCACGGAGCACGGCACCTACGACGACCCTTCGGCGGCGGCCGACGAGCTCCTCAAGCTCGCCGCCGAGCACGGCCTCACGCCGACGTTCATGATCCTCTTCGAGGAAGACGAGTTTTGACGTGCTCCGGTTTTCAGTGGTTCGGTGCCCGTCTCGTCTCACCGAACCACTGAACAACGGCTACACCGCTACATCCTGCCAGACGCGCCAGGCCAGGACGCCCCAGCCGACCAGGAAGATGGTGCCGCCGATGGGCGTGATGGCACCCAGGATCGGCGTGTCGGTGAGGACAAGCACGTAGAGGCTGCCTGAGAACACCACGATCCCGGCAATGAACAGCCATCCAGCCAGGCGTACGTCGATGCCTTGGAGCAGCAGTAGGCCCACGGCGAAGAGGGTCAGGGCGTGCAGCATGTGGTAGAGCACGCCGGTCCGAAACGCAGCGAGGCGGTCGGGCGTGACGTGGGACACGTTCTCCAGCCCGTGCGCGCCGAACGCTCCAGCGGCTACGCCGAGGCCGCCGAGCACCGCGCCCAGCGTGAGCATCATACGCGCCGACGGCATGAGTAGGGGGATCAGATCAGGGTTGGGCATGCTGAGGTGGGTGTTGCGGTGGGACGTCGTCCCACGCCGCGACGAGCTGAATCACCGGCGAACAGAAACACTCACTCCGGTTCGCCCTTCTCGATCGGCGCGCCGACGAGGTTGCCCCATTCGGTCCACGAGCCGTCGTAGTTCTTGACGCGGTCGAAGCCGAGGAGGTACTTCAGCACGAACCAGGTGTGGCTCGACCGCTCGCCGATGCGGCAGTAGGCGATGGTGTCGTCCGAGGGGGTAAGGTCCTGCTCGGCGAGGTAGATCGCTTCGAGGTCTGCGCGGGACTTGAAGGTGCCGTCCTCGGCGGCGGCGCGGCTCCACGGGATGTTAGACGCGCCGGGGATGTGCCCCCCGCGCATCGCGCCCTCCTGCGGGTAGCCTGGCATGTGCGTCACCTCGCCGATGAATTCCTGTGGGCTACGGACGTCCACGAGTGCGCCGCCGCGCTTCATGTGGGCCATGACTTCGTCGCGGAAGGCGCGGATCGAGAGGTCGGGCTCCTTCGGCTCGTAGACCGTCTGCTCAAACGTCGGCGCGTCGGTGGTGAGCGCGCGGCCCTCGGCGATCCACTTCGCGCGGCCGCCGTCCATCACGCGGCAGTCTGGGTGGCCGTAGAGCTTGAACGTCCAGAAAGCGTAGGTCGCCCACCAGTTGTTCTTGTCGCCGTAGAAGACGACGGTGGTGTCCTTGGCGATGCCGTGCTCGGCGCAGAGGCGCGCGAAGGCCTCCTTGCCGACATAGTCGCGGACGACCTCGTCCTGGAGGTCGTTGACCCAGTCGATGTGGACGGCGTTGTGGATGTGGCCGGTGCCGTAGAGCAGCAGGTCCTCGTTGCTCTCGACGAGGCGCACGTTGGCGGTGTCGGCGCGGCGATGGGCGACCCACTCGGTCGAGACGAGCACCTCGGGATGGGCGAAGTCAGCCATAGGTGGCAGGCGTAAGGGTGAAGAGGGGAGAGGCAGCGTTCTCAATCCACCGGCGGGGCGAATCGTTCCGAGGAAGCTGCCGGATGAAGGCAGAAGTGACGCGCGAAGGGTTCGCCGTGAAGAGCAGGGCAGCCGCTTGACGCTGGTGCAGGGCAGCGACACCTTTCGACCCTCGACCCTCGACCCTCGACCCTCGACCCTCGACCCTCGACCGCTTTCGCCCCATGCCCCGCGTTCTCATCACCGACAACCTCGCGCCGGTCTGCCACGACCTCCTCGCCCAGCACGGCATCGACTTCGAGGTGCACCTCAAAAAGTCCGAGGACGAACTCGCCGCCCTCGCTGGCGACTTCGACGGGTGGATCATCCGCAGCGGGACGACCATCACGGCTAACCTCATCGAGCATGCCACCAAGCTGAAGGTGATCGGGCGTGCGGGCGTCGGCGTGGACAACATTGACCTCGACGCGGCGACGCGGAAGGGCATCCTCGTGGTCAACGCTCCCGACGGCAACACGATCTCGACGGCGGAGCACACGTGCGCGATGATGCAGACGCTCGCGCGGCGCATCCCGCACGCGCACGCCTCGGTCACGGCAGGCGAGTGGGCGCGCAAGCAGTTCTCCGGAGCCGAACTCCTCGGCAAGACGCTCGGCGTGGTGGGCGTTGGCAAGATCGGCCGGGCTGTGGCGCGGCGGATGCAGGGGTTCGAGATGCGCGTGCTCGGCTTCGACCCGGTGCTGGGCGAGGACGCCGCCCGCCGCCTCGGGATCGACCTCGTGGACCTGCCCACGCTGTTCGCCGAGAGCGACTACATCACCGTCCACACGCCGCTCAACGACGCCACGCGCGGGCTGCTCAACGCCGAGACGCTCGCTCAGTGCAAGGATGGCGTCCGCCTGGTCAACTGCGCGCGCGGCGGCATCATCGACGAGGCGGCGTTGCTCGACGCGCTCGAAAGCGGCAAGGTTGCCGGGGCCGCCCTCGACGTGTTCTCCGAGGAGCCGCTGAACGAGACCCTGCTCACGCTGGCGCAGCACCCGAAGGTGGTGGCGACGCCGCACATCGCCGCGTCCACGGGCGAGGCGCAGGAGAAGGTGGCCGTGCAGATCACCGAGCAGGTGGTGCGCGCGCTCCAGGGGGCCCCAGTCACCACGCCGGTCAACGCCGGAGCTCTCCGCGCCGCGGCCCAGCCCGAGGCCAAGCCGTTCCTCGACCTCGCCGACCGCCTCGGGCAGATCGCGAGCCAACTCGTGGACGGCAGCCTCCGCCGCATCACCGTGCGCAGCTATGGCGAGGCGCTCCACCGCTACGCCGAGGTGCTCACCGTCGCGGCGCTGCGCGGCGTGATGGCCCGGTGGAGCCCCGAGCCTGTCAACCTCATCAACGCGAGCACGCTAGCCCGTGAGATGGGGTTACACACCAGCGAGGAGTGGCGGACCACCTCGGGTGACTATGACTACCCCAACCTCGTCGAGGTGATCGTGGAGACGGTGGACCGCACGCGCTCGGTCATTGGCACCGTCCGCGCTCCAGGCGACGGGCGGCTCGTCGGACTCGACGGCTACCGCTTCGAGGGCAAGCCCACCGGTCATCTGCTCTTCTACCGCAACGTGGACCGTCCCGGCATGCTCGCGACCGTCGGCGGCATCCTCGCCGAGGCCGAGGTCAACATCGCTGCGCTCGCCCTCGGCCGCAGCGGACCCGGCTCGATGGCACTGACTGTGATCTCGACCGACGAACCGATTCCCAGCGCGGTGCGCCGCCGAGTCGAAGGCATCGAGGGCGTAGAAGACGTGCGCGTGGTCGCAGTCTAGGACGTGGCCAGGAGGAGGGCCACACGTCCGTCTTGAAGGAAAAAAGTACAGCGAGGGGTGGGGTCTGGCCTTTTTTTGTACGTCACCATCCCCGCCGTTGGTAAAAAATCTGTGCCCGGGGGATAAATGGAGGCATGGCCCGGAATCAGGCTTGAGCAAGTGAGCCGCGGCGCGTAGGTTGGGCATCGTCCGCCTTTTGCTACGGCAGAGCCTGCTATTCCCCAGAGCATTCTGGGGATATCCCTGGGGGAAGCCGCTCGCGGGGTGGGACGCTGCGACACCGTTCGCCAGAGGGAACCTCTAGAGTGCCTTGACACCCTTCGAGGCGTCCCTCTATATTCGCCACGCTCATTTCCGCAATACTCTCGTAATCCAGATCTGCGCGCATCTTCGCTACTGCCCCTCTTTGCCCCACCGTTCACTCGTGCTACGCTTCGGCAAGGCACACCGGGTCCGGGGCCCGCGCGTCGCATCGCCCTTAACCTTGCACCGCCACTAGGTTCACCCCGCAGCACTACGGCACCTCGCGCGTTTTGGTTACGCTGGCTCGCCAGCCCCTCCGCGTGTCGTCCGTCAGATCCGGCCACCCCTCGGATGCGGACCCCCTAGCTGGCTTTCGTCCTTCACCCCAGACCACCATCACGGAGGTAGCATATGTACCGTACTGCGAGTACGCTGATGCTCTTGCTGTTGCTTGCCGCGCCACTCACGGCGCTCGCGCAGGGTACCGGTAAAATCTCAGGCATCGTCACCGACAACGCAGGCGATCCCTTGCCTGGTGCCAACGTCGTCATCGACGGCACCACACTCGGAGCCGCCACCAACATCGACGGCGAATACGTCATCCTAGGGGTGCCGATCGGTGCCTACGACGTGACGGCCTCGTTCGTGGGGTTCACTCCCCAAACGATCACAGGCGCCCAGGTGTCGTCGGGCTTCACCCGCATCCTTGACTTCGAGCTTCGGGCTGACTCCGAGCTCGACGAGATCGTCGTTGAATACGAGCGCCCACTCATCCAGAATGACGCGATCGGTGCGCCCACCGTTGTCACGGGCGAGGAGATCGAGAATCTTCCGGTCCGCGGCATCGGTGCGGTCACGGCGCTCCAGACAGGCGTCGTGAGCGAGGCCGACTCCGACGGCCTGTTCATCCGCGGTGGTCGCGACGAAGAGGTTGTCTACTTCGTGGACGGTGTGAAAGTGACCTCCAGCGGACGCCTCAACGTCAACCAGCAGGCGATCGCGGAGCAAGAGATGCTCCTCGGCACGATCCCCGCGCGCTACGGTGACGTGCAGTCGGGCGTGATCTCGATCACCACCAAGTCGGGCGGCGTGGACTACTTCGGCTCGCTTGAGCTCATCACGAGCGAAGTGCTGGACAGCTACGGCTTCAACACCGGGACCATCTCGCTGGGTGGTCCGCTCGTGCCCAGCCCCCAAGCGGCGGACAAGGCGAGCTTCTTTCTTTCTGTCGGTGGGCTGACCCAGACCGACCAGAATCCCTATGGACGCGACTTCGTCGAGTTGTCTGACGCCGCGTTCGACCAACTGCTCGCCGCTCCGCAGCTCTTCGAGATCGTCGGAGCCGACGGCACAAGCCGCTTCATCCCGATCCCAGACGCAGTCGTGCCTGGCACGGCGGGTCAGGACATCTTGGCCGACCCGAGCGCGTTCGGCATCGAACTGGCGGACGGCGAGACGCTCCTGCAAGAGACCGGCACGACGTTTCCCCGAGTCATCGATGCTACGGAGACGCTCACGGCAGACCAGTATGATCGCGTGAGCACGAAGGACAACCCCTTCCGCAGCATCACCGTCGACGGTAACCTGACGTTCAACCCGACCAGCACGGCCACCGTGCGCTTGGGTGGCAACTTCAACCAGGACTACGACGAGACCTACTCGTACGCCAGTGGCTTCTTCAACCGCAATCGCTTCTACATCAGCGAAACAGACAACTGGCGCGTCTTCGGTAACTATCGTCAGCGCCTCGGCGACGCGGCCTTCTTCCAGGTACAGGGCGAGTTCAGCAAGTTCGAGAACGTCTTCTACCCCAACGGCTTCACCGGAGACGTGGAAGACATACTTCGCTACGGTGACATCTCAGATCCGGTCAACGAGGTAGCTGCTCGCTACATCCGCTTCGAAAACGGTGTAGCCACGCCTCCGATTGATGGAAACTTTGGCTCGGTGGTTGGTGACAGCTATGGCCTGTTCAGCAACCCAGGCAACGTGGGTGCCTACGACACCTATGACCGTCGCGATGAGTCTCGCCTCCGGTTCTCCGGTTTCGGTACGGTCCAGCTTGGCGTCCACCAGATCGAGTTCGGTGGCGAGTTCGAGACGGAGACCCGCCGTCGCTTCCGCTTCACGAACGGTTCGCGCCTAGCCCAGTTCGTCAACGACCCGAACGATCCGTTCGCACCGGGTGCTGAGGGGCTCACGGAAGGCGGCGCCACGACGTACGACGAGATCGGATTCAGCGATTTCTCGCAGCGTGGCCCCACGCTCTACTATGGCTACAGCTTCAACGGCCTCCGGGAAGTCGACGACGAGAACGTTGCCAACTTCTTCAACCCGGAGTACACAGCCGATGACAAGTACGACATCGCTCCGCACAAGCCGCTCTACTACGGTGGCTACATCTCGGACAAGATCGAATTCCGCGACCTCGTCCTCCAACTCGGTCTCCGCATAGACGTCTTTGACAACAACACGCTGGCCCCGCTCGACCTCTACGCGCCGTTCCCCATCGTTCGTGCGGGCAACGCGGCGCTGACAGATCCGGCCAACGACCTCTTCCAGGGCGACAGCTTCCAGCGCCCGGGTAACATCAACGACGACTTCGCCGTCTACTTCGGCGATGACGGCGGGGTGGTGGCCTACCGAGATCTCGAAGGCAACTTCTTCGACCCGAACGGCACGAGCATCAACAGCGCTGACATCGGCGACCTCGTCTTCAACGTAGGAGGCCAGACGTCCTCGCTGGGGGATGTACAGCCTGAACTGGTAGAGTACGACCCGCAGGTCACGGTGATGCCGCGTGTGGGTGTGAGCTTCCCGGTCACCGACCGCGCGCTCTTCTTCGCGAGCTACAACGTGACGAGCCAACGTCCCACCGTAGGGTCGTTCGCGTCGCTCAACCGCTACATCGACCTCGAGAGTGCATTCATCAACAACCCGAACCTGCAGCCGGAGCGCACGACCCAGTACGAGTTGGGCTTCCGTCAGCGCCTCGGCGAGCGCGCCGCGCTCACCATCTCGGGCTTCTACCGCACCCAGGAGAACAAGATCAACGTCCGCGAGGTGCAGTTCAGCGAGCTCGGGTACTTCACGTACCTGAACACGGACTTCACGACGACGAAGGGCATGGAGCTCGGCTTCGATCTGCGTCGGACCAACAACCTCGCCCTGGACGTGAACTACACGCTCTCGTTCGCCCAGGGTACCGGCTCTTCGGGCCTCTCTTCCTTCACCGCGGCCTTCCGCGATGGTATCATCCCGGAAACCATCTTCCCGCTAGACTTCGACCGTCGCCACGTCTTCACGGCGTCGCTTGACTACCGTCTCGGTAACGATGAAGGCCCCCAGTTGCTCGGCGCGAGCGTGCTGGAGAACTTTGGTGTAAACCTCCTGGCACAAGTGCAAAGTGGACAGCCGTTCACGGCGCGCGAGATCCGCGATGCTCCGCTCACGTCGGACATCAACGTGGGTGACGTCATTGGGTCGCCTAACAGCGTCACGATGCCGACGACTGCTGAGCTGAACCTCAAAGTCAACCGCGTCTTCGACCTGGGCTTTGGAGGCGCACAGCTGAACGCCTACTTCTGGATCCTCAACCTCCTCGATCAGGAAATCATCGCCAACGTGTACCGCACGACCGGTCAGCCTGACGATGACGGCTTCGGCAGCTATGATGCCTTCCAGGGTACGGCCACACGCGTGGCCGGGGTACCGGACTTCCTCTACGACGAGGCCTACATCGCCTCCCCGGTGATTGTAGCCCGTGACGAGTTCACGTCAGCCGGGGCCGGTTCCCGGTTCTACGGTCAGCCACGTCGGTTCCGCCTCGGCCTGCTCTTCAGCTTCTAACGACTCTGCCACAGGCATGGCGGCGCGCCGCCATGCCTGTGTGTCCACCTCTGTCCTCCTCTAGCGACACTCACCTATATCCATGCGATATCTCCTTCTGGCAGCCTTGGGCATCGCGCTGACCACCGGAGTGGCTCCCACCACTCAGGCTCAGACCCCTGGCAACTGCCAAACTGGTGTGGCGCAGCGCGACCTCGACGTCAACAACGTCCGGGCCCGTATGTACAACATCGGTAACCTCTTCTGGCGAGCGACCGATCCGGTCTACACCGTGCCAGCATCTGGAACGACCAACTCCATCTTCGCGGCGGGCATCTGGGTCGCCGGCCTCATTGACGGCGAACTCCGTGTGGCAGGCTCCACCTACGGGCCGTTTGAGTTCTGGCCCGGTCCTCTCAACGAAGACGGCACGCTTCCCGACCCCAACGACTGTGCGCAGTTTGACCGCCTCTACAAGGTCAGCCGCTCCGACATCATCGCCTTCGAATCCGGTGGAGCGACGGCTCCCGACCTCCGTGACTGGCCTGCCGAGCTCGGCGCGCCCGTCCTCGCCGCCTCTAACAACGGCTTCGACGACGACGGCGATGGCCTCACCGACGAGGGCACAGACGGCCTGGACAACGACGGTGACGGGCGCGTCGACGAGCGCGACGAAATCGAGCGCGCCGATCCGGACGTGCGCCAAGCCGCTGGACGCTCCACCTACGACCTGGCCGGTGGTGACCGTCCAGACATCATTGGCGACCAGGGTATCTGGTGGGTGATGAACGACGTCGGCAACCGCCACCAGCGTACCGGCAGCCCGCCGATCGGCTTGGAGATTCAGGCGCAGGCCTTCGCCTTCGCGCGTGCTGACGCGCTCAACGACGTCACCTTCTACAAGTACAAATTCGTCTATCGCGGTACGCAGCCGCTCGAAGAGGCCTACCTGACGCTCTTCGTCGATGCTGACCTCGGCAACGAGTTCGAAGACGACTACATTGGGAGTGACCCTGAGCTCGGCGTCGGCTACATCTACAACGCCGACAACGAGGACGTAGGAGGCTACGGCGTACCACCCCCTGCGCTCGGCTACGACTTCTTCCAAGGTCCCATCGTCGACGAAGATTTCCCCGGTGTAGGAGACAACATGGCGCCTGATACACTGGGCATGACCTCCTTCGGGTACTTTAACAACGGCTCGTGCGACGATCTGTGTGACCCGGACGATGCTCAGCAGTACTACAACTACATGACGGGTCGCTGGAAAGACGGCCAGCCGTGGACGGAGGGAAGCACGGGACGTGGTGGAACGGTACCGGTAGACTTTGTCTATCCGAACTTCCCAGGCGAGTACTGGAGTGAACTGTGCCCCGACTCGCCGACCAGCTGTGGTGATCCGATTCCGCCGAGTGACCGTCGTTTCTTCCAGACGACCGGACCGTTCACGATCAACCCCGGCGACGTTCAGGACATCACGTTTGGGATTGTCTGGGCTACAGGCTCTGACAACATCGGATCGGTCTCGGCGATGCTCGCAGCAGACCAGCTTGCCCAGACTGCCTTCGATGTCGACTTCGAGCTTCCGCTCCCGCCTCCGCCCCCCTCGGTGTCCGTGTCCGAGCTCAACGGCGAAGTGGTCATCTCGTGGAGCTACGACGAGTCGTCGAGCAACTTCCTCGGCACCTATGAGGTGAACGACCCGTTCTTGGCGGAGCGAGATGACGTCACGGATAAGACGTACGACTTCCAGGGCTTCAACGTCTACCAGTTCGACAGTCCTGAAGATGCTACGCCCACGCGCATTGCCACCTACGACATCGTGGATGGCGTGACCCAGCCGATTGACCAGGCTCTCGATGCTGCGACTGGCGCGTTCAATTCGTTCATCGCAGCGTTTGGTAGCGACTCGGGTCTCCAGTACTACCAGACCATCACGGGTCTCACGAACTACCAAGACTTCTACTACGGAGTGTCGGCGTACGCCTTCAACGACAGCTCCATCCCGAAAGTCCTGGAGGGCCAGATCCAGCGCATCACCGTCCGTCCGAGAGACGTGTTCGCCGCCAACAACGGCAACCAGGTCCAGATCGGAGGCGCGAGCGAGTCAGCCCGCCTTGCGATCGCACCAGGGCTTTCCCCGTTCGCGCTGCAGGCAAATGCAGTGGTGGTTGACCCGTTCTCCGTTGACGTGAACGCCACGTACACCGTGGAAGTGGTTGACTTCTTCACTGGAGTGAACAGCACGGTCATCACCTCCTACAATGTCTACCGCGGCAATGGAGGAGATCTGTCAGACGACACGCAGCTCTTCGACGGTATCGAGTTCGTGACTCGGACCGGGCGTGCCCCGACGGCTTTCGAAGTCGTGAGGGATGGCATCGCATTCTTGACGCCGACCCTCGCTGCCGCGGTCCCAGCGGCGGACCGTAGCACGGACGACGCTAGCCAGCCTGGCCCCCCGAACATCTCGGGCAACGGCGCTGGCATCGTCGAGATCAGCAGCCCGAGCGGAGACACCTGCGACGATAACGACAGTGGTTGCGAGGTGTACGACGGGAACACTGTCTGGCAAGATCTGAGCACCACAGGGAGCTACTACCTCTCGAGTGGTGGCAACACGGCCAGCATCGGGGAAGTGGCTGCCAACGCAGCTATCGCGACCCCGGAAGACTATGAGATTCGGTTCACCCAGGAGTGTGCTACCGAGGGCAACTGCTTCGGAGCCTATCTCTCCTCGGGCAACGGAGACATCATCAGCGTTCCCTTCGAGTTCTGGAATCTGGGCAGAACCCCGGACGACCCGTCCGATGACATCCAGATGATTCCGTACGTCCGTTCCTCCGGGGCTGGCACGGTGCCCAACTTTGCCGACACCTTCCCAGGCACCGATACCTGGAACCCTGACGGTGTTGACTTTTCAGGGGCTCCAACGACTGAGCGCCTCTTCGTCTACATGCCGGATCGACCGAACGGCTACGAGCTCTTCAACGAGGCCGCTCGTGCCTTCGGAGGGGGAGGCGCTGAGTACGACCGTGACAACGACGGTGACACGCAGATCGACCTTGGACCTCTCACCGACGTCGGTGAGGACGCCGAGTGCCGTCTACAGGGCATGTACACGGACTTCTGCTATCGGGGTACCTCGCGTGATCGTGGAAACTCTCTGATCAACAACCTGGTCTTCGCAGATGCGAGCGGCAGCGGTGAAACCCCTGCTGTGGGGACTGTGATCCGAATCATCACGACGAAGCCGTTCCTCACGGAAGGCGATGTGTTCGAGATCGACGGTGCCGCTGTCGGCTCGACGGCGAGTTCAGAAGAGAGCCTGGCTGAGGCCGTCGACAACATCTTCATCTCACCCAACCCGTACCGCGGCGAATCCGCCTACGAAATCGGTGGAGAGAACCGGGTGGCCCGCTTCATCAACCTGACGGAGCGCTCTACCATCCGCATCTTCACCCTTGCTGGTACGCTCGTGCGCACGTTGGAGACCAACGACCCCGAGTTCGACTGGGACCTCAACACGGAAGCCGGACTGCCTATCGCCAGCGGGATGTACCTCATCTACGTTGAGGCGAAGAACGGCGCAGGCGACGTGGTTGGCGAAAAGGTGATCAAGTTCGGCGTTGTGCAACGCGAGATCCAGCTGAACAACTTCTAAGCCTAGCAACCTGTAAACTCTAACGCTCACCGTTATGAACACCCGCAAATACGCTCTATACGGGTTGCTCCTCGCTCTGGCTCTCGCCGCTGTGCCTGCCCAGGCACAGCGTGCGGAGAGCCCCGAGCAGTCGGGCACCCAAGGAGCCGAACACCTCCTCATCCCGCTCACGGCGCGGACGGCAGCCATGTCGAACTCGCTCACGAGCGGCCTCTCCACCCTCAACGGCATCGAGGCGCTCCAGTCGAACCCGGCTGGCCTGATGGCGAACACGGGCTCTAGCGCGCTCTTCAGCCGCATGGGCTACGTAGCCGACATCGGCGTCAACTACTTTGGCGTGGCGCAGCGGGTCGGCAACAACAACATCGCCCTCACGATCACATCGTGGGACTTCGGCGACATCCCCACGCTGCGTGAGGAAGATCCTACGCCTTCGTCTACATTCACGGCCACCAACGTGGTGGTCGGCGCGACCTACGCTCGGCAGCTGACCGACCGCATTGCGGCGGGCGTGACGGCCAAGTTCGCCAACGAGACGATCGACGACATGAGCGCGAACTATATCGCGTTTGACGCTGGGATGACCTACATCGTGGGTGAGAGTGGACTCCGCTTCGGGGTCAGCCTCAAAAACCTCGGCCCTCAGATGTCGTTCGACGGCCGCGGCCTCGCTCGCTCGATCCCCGTGGTGGACGCCACCGACGGTATCGCGGGCGAAATCCGCGCCCAGTCGCACGAACTGCCTTCGCTTCTCAACTTCGGCATCGCCTACACCCGGCAGTTCGCTGAAGGCATCGACGCGACGGTGATCGGCAACTTCCGGTCCAACTCCTACGACCCCGACCAGTACTCGGGGGCGCTTGAACTGGGCTACCAGAACATCGTCTTTGTCCGGGGTGGCTTCGAGCTGCGCGAGGACATGGACCAGACGATGTACCAGGGCTGGAACGTCGGCGCAGGCATCAACTACGACTTCGAAGGAGTCGGGATTGCCGTTGACTACGCCTACCGTCCAGTGGACTTCTTCAGCAGCGTGAACCTGATTACGGCTGCAGTCACCCTGTAGCTTTCGATCAGGCAAGCTTCGGCACGCGGGGGCAGGGCATCACGCTCTGCCCCCGCTGCCATTGGTACCCGTTGCTCCATCGTCACAGGCAGGCAGGAGCGGAAGAGCTAGGTTAGCGAACGGCGAGGGGAGACTTGGTAGCGATGTGGCCCATGATCTGCGCGGCATGAATGCGCCCGTTCTCGATAAACCACCGGCTCGTGTTGAGCCCGCCGCAGACCGTGCCCGCCAGGTAGACGCCCACACGGTTGCTCTCCATCGTGTCGGGGTGGTGCTGCGGTACGCGCCGGTCGCCGTCAAGCGCGATGCCAAGTGCCTCCAGAAAGCGGAAGTCGGGACGGTAGCCCGTCATCGCTAGGACGAAGTCGTTGCCGATGACCTGCGCCCCGCCAGGCGTCTGTACGTGCACGGCGTCAAGCTCGATAGCTGTGACAGTCGTGTTGAACAACGCCCGGATCGAGCCTTCCTTGATGCGGTTCTCCACGTCTGGCTTGATCCAGTACTTCACCGAGTTCGAGATCGCAGGGCCGCGCACGAGGAGTGTGACCTCGGCACCGTGTCGGTAACAGTCGAGTGCCACCTTGGCCGCGGAGTTCTTCGCGCCAACGACGGCGACCCGCTGGCTTGCGTAGGGATACGGCTCCTTGAAGTAGTGTGACACCTTGGGCAACTCCTCGCCAGGTACACCCAGCCGGTTGGGTTGGTCGAAGAAGCCGGTGGCCACCACAACCTTGCGAGCGCGGTGCGTGCCTTTGCTCGTGACGATCTCGAACGCGCCGTCGGTTCCATTCACGCCCTCGACGCGTTCGTAGAGCCGGACATCAAGCACTTCCGTCAAGGCGACGTTCTGGTAGTAGTCGATCGTCTCCTCGCGGTGGGGCTTATAGTTGGCCGTCGGTAGCGGGTGCCCGCCGATCTCCAGCAGCTCGGGCGTCGAGAAGAACTCCAGGTTTGTCGGGTAGCCGATGAGCGAGTTGACGAGCCCTCCTTTCTCGACGATGCGAGCGCGGAGTCCGTGCCGCTTGGCTTCGATGCCACAGGCAAGGCCAATGGGGCCTGCTCCGACGACCAGGACATCGACGAGCGCAGAAGAAGTTGTGGGAGTACGTACCTGCATGGCGTCACCCTACACCCGGTCGCGCTCGTGCTGTTTCTGAAGAATCCAGCGATTGAGGCAGGCCGATGAGGCTATCCTCGACGCCGCGCCTGGAAGAACCGCTGGAGCAGATCCGCACTCGCCTCTGCCTCCACGCCAGCGATGACCTCCGTACGGTGGTTGAGGCGGTCGTCCTGGAGGATGTTGAACAGCGAGCCGCCTGCGCCTGCCTTCTCGTCCATCGCGCCAAACACGACGCGCTTGAGGCGGCTCCATACGATGGCCCCGGCACACATGGGACAGGGCTCGAGGGTGACGTAGAGCGTGCAGTCGGTGAGGAACTTCGTGCCGAGCGTCTCGCAGGCCGCCGTGATCGCGATCATCTCCGCGTGCGCCGTAGGGTCGCCGAGCTTCTCCACGAGGTTGTGCCCCCGCCCGACGATCTGACCCGTCCGCACCACGAGTGCACCAACCGGGACCTCGCCTGCTTCCGCGGCAAACTCGGCCTCGCGCATCGCCAGCCGCATCCAGCGTCGATGCGGGTCAAGCAATGAGATTCCCCCGTTCTGGCTTCCTGGCATGACAGCGGCGGCCCGCGCCTAGGTGGCGTCCCGTGAAGACTCAGGACGGAGCAACGACGCACCGGGCGCTGCCGGCGAGGGTAGTACCGCCGAGGGTGCCCCCCCGCGTTGCACTACATCGTTCGTAAGCGCAGTGGAGGCGTCACTCACCGCCAGGACGATATCCGCGGTGTCCAGAGTAGCATGATCGCCTACGTCCACAGCAAAGCCCGTCTCTTCCGTCCACAGTCGAACCCGCTCCACGAAGTCGATGACACGGTCTTCGAGATCGGTGCAGAGTGCCTCAAAGTCGAGGTCGGACAGCTTCGAGGGCGCAGGGTAGTCCCAATCCTCACGGTGGAGCGCCGGAACGAGCAACACATCACCGCAGCCCATGCGGATCATCCACTCGTAGGGGCCTCCTGGCACGTCGTCTATCGTCTTCGGGATGAGAGCATCCACATCGAAGCCGCGTTGCGTGAGCGCAGAGGCTACCCGATTATCTAGGGCCTCTCTGGGCTGCGTGCCCGCGCTGTGTATATCGAGGAGGCCCGCGCCATGCCGCTGGGCAAGCGCCTGGGCGAGCTGGCTGCGGCTGGCGTTGCCGACACAGACGAAGAGAGCCTTGACCATGGTGGGGAAGAGAAGTGATGTCCCATGGTAGGGGTTGGAGCCCAGACCGACCACGAAGGGGAAATGAAGAGCCTATGGGCACGGCCTTTGATGCAGCGAACGTCACTCCGTTCCAGTGCTCAAGAATGCGCTACACTCGTCATGGTTGATACCGTAGTCATAGGGGGAGGCCTCGTCGGTCTAGCTACCGCCTACCATCTCACGCAGGCGGGGGCATCCGTCGTGCTCATCGAGAAAGAAGACCGCCTCACGGCACACCAGTCGGGGCACAACTCGGGCGTGATTCACTCAGGTGTCTACTACACGCCCGGCTCGCTCAAGGCCACCAACTGCCGCGCCGGCCGGGCCGCACTCCTCGATTTTTGCGAGGCCGAGGGCGTCCCCTACGACCTCTGCGGCAAGGTCATCGTGGCAGTAAGCGAGGACGAGCGCCTCCGGCTGGAGGCCATCTTCGAGCGCGGCCAAGCCAACGGTGTGGCATGCGAACTCGTCGGCCCCGAGCGGCTGCGCGAACTGGAGCCGCATGTCGCAGGCGTCGCTGCGATTCATGTCCCGGACGCAGGTATCGCCGACTACCCTGCGCTGGGGCGTCGCCTTGCTGAGCGCGCCCGGGAGCAAGGGCTCGACCTCCGACTAGGTCACGCCGTCACCGGCATCGCCTCGCACGCCGACAGCGTCACCGTCGAGACGACGCAGGGCGCGATCACAGCGAGGACGCTCGTGGCCTGCGCAGGCCTCCACGCCGACCGCCTCGCGCGGATGGCGGGCCTCGATCCCGACGTGCAGATCGTTCCGTTTCGCGGCGAGTACCTCGAACTGCGTCCCGAGGCTGAGCACCTGTGCCGGACGCTCATCTACCCAGTCCCGGATCCGGCATTCCCGTTCCTCGGCGTCCACTTCACGCGCATGGTCCATGGTGGCGTCGAGTGCGGGCCGAACGCGGTGCTGGCGCTCGCCCGCGAGGGTTACGGCTGGGGTACGCTCCATCTCGGCGACCTCGCGGAGACGCTCGGCTACGCAGGCTTCCGACGGCTCGCCCTGCAGCACTGGCGGATGGGCCTCTACGAGATGCACCGCTCGCTCAGCCGCGGCGCATTCCTCAAGTCGCTCCAGCGGCTTGTCCCCGAGGTCACCCGCGCCGACCTCCGCGACGGTGGAGCTGGCGTCCGTGCTCAGGCCGTCACCCGCGACGGCGCGCTCGCCGACGATTTCGTGATTCACGCTACCGATCGGCAAGTCCACGTCCTCAACGCGCCGAGCCCGGCCGCAACAGCGTCCCTAGCGATTGGAGCCCGTATTGCAGAGCAGGTAAGCGAGCGGATGGTCGCGTTCGGCTAGAGGGGCTTGGTGCTCTGAGGGAAGCTGACGAGCGAAGTGGGCAAGTCCGAGCGGGCGTCGCGCTCGCCGTCGAAGCGCTCGCCGTAGTAGGCCGCCACGACGTCGATGGGAGCAAGGAGGTGGGCGTTGAAGGCAGCGAGTTCTTCGGCAGGCACCCATAGCTCCTGGTGCACCTTCGCGCTACCGACGATCTGCACGTCATAGCGGCTCACGAACGCGTCGTCCACGTCGAACTGCGTCACAAAGCCGCTGTGGCTGGAATTGTCGTCGGTCGTGTTCCAGTCGCGCGCGATCTGCTCGGCGTACGCGAAGTTGAGCACGGGGTAGAAGATTGGCTGCCACTCCAAGCGCGGCGGAAATGCACGCCAGCCCGACTCCGCGATGAGTTCGAGTTCCTTGAGACCGACTGGTCGGAAAAGGGTCATCTCAGCAGAACAATAGCGCGGTGGATTCGCTCGACGGTCGTCCCATCTGTGGAGCGAATAGCCAGGTAATAGGTCCCAGCAGACGCCCTGGCGAGAGGAATCACGATGGCATGTGTTCCTGCTGCAAGCACACGTTTGATCGGGCCAGCAACACGCTGCCCCGTCACATTGAGGACCTCGATCTGTACGTCTGTCAACGAGGAGACCGTGATGTCCAGGGAGACGCGGTCGCGAGTGGGGTTGGGATAGCTGACGACGTGGAAATTGGTGGGGCGAGGCGGATTCTCCGTGTTGACAAATCGGATGTTGAGTATTGGAACCCGAAGCGGCTCCGGTTCACCCCCGCTGTAAATAAACAGCACGTCATCCTGGCTAGAACGAGTTGGGACAGCGCACCTAAAGCATCCCAACTCGAAGCCGTAGAGCAGGAGCGTGTCGGATGGTGCTAGAGTGGTACCGAAGGGTTGTTCACCTTGGCCTGATTGCACAACACAGGGGTGGCCCTCTGGGGAGAACCCACGTGGATAGCATTCAATGAGTCCTACCTGCCTGTCGTTGCCTGGCTGCTCGTTGTTACCTGAGTGGACGCTGAAGGAAAAAAACCAACCCGTTGGTCCAAACCCGCTCTCTAGCGATTCGAACTGCAGACTATCGACCGACACGGGTACGGTTGAAGCAGGACGAAGCTCCAAGGTGTCTGCGACGGAACCGTCGAGCGGATTTGGATGCGCCTGTAGTGTGCTTTGTGCTAACGCATAAGGTCCAGAAAAAATCAGAGCCAGTAAAAGGAAGCGCATCACAGTAAGTCCTTGCGTTTGAACTCGACCTAAAGAAGCCCAAGTAATACCAAATCCGGACGCATCGTTGCGATGGGTCGCCAGCTTCGAGGCCGGCTTTGGGTGTGAACGTATGCAGCGCGGATGTCCCATCCGCGCGTCCACGTGTGAAGGTGTCCACGTGTGAAGGTGGGCCTCCTCGTCCACACGGTCAACCGTCCACACGTTCATACCCAAC
>JBCCLD010000037.1:0-19137 GCA_039027055.1 Bacteroidota bacterium
ACTTGGTGGTGACGGATCGGTATGAAGAGAGGCACTTTGCCTACCAGATCTGGGGCGACCGGCTGCGCGTGGACTACATCTCCGAGCCAGGGGCCACGCCGAGCTACTGGGTCGGCGAGTCGTCCCCGCTCCTCGACATGCCGCTTCGGGACCTCCCTGACTTCTGGGGCCGTCACCGGTGGCAAGAGACGCTTCCCCAATAGCGAGCGAAACGCGTAGGTTTGGTGGTCAGGTCACGCCCTCAACCACCCCGCTTCACTGCCTCATGGCTCACACCTACGACTCCCTCAACGTCGGCGACACCTTCGAGACCGTCATGACCGTCTCCGCCGCCGACGTGCGTGCCTACGCCGACCTCACGGGCGACGACAACCCCATCCACGTCGACCCCGAGTACGCCGCCACGACCGACTTCGGCCAGCCCATCGCCCACGGCGCGCTGCTGCTCGGCTACATCTCGAAGGTGCTCGGGCGCGACTACCCCGGCCACGGCTCGGTCGCGGTCTCGCTCTCGGCCAAGTTCCTCCGCCCTGTCCCCGTCGACTCGGAGGTGACCATTGAGGTCAAGATCACCGAGAAGATCGAGCGCTTCGGGCACGTCAAGGCGAAGGTCTACGTCTACCGCGGCGGCAAGATGGCCTGCGGCGGCGAGGCCGTCGTGATCCCGCCGAAGGAGTAGGTCAGTCCACCGGCTCCGCGACGCTCCCGAGCGCGACCGTATCGTCGGCGAGCATGTCGAGGAGGTCGGCGCGGTGGCTGGAGAGCACGGCGAGGCCGCCCGCGGCGATGTGCGCCCGCACGAGGTCGAGCGCGGCGGCGGTGGCGGCGGTGTCGAGGCCCCGGAACGGCTCGTCCATGAGCAGCACCGACGGCGTCGCCACGAGCGCGGCGGCCAGCTGCGTCTTGCGGAGCATCCCGCTCGAATACGTCCCGATGACCTGCGCCCGGCGCTCGTCGAGCAGCACCGTGTCGAGCAGCGCCTCCACGCGAGCCGCGGCCCCGTCGCCCCACTGGCCGCGCTGGCGGAGGACCCATTCGAGCAGTTCGACCGCCGTGAGGTGCTGCGGCAGGCGCGGCGCATCGTGGACGATGCCGACGTGCCGGAGGTAGCGGTACGGGCTGCGGTGCACGTCCAGCTCGCCGTAGCGGATGGTGCCCGCCGTGGGGAATGCGAGCGCCATCAGCAGCCGCAGCAGCGTCGACTTGCCGGAGCCGTTCGGCCCAACGAGCGCCGTCGTGGTGCCGGGTGCGAAGGTGTGCGCGAAGCCGTCGAGCACGGCTGGCCCCTGGCCGTAGCGCTTGGTCACATGGTCGAGGACGAGGGCAGCAGACATGGGGCAGAAACTGGTGAGAGACGGCGCGTTCAGAATCTTGTCATCCTGAGCGAGCATCAGCGAGTCGAAGAGCTTGCCCTCGCGCAGGCGGGGGATCGTATGTCTACCTCGACGCTCTGACTGAGGCGCGGTCGCTGGCCCGCAGATCCCTCGACTCCATCCGCTTCGCGAATTCCGCTCGGGATGACAAGGATGGGGCGTAGCGTGCTTCAGATCGACAAGATGCAAGAACGCATACAAAACCCGACGCGCAACCGCGCGGGGCCACCTCAGGATCCCCGCGCCGCCTCCCGCGTGCATCGTTTTGCCGAGCACTCCTGCTACCCGCCTCTTTTCCCTCGACGTAATGCCGCTGACGCTGACCGCCCTGTTCGCCCTCGACGTACCTGATGCCGGACGCCTCTGCGTGCGCGTCGACGCGGGTGACGCCGAGCGGTGGGCCGAGTGGCTGCGAACAGCGCCGGGCTACAAGACGGTTCCCGTCCGCCACGGAGCCGCCGACGTGGTACTCTGGGACACCGACTCGGCCGGGACGCCCGATACCGAAGCGCCGCTCGTCGCCATCGTGGACGACAACGCGGCGGCACGGTGGGCGTGGCAGGTCGGTGCCCGCACGCTGCTCCCAGCGACGGTCGCGCCCGATGCGCTCGCAGCCGCGCTCGTGGCAGCGTACCGGGGCCTCGTGGTCGTCGCCCCACGCTTCGCCGATGTCGTGCAGCGCGACGCGACGCCGGAGGACGCAGGCCCGGCGCTCACGCCGCGCGAGCAGGAGGTGTTGGCGCTCGTCGCCGAGGGGCTGCCCAACAAGCTCATCGCCGACCGCCTCGGCGTCTCGGACAACACGGCGAAGTTCCACGTGGCCTCGCTGCTGCGGAAGCTGGGCGCGCACTCGCGCACGGAGGCCGTCATCAAGGCAGCGCGGTTGGGGAAGCTGGCGATCTGAGGGAGGAGAGTGCAGCGGTGAAGCCGTGTTGCCGTGCGGCGGTGGGTCTTCGGCAGGAAACCGTGAGCTTGTGCTCAATGGTGGTCAAACAAGTCCGTGATAATGCGGCCAATCTCTTTCCTACTCGTGGTGCTGTACCCCGAATGAAAGACCCAATACTCCCGCGGACGATCTGAGTCATACGCTTTCAATTCGCCGATGTCAGGATAGCCGAGGAGGTGTTGCGTGTCGCGTAGTGCGTGTTGACCTCGATCCGATACTCGGGCACGCACTACGCAACATGGAGCTATGCTGACATCGTGACGCCGAATCCGTATGATACCAAGTCCGGGGGCATACTTCCGGTTTGAGGCTTGCCCGATCAACCACCCCCAGCCCCTCCTGTCTAGGAGGGGAGCTTCGTTCTGTCGGCTATTCCGGTACAGGACAGCCGGATTTGGTATGAGAGCCGGGCCTCGCCGAGGGGATGTGCCGCAGAACTTATGAACACCTGCTTGTCAGCGAGGCACCGGGCTAAAAGTGCCGGAACCCCGACGCGGCGAGGGGCATCGTGCCGCCGTCGGGGAGTTGGACAACAACGCCGTCCTCGGGCACGGTCACGCGGCCCAGCACGGCGAACGTGGTCGCGTCGAGCTTGGCGGCCTCGGCTTCGGGGAGCGTGAAGAGGAGTTCGTAGTCCTCGCCGCCGTAGAGCGCGCAGGCGTCCGGGGCCTCGTCGAAGCGCTCGGCGACGCGCACCGTCTGCGCGTGCATGGGCAGCAGGCCGACCTCGACGGCCATCCCGACACCGGACGCTTTGGCCAGATGGTGCACCTCCGAGGCGAGCCCGTCCGAGAGGTCGATGAGCGCGGTCGGGCGTATGCCCGCGTCGGCCCAGGCGCGTACGGCGTCGAGACGGGCTTGCGGGTAGAGCTGTCGCTGCACGACGTAGTCGTACTCGCTCAGGTTGGGCTGCGGGCCGTCCGGGTCCACGAACGCGCTCTTCTCGTCCAGCAAAATCTTCAGGCCGGCGTAGGCGCTGCCGAGGTCGCCCGTGACGCAGAGAAGGTCGCCCGGCTGCGCGCCGCTGCGGTAGACGACGGCGTCCTCGTCCGCCTCGCCGATCACCGTGATGCCAAGCGTGAGCGCCTGCGATGCCGTGATGTCGCCGCCGATGACGGCGAGGCCGTAGCGGCTCGCGGCGTCGCGGAGGCCGAGGTAGAGCGCCTCGATCTGCTCGACGGAGACGTTGTTGGGCGCGCCGAGCGCGACGGTGGCGTAGCGCGGCTGCGCGTTCATCGCAGCGATGTCGGAGACGTTGACCGCGAGCGCCTTGAAGCCGAGGTAGCGCATCGGCATGAACGTGCGGTCGAAGTGCACGCCCTCGATTAGCGCGTCCGTCGTGACGACGTGCACCTGGCCGTTGCCTACGCGGTACACCGCCGCGTCGTCGCCGATGCCCTGGACGAGCGCGGGGGCCTCGGGCGTGCCGAGCGTGTCGGTGAGGCGGTCGATGAGGCCAAACTCGCCGACCTCGGCGATGGGGGTGAAGTCCATGAGGCGGTTGGGCAGTGAGGAGGTTGGGCGGTGCAGCGGTGAGGAGTGCTACCCTGTCTGCATTGCCTCGTTCGTCCTTCCCCACATTCTCACGCCCAAGTCATCCTGAGCGGAATCCGTGTAGCGGATGGAGCCGAAGGATCTGCGGGCCAGCTTCCAAGCCTACCCGGGACACCGAGACTGACAGAGATCCTTCGACTCGCTTTCGCTCGCTCAGGATGACACAGTGGTGAGTCTGTCAGGTGCGCTCAAGTGGCACCACGTCGCGGTCGAGTTGATCGCCTAGGGCGTCTTGTGCCACATCGAGGTCGTAGCGTGCCTGGAGATTCATCCAGAACTGCGCACTCGTCCCGAAATAGCGTCCGAGCCGCAGCGCCGTGTCTGCCGTGACGCTACGTTTGCCGAGGACGATCTCGTTGATGCGCCGCGCAGGCACGCGAATCGCTAACGCCACCCGATTTTGACTCAGCCCGAGTGGCTCGATGAACTCGTCCTGGAGGATCTCTCCGGGGTGAACGGGAGCAAGCAGTTCCATCAGTGATAGTCCACGATTTCTACGTCGTAGGCGTCGCCGTCGTCCCAGACGAAGCACAGCCGCCATTGCTGGTTGATGCGGATGCTGTGCTGTCCTGCACGGTCGCCCTTCAGCGCTTCAAGGCGGTTGCCCGGTGGCACACGGAGGTCATTGAGCGAAACAGCGGCATCAAGAATCAGGAGTTTGCGATAGGCACGACGCTGAATGTCGCTAGGAAGCGTTCGACTGGGACGACGTTTAAAAAGCGCCTCTGTATCGCTGGAGGCGAAGCCCTTGATCATAGTTCAACATGGGCAGATATGCGGCTGTGGATAAGTCCGGATTGCCCTTAACACGTCGCGTTAAACGCGGTTCCACTTACGCCAGCGCCAATGATCCGAGCAGAGCGGGGCGGTCGGCGCCGGTCACGCGGGGGAGGCTCGTCGGGGTGCCGTTGACGTACTCGTGCGCGAGGACGGCGAAGCAGAGCGCCTCCTTCAGGTCCGGCTCCACGCCGTAGTCGGCCGTCGTGTGGAGCGGGATGGGGGCGAAGGCGTCGCGGAGGTGCTGCATCAGCGTCGGGTTGCGGACGCCGCCACCGGCCGCGATCACCACGTCCACAGGCTGCTCCGGCGCGATGAACCGCGCATAGGCGTCGTGGACGGTGCGCACGGTGAGCGCCGTCGCTGTAGCGATGAGGTCGTCGGGGCGGAGCGCGGTGCTGAGGAAGTGCCAGTCGAGGAACGCCGCGCCGAAGTGCTCGCGGCCCGTCGACTTGGGCGGGGGCGCGGCGAAGTAGGCGTCGCCGAGGAGGCGGTCGAGGAGCGCGGGGTTGACGGTCCCAGCGGCGGCGTGCTGCCCGTCGAAGTCGCAGGGCGTGCCGTAGAAGCGCTGCGCGAGCGCGTCGATGAGGATATTCGCGGGGCCGGAGTCGAAGGCGGCCAGCGTGTCGGCGGTCGCGCCGGGCGGGAGCACCGTCATGTTGGCGATGCCGCCGAGGTTGAGCAGCAGCCGCGCTTCGGTAGGGTGCGCGAAGCGGACGAGGTCGAGGTAGGGCACCAGCGGCGCGCCTTCGCCGCCGAGGGCGAGGTCGGCCGCGCGGAAGTCGTGCACGACGGGCACGCCGAGGAGCGTCGCGAGCGTCGGGCCGCTGCCCACCTGGAGCGTCGCGCGGACGCCCTCCTGTCCGCCAACGCGCTCGGCCTGCGGGACGTGCTGCACCGTCTGCCCGTGCACGCCGACGAGGTCGAGGTCGGCGACCGACAGCCCCGCCGCCTTGCACGCATCGGCGATCGCGTCGGCGTAGCGGTGGGCGAGGACGACCCCGAGGTGCGCCAGCGCCTTCGCCGACGAAGTCGTGTCTTCCACGTTGGCCCGCAGCAGCGCGAGCAGGGTGCTCTCGAAGCCGTGGTGCGCCGCGCCGAGCACCTCGATGGCCATGCCGGGGCCGCTGCCCGCGAGCCGCGCCACCACCGCGTCGATGCCGTCGAGCGAGGTACCGCTCATCACGCCTGCGACGAGGCGCTCCGGGGTGTCGAGGAGGCGTCGAAGCGGATGGAGGGCCATGCCAGGTCGCGGATGGGGAGGCTGGCAGGAGCATCGTCCTGCGCTAGTCGTCCTGGGCGGGACGGTTGTAGCGCTGACGCAGGGTCTCGGCCTCGGTGAGCCACGCGCTCCGGCGCTCCGGCTCGCGCTCGGCGAGCGTTTCGTAGACCTTGATGGCCTCGTCGATGCGGTCCTGCGCCACGAAGATGCGCGCGAGCGTCTCCGAGACCATGTCATCGGCGATGGCGTCGTCGGCGGCTGGTGGCGCGTCCTCGACCTCGAAGTCGGGATCAGGGACGATGCGCGGGGCCTGCTCCAGCTGCTCGATGAGCGCGTCGAGGTTGTCGAAGTCGAGTGCGGGCACCGGCTCGTCGCGTGCGACGGGCGTGGTCGGAGCTTCATGCTCAGGGAGCGAGGCTGACTCCGTCACGCCGGTCTCGGGCGGCCCGATGTCCGGCAAGGCGGGATCGGGCAGCAGGTCGATCTGGTCGAAGTCGAAGGGGAAGTCGTCCGTCTCGACGGGTGGCAGGGGGAGATCACGACGGGGGAGGGGCGGGACGACCGGCTGCGGCAGCGTGCTCGTGCCCCCGGACGCGAGGTCGGCTAGGGCCGTGCTGAGCCGTTGGCGCTCGCGCTGCACGACGGGGCTCGTTGGGACGAGGAAGTGCGCCTGGTGCCACGCCGCGAGAGCGGCCTGGAGGTCGCCTGTAGCCTCGCATGCCTTGGCGAGGATCATCTGGGCCGTCGCGTGGAGCGGCGCCTCAGCAAGAAGATCTACCAACAAGGCCCGTGCCGCCTCGGGCCGCCCCTGCGCGAGCAGGTCGGCGCTGCGCTGGAGCGCATCGGCGGTGGCAAGGGGGGAGGACATACGGCTGGAGCGGAGGCGGCGAAGGTGCGGTCGGCACGTCCTCGCAAGATAGGCTCCACAGCCGGCCACGTGGCTGGGGCGCAGCGTGAATCTGCCCGCCGCTCTCGCCGCTACGCGAGGGCCTTGGTGCTGGTCCGGGACGTGGGTGTCCAGACCATCCTTGGCACCTCCACCTCTGCCGTATGTACCTCGGCGACACGTGGCGCGCGCTCGCTGAACGCGGCCATGCCGAAGCCGAGCGCGAAGAGCACCTGGAACGGCAGCGCCGCATAGACGCCCGTCGCGAGGATCGCCATCAGGCCGAGGCTGCTGTAGACCGCCAGCGTCGCCTCGGTCCAGCGCACCCGGATGCGCCGTCGGGATGTGATCGGTGCTGGGAGCGCCGACCTGTCGCTGCTTGCGCCGTCGCCGCTTGCGCCGTCGCCGCTTGCGCTATCGGCCAGCGTCGAGCCAGCCAACGCCCTGACGGGCGCGCTGTCGCCCTGCTTCGGGGTGCGGACGAAGGCCGAGGTGCGCCCGCGTAGCGCTTCGAGGACGCCGCGCGTGTTGCTCACGGCCAGCCCGAGCGTCGAGGCCAGGAAGAGCGGAAAGGCAAGCATGCGCCGGAGGGCGTCGGGGTAGAGCGCGTGCTGCGCGAGGAGGTGCGCCGCCGCCACGCCGGCCAACCCGAGCACGCCCGGGGCCATGAGCGCGAGCACGGCATCGCTGACGCCCTGGTCGAGGGCATGTGCGACCAGCACGAGCGGGTGCGTGAGCGCGGCGAGCAGGATCGCGGGGTAGACGACACCGCTCGTCAGGTGGAGCAGCGCCTCGGTCTTGGCCGCGCGGGAGAGCGGGGCGCGGCACACTGGTCCGGCGAGCAGCTTCGCGGTCTCGGCGGTGCCCTTCGTCCAGCGGAACTGCTGCTGCCGCCACGCCGCGAACGTCTCAGGCAGCTCCGCCGCCACCTCGATCGCGCCGACGTAGCGGAGCCGCCAGCCCGCGAGCTGCGCGCGGATCGAGAGGTCGAGGTCCTCGGTGAGCGTCGCGGCCCGCCAGCCGCCCGCCTCGTCGATGCAGGCGCGGCGCCACAGCCCCGCGGTGCCGTTGAAGTTGATGAGCCATCCCGATGCACTACGCACGCCCTGCTCCACGACGAAGTGCGCGTCGAGCAGCAGCGCCTGCGCCCGCGTGAGCCACGACGCCTCAGCGTTGAGGTGCCCCCAACGCGCCTGCACGAGCCCGATCTGCGGCTCGTCCACGCCGTCTTGCCGGAAGCCGTCAAGGAGCCGCATGAGCACGTCCGGTGGCGGCACGAAGTCGGCGTCAAAGATGGCAACGTACTCACCGGCCGCGGTCTTGAGGCCCTCGGCTAGTGCCCCGGCCTTGAAGCCGCTCCGGTCGATGCGGTGGTGGTGCTGGATGCGAACGCCGCGGTCCTGCCAGTAGGCCACGCGCCGTGCGACGAGGTCGCGCGTCACGTCCGTTGAATCGTCCAGCACCTGGATGTCGAAGCGGCCGGCGGGGTACTCGAACCGCGCGCAGGCGTCGATGAGCCGCTCGGCGACAGCGCGCTCGTTGTAGAGCGGGAGCTGGACCGTGATCGTCGGCCAGACCGTACGCGGTGAACGGGGAGGCGGCGCGGCACGGCGCCCTTCCTCGCGGGCGAAGCGCCACGCTAGCGCGAGGTGGTTCAGCCCGTAGACGAGCAGCACCCCGAGGGCGAGCGCGTAGAGAACGGCGACGACGAGCACAGACGGACGGTGGTGGACGAGACAACGCTAGGATCGCACTTCGCGCGCGGAATCCCAACGGCTCCCGCGAAAACCCACGAAGCCTTCGACGCAGCCACATCCTCTGAGCTTACCCGGGCAAGACAAACAGACGACGAAAGGACGCCCTGAAAAACCACACGCACGGATGACCGCGCTGCTCTATTCACCCACGGATCACAGCGAACGGGGTGAGCCCCTTCCAAAGAAGTGCAGCGTCTGGGCGCTTCCTACCAATCCGACGCCGCCGCGATGAAGATGTCCTCGGCGATCTGCTCCAGCACGGCAACGGCGGCTTCCGTCTCGCCGTCAAGACCGTCGGCCGGGTCGTATTCGACCGTAAACGAAAAGCTCTGGGCGAGCTGTTCGATGTCCTCGACACGGTCGGTGTAGACGGCGCGGACGCTGATCGATACGCTGTTGAGCGCGGCCACCTCGTCACCCGTGACAGCCGTGGGGCGGTTGGTGTAGCGCTCGATGGTAGTCAGCAGCAGCGCGTCGGCCTCGGCCTCGTCTTCCACAAAATCGAGGCGCGTCTGCTGGACGAACCGGCTGAACAGGAAGTCGGTCAGGTCCTGGTCCATCGTCGCCGGACCGCCGGACGACTGATCCACCGCCAGCGGAATCGCCACCGTGTCGATGTAGTCCGGGATCGACGCCCCCGAGAAGCTGTAGATGCCGCAGGCTGAGAAGTAGGAAGTGAGAAGTAAGAAGGTGGAAGTGAGCGCCCAGGTCTGCCACCGTGTCCAGCGCATAGCTCCGGCACTCATCCCTTTGAACTTCAAATTTCTAACTTCACGCCTCATACTTCTTCGATCTCCTTGATTTTGCGGTAGAGCGTGCGCTCCGAGATGCCGAGGGCCTCGGCGGTGCGGCGGCGATTGCCCTCGAAGCGGCGCAAGGCCTCGGCGATGAGCGCGTGCTCGACGGCCTCCATCGTGGGCAAGTCGGAGTCGGGGTCGAGAACCAGGCTCGGCGCGAGCGCGTCGTCGTCCCCAGCCTCGTCAGCGTCGTCGTCGACCTCTTCGAAGCGGGCGTAGGTGCTGCCCGTGTCCGTGAAGGCGGCCACGTCGATCTCGGTTGCGAACGGGGCGGAGCCGGACGATGCGGCCGGAGCCTCGGCGAACTCGGCCTCGGCGATGGTCTCCGCGATGGCGGGAGCGGGCGGCAACGCGGGCGGCGTGTACGGCGGCGGATAGCCTGGCGTGGGGAAGTCTCCGCCGAAGCCCTCGGCCGGGAAGCCCCCGGGGAAGTCGCCCGCGCCGCGCATGAAGCGCTGGAACATGGCGCGGAGCTCACGCACTTCGAGACGGAGGTCGAGGAGCGCGCGGTAGAGGAGACCGCGCTCGTAGGCCTCGGACTCGCTCTCGGGCGCGCGGTGCGGCGTCAGGCTGCGCTCGGCCGTCACGCCGCGCAGCAGCGGCCGCAGCGTGTCGGCGTCGACGCGCGTGCCGGGCACGAGCACGACGGCCTGCTCGGCGACGTTGCGCAGCTCGCGGACGTTGCCGGGCCAGTTGTAGCGCACGAGCAACTCACGCGCCTCGTCGGAGAGGCGACGCGTCTGGGCGTTGTACTGCTGCGTGAAGCGGTGCAGGAAGTGGTCGAAGAGCGGCAGGATGTCCTCGCGGCGCTCCCGCAACGCCGGGATCTGGATGACGACCGTCGAGAGGCGGTAGTAGAGGTCCTCGCGGAAGTCGCCCCGCCGGACGGACTCCGCGAGGTTCTTGTTCGTCGCGGCGACCACGCGCGCATCCGTCGTCTGCACTTGGCTCGACCCGACGCGGCTGAACTGCCCCGTCTCCAGCACGCGCAGCAGCCGCACCTGCGCCTGCGGCGGCATCTCGCCGATCTCGTCGAGGAAGATGGTGCCGCCGTTGGCCTCCTCGAAGAAGCCCGTCCGCTGGCTCGTCGCACCCGTGTAGGCCCCTTTCTCCGCACCGAAGAGCTCGCTCTCGATCAGCCCTTCCGGAATCGCGCCGCAGTTGACGACGACGAGCGCCTTGTGCCGCCGCGAGGACAGCGCGTGCACGGCCTGCGCGAGCAACTCCTTCCCGACGCCGCTCTCGCCTTCGAGGAGTACCGTGATCTCGGTGCGCGCGACCTGCCGGATGCGGTCCACGACCCGGCGCATGCCGTCGGAGTCGCCGAGGATGCCGAAGCGTTCGCGAAAGGCTTCGCGGTCCATGCTGGGGGAGGATGAGGAGACTGACGAAGTGGCAGGGGCGGTCTACCCAACGGCCCGGCCGTTGATCCCCGTCCTCTCGTTTGCGCCGGTACAGTGTTTGTCGCGTGCGCCGTAGCTCGCCATCGGGCGCGCTCCGCTGCTCCTCTCGGTTTCGTTTCGCCCCGCTCCGTACACATCCTCCCCAGGTATGGGACAGCAGCAGCTTCTCCTTTTGGTGCTCGGCATCGTGATCGTCGGCCTCGCTGTGGTGAGCGGCATCGAGGCCTTTGAGGACAACGACCGACGGAATGCCCTCGACAACATGGCGGCGTCGGCGCACCGCGTCGTGACGGACATGATCGCGTGGCGGGCCAAGCCGAGCGCCCTCGGCGGCGGGCAAGAGGCGAGTGCGTCGGCCCCGTTCAACAACGTCCAGCTTGGCGCCCTCGGCTACAACGTGCAGGAACAGCCGACCGGGCTAGGCACGCAGCGAGGCGAGTGGGCCGACCTCGGCGGCGGCATGTGGGCGCGCCTCGGCAGTCAAGCGAGCAGTCGCCCTTCGGTGACCGTCCGCAACACCCGGCAGCCGACCATCGTGGTGGAGGTCTTCCTCTGGGGCCCGGACCCCAACTGCATGGTCGCGCGCTACGGCGAGGTCTCCGGCGGGACGTGGACCTACACGATTCCGTCCAGCGCGCTGACCCAACCGAGTGGCTGCGACGGCTGGTAGCGCCCTCGTTCACTCGGCGACGAACTCTACGCCGGTGCTTGGGTAGACACAGGGTTCCACGTTCCTCCAGCACGGCCCACCGATCATGCCTGCCACGCCCGCGGTCACGCTCCGCATGACGCCCGAGGAGTACTTCGCCTGGGAAGAGACCCAGGTGGAGAAGCACGAATACGTCCACGGCGAAGTCTTTCCTAGGTCTGGAGGCACCAGCAGTCACGCCACGATCGCGCTCAACCTTGCCCTCGCGCTCCTTCCGACACTCCGCTCGAATGGGTGTGTTGGGTACAACAGCGACCTCCGGGTGCAAATCCACGACGAGCGCTACACCTACCCAGACTTTTCGGCGGTCTGTGATCCACCCGAATTCAAGACCGCACGACGAACGACGCTCCTGAACCCGACGCTGATCGTGGAGGTGCTCTCGTCGTCCACGTCGGCCTACGACCGCGGCGGGAAGTTCGAGGCCTACCGCCAGATTGCGTCGCTGCGGGAGTACGTGCTCATCGCGCAAGACCGTCGCCATATCGAACTCTTCCGCAAGGAACCCGCAGGCGGCGACGGCGCGGACCGCTGGGTGCTCTACGATGTCGCCGGGGATGGTACGCTCACGCTCGCCTCGGTCGGTGCCGAGGTACCGCTGGCAGCGCTGTACGAAGGGGTCTTCAACTAAGACCTACGAGTCAAAACCAGGCATACGGCGGCCCTCGGCCGTGTCCATAGGAAGATTGAGCCTCGTCAACACGCTGTCGGCGGGTTCTGCGGCGTGGTACTCGCGCATTGAACCTACAAAGAATGCGCGGAGTGCCTGCTCTTCTCCCGGGGTTCCTCCCGTTGATGATCCATAGACTGCGGGTACGCTGTCCGGCAAGGATGGAGAGTAGTTGCGATACTCGATCACTTCCGTCAATTCGATTCGCGCTCCCTGTGCGTCAACGTAGAAGAAGCGCTCTTTTTCAGCGTTATACCAGCCTGGCATGACAGATTTCCCCCACACCTTGCCTGCTGTTGTGCGGAGAATGCCGTCTTGTGGGATTTCGTAGACGCGGCTCTGCGATGCTCGGTGGATGCGTCGTCGTACCGCTGGCTCCTCCGCTTGGTCAATCGAAGTAAACGGACTGGCCTCCGTAGACGGACTTACCCCACTAGACTGACCAAAGAAGACAAATACCCATCCGGTATAACCTTCGGGGATCAGGTACACCTCCGGTTCAGCGGTTGTGCAACCTAGAAACGTCACCAGCAACAGCGGTAGGAGACGACCCGGCAAGGAGCTCATGCCGCCACCATCGGAACACCCTCTGCTAGTGTCGTTGCGCCGAGATAGTCGCCGAAGAGCGTGGCAGAGGTGCAGCCGGTGATCTCGACGGCCACGTAGTCGCCCTTTTGGATGCCGGCGGGGCGGTCGAAGACGACCATGTGGTTGGCGTCGGTGCGCCCGCGTAGCTGGTCCTCGGAGCGGCGCGAGGTGCCTTCGACGAGGAGCACCTCGCGGCGGCCGACGCGGCGCTCGTTGTGGGCGCGGCTGTGCGTGCTCTGCAGCGCGATGATCTCGGCAAGCCGCGCCTTCTTGACCGGCTCGGGTATGTTGTCCACGTACTTTCGCGCGGCGTAGGTGTCGGGCCGCTCGGAGTAGGCGAACATGAACGCGTGGTCGTAGCGCACGGCCTCCATGAGCGAGATCGTGTCGGCGTGCTCGGCGTCGGTCTCGTCGCAGAAGCCCGCGATGATGTCGGTCGAGAAGGCGATGTCGGGGACGATCGAACGGGCGCGCACGATGAGGTCGAGGTACTGCTCGCGCGTGTAGGTGCGCCGCATCCGCCGGAGCACGTCCGTGTTGCCGTGCTGGACGGGGAGGTGGATGAAGTCACAGACCGTCGGGCGCTCGCGGTGGACGTGCAGGAGGTCGTCCGAGCAGTCCTTCGGGTGGCTCGTCGAGTAGCGAATCCTCAGTTCAGGACTCAGCAGCGAGATCCGGTAGAGCAGTTCGGCGAAGTCGACCGCCGTGCCGTCGTGCTCGACGCGGTAGGAGTTCACGTTCTGGCCGAGCACCGTGACCTCTTTGTAGCCCGCGTCGATGAGCTGGCCGACCTCGGCGAGGATGCTCGTGACGGGGCGGCTGCGCTCGCGCCCGCGCGTGAACGGGACCACGCAGAACGCGCACATGTTGTCGCACCCGCGCATGATCGAGACGAATGCCGAGACGCCGTTGGTGTCGTAGCGAACGGGCGCGAGGTCGGCGTACGTCTCCTCGCGTGAGAGCCGCACGTTGACGCCCGCCTGCCCTGTCTCCTCGACCTCGCGGACGAGGCGTGGGAGGTCGCGGTAGGCGTCCGGCCCCACAACCACGTCGACGAGCTTCTCCTGGTCGAGGAGCTTCTTGCGCAGCCGCTCGGCCATGCACCCGAGCACGCCGATGGTGAGGTCAGGCCGCTCCTTGACCTTCTTCGCCCGGAACTTGGCGAGGCGGCCTCGGACGCGGTCTTCCGCCTTCTCGCGGATCGCGCACGTGTTGATGAGCACCACGTCGGCCTCGTCCTCGCGGTCGGTCAGCCCGAAGCCGTCCTGCAGCAGCAGCGACGCCACCACCTCGGAGTCGGCCACGTTCATCTGGCAGCCGTACGTCTCGATGTAGACGCGGCGGCCGTTCGCGCCGCCCCGCGTCGCCAAGGTTTTAGGCGCGTCGATGTCCGCGTTCGCGTCAGGCGCAGACGATACGGGTTGCACCGTGTCGAGAAGAGCTAGGTCGGCGATGGGCTGCATAGCAGTCAGGTATCGGAAGTCCTGCGGAGAGCGGCCTGAAACACGGCACGCTCTTCCCTACGTGTCAAGCTGAACTCGTTTACTGGCGTGAACCTGCGGTTTCAGCATCTCAGCAATGCTCGGCACTACTCCACTCGTCCGAGATCCTGAATCATGTTCAGGATGACAAAATCTGGAGAGATCTGAGAGGTTTGGCTAAGGAGTGCAAAGTACGGCGATTTCGCGCGCGGGCTCCAGAAGAATTGCAGGGCGTCTCCGGTACCCGGTGGGACGCGTGGACACCTACATCGGCCACCTTGGTCTCACGCGCTTGCACGGTAGCACTCAGCTACCGGCTGGGCTGTCGAGCCGAAGCCGCATTCGCGTCGCCACGTCGGCCGGAACGAAGGGGCGCTCCACCGGCACGCTCAGCTCGCCGAGGTGGCCTGCTTGCACGTGCACACGTTGCTCCGCCACGAACGCGCTGATGTCTGTGACGGAGAGAATCTCGTCGCGGCCATAGCGCCGCAGCGTCGCACCCCGAAGCCCTAGCTGGAGCGCCCGACGTTCCAACTTCGCGCCGCTCGGGTGGTGGTCGGGGTCCCACTGCAGCCGCACCGCCGAGCCCTTGAGCGCCGCCTGCCACGCCTGCTTCGACGCAAACGGTGCCCCCCGGTAGCTCGACTCGACGCTCTCGGCGAGGAGCGCCTCGAAAAACGAACGACGGAGCCGGACGGCCAGCGTCACTTCCTGGTTGGGCTTCGTCCCCCAGCCGGAGCGGTACACCATCCAGAGGAAGTTGGGCTTGATCCAGCTCATCCGCTCGTAGCTGAACGCCCCGCCGAAATAGCCGTGCTCCGCCGCGAAGTGGCCGATGTCGGGCCGGTACGCCTGGTAGACAACGATGCCCTCGTCGTCGTACTGCGCCATGATGTGCCGCCCAGCCTTGGGCCACGTCGCCTTCTGATCGGGGTAGGGGGCAAGGGCAAGGTTCACGATGTCACCTACGCCGCTGCCCAGGTGAGGGCTCCAGGCAGCGTACCAGCCGCGTACTCGATGTGCACCACGCGGCGGTGCTGCGCCACCTCAGACGGCGACGAGCCGTGCACCGTGAGGGGGCGCATGAGCACGGCCCCGCCTAGCCCGACGGCACACGTCACAGGCTCCACGTCCTGAGCGGTAGCGCTGAGGGACGTCGGCGTCAGCTTGCCCCGCGTGTGCGTCCCCGGCAGCACACGCAGTGCGCCGTTCTCGGCGGGACACGGGTCGAGGTGCAGCCGGACGGTCACCATCTGCTCCAGGACCGCCGCTGGAGGCTGCACGTGCACGCCGCCGCCTTTGACCGACCACGGGCCGAACCCCTCGACCTCGCGACGCTCCTTCACGGCGATGGTCTGGTCCTGGTGCCACGCCACCTTCCAGTTGGCGTCGGGGTTCTTGTCGAAGAGGATCGCGCGGACGGGCTTGGCGTCGGTGCCGAGCACATCGGCAGAGAGGTGGAAGGCCGCCCCTGCTTCTGCTTCGGCGCGGATGGCCGGAATGTCGAGCGCGCGCCGCACCGCAAAGAGCGCGGCGCCACTGCGACGCGGGGCCGCTACGGCTTCGGCGTCCGTGAACGCCTGCCGCAAGCGCTCGACCTGGACGTGGTCGATGACGCTTTCAACGAGGGCGTATCCCTCCTCGGCGATCTGCGAGACGTAGTCGTGGCCCCTCACGCGTCGCCCTCGACGGGGAGCCGGGCGGAGGCGCGACGGACGGGGCGGGTGCGGCTGGGCGCGCGCGGGGCGGCGAGCTCGCCCTCGGCCTCGGCGTGGCGGATGGCGGCCGCTAGGAACGAAACGAAGAGCGGGTGCGGCGTCTCGACGGTCGTCTTGTACTCCGGGTGGAACTGCACGCCGACGAACCACGGGTGCTGCTCCGGCGGCAGCTCGACGATCTCGACGAGGTCGCGCTTCGGATTCACGCCGGCGAAGCGCATGCCGTGCTCGCGCAGCTTGTAGCGCAGCGCGTTGTTGACCTCGTAGCGATGGCGGTGGCGCTCCAGGATGCTCTCGGCGTCGTAGATCCCGCGCACGCGCGCTGCGTCGTCAAGGCGGCAGGTGTAGTTGCCGAGGCGCATCGTGCCGCCCTTCTTTGTGATGCCCTTCTGCTCGGCCATCAGGCCGATGACCGGGTAGGTGCTCTCAGGGTCGAACTCGGTGGAGTTGGCACCACCCCAGCCACAGACATTCCGCGCGAACTCGACGACGGCCATCTGCATCCCGAGACAGATGCCGAAGAACGGCACGCCCTGCTCGCGGGCGTAGCGCACCGCCTCGATCTTGCCCTCGATGCCGCGGTCGCCGAAGCCGGGCGCGACGAGGATGCCCGCCACGTCGCCGAGCAGCTCGCCCACGTTCGCGGCGCTGACTTTCTCCGAGTGGACGAGCTTGACCTCGACCTGCACCTGGTGCGCGGCCCCGGCGAGGATGAAGCTCTCCGAGATCGACTTGTAGGCGTCCTGGTGCTCGACGTACTTGCCCACGAGCGCGACACGGACCTTCGTCTCCGGGTTCTTGAGCCGTCGCAGGAAGTCAACCCACCCGTCGAGGTTGGGCTCGGCGAGGACGCGGTCGCTCGCGGCGGCGTACTCGGTTAGGCCGAGGCGCTCGATCACCACGTCGTCGAAGCTCTGCTCACGGAGGAGCAGCGGCACCTCGTAGATCGACTCGGCGTCGAGCGACTGGATGACCGCGCGCGACTCGACGTTGCAGAAGAGCGCGATCTTGCGGCGGATGCCGTCGTCGAGCGGGTGCTCGGTGCGGCAGACGAGGAAGTCGGGCTGGAGGCCGTAGCCCTGAAGGAGCTTGACCGAGTGCTGCGTCGGCTTCGTCTTGAGCTCGCCCGCGGCGGCGAGGTAGGGGACGAGCGTGAGGTGGACAAGCGACGCGTTGTGGCGGCCCACTTCGAGCGCAAACTGGCGGATCGCTTCGAGGTAAGGGAGGCTCTCGATGTCGCCCGCCGTGCCGCCGATCTCGGTGATGACGACGTCGTAGTTGCCCGTGTCGCCGAGGGCGCGCATCCACGCCTTGATCTCGTCGATGACGTGCGGGACCACCTGGACGGTCTTGCCGAGGTACTCGCCCTTGCGCTCCTTCTGGATGACGCCGGAGTAGACGCGGCCCGTCGTGACGTTGTTGGCCTGCGTGGTCTCGCGGCCGAGAAAGCGCTCGTAGTGCCCGAGGTCAAGGTCCGTCTCCGCGCCGTCCTTGGTGACGTAGACCTCGCCGTGCTCGTAGGGGTTCATCGTCCCCGCGTCCACGTTGATGTAGGGGTCGAACTTCTGGACCGTGACGCGCAGGCCGCGCGCTTCGAGCAGGCGTCCCAGCGACGCCGAGATGATGCCCTTGCCCAGCGACGACGTGACGCCGCCGGTGACGAAGAGGTACTTCGTGTGGGGGGGCGCGCCGTCGGGCGGAGGCACGCGGCCAGGGGCGGTGGCGGTCGGGAGCGTGGGCACGGCGGGGTACGGCTGACGGTGGGAGGACAGGCAGGCGACCCGCGCCGGGTGCGGGTCCACGCAATCTAACCTGCCGCCTTCGGCCCGCCAACCGCTCGCGCGCGAAATGGGAGCGGACCCGAGGCGAAGCATCTGCGAAGGGCGCGCGTCAGCGCGTCAGAGGCTGCACGCTCCAAGATGGCGCGCTCGGTTTCGCTGGCACGACCGCTCCTCACGTCCACACCTTCATACCTGCACACGTCCACACCTCTACTCGAACCCATCCGCGCGCACGAGGTCGCTCTCGACGTGATCGACTTGGGCGAGCACGACCGTCGTGCCGTCGCCCGACGTGGTGAGCACCGGCGTGCCGGGCAGTCGCTGTATCGGTGGGAGCGCTCGCTCCGCGCGGCGATCCGTGCCCGGCTCCCAGCGGACGAGCGCCTGACTATCGTCCGTCTGCGCGAGGTAGACGAGCGCGTCAGCGGCGACCGTCCACGCGAGCGGATCCGCGAGGTCTTCCAGCAGCGACGTAGCTTCGCCGCCGTCCGGGTCGATGCGCCACAGGCCGGGCTCGCCGTAGCGCGCGACGAGGAGCGCCCCATCCGGCCCCTCAACTCCGACGATGGCACCCTCTGTGCCCGCGATGCGCTCCAGTGCTCGGTCCTCGACAGTGACGCGCCAGAGGTGCCACGTGCCGCCGCGATTTGAGGCGAAGAGCACGTGCGCGCCGTCGCGGGACCAGCGCGGCTGTCGGGCATCGGCGTCCGGTACGGTGAGCGGTCGCGCCGGCCCGCCCTCGGCATCAAGCAGCATCAGCACGGCGCGTTCGTCCTGGCGTGTCTGCACGACGAGCCGTTGTCCATCCGGATGCCAGCGGGGCGACTCAACGGCGGGGCCTTCGAACTGCGTCCGGCGCTGTGCGCGTGTGCCGTCGGCTTCGGCAAGCCACAGCTCGGGCGGGCCGCTGCGGTTGGAGACAAACGCGAGCCGCCCGTCAGCGCTGCGAGTTGGGTGCATGTCCCACATCGTCGAGGCCACGAGCCGCACGGGCTCCGCATCGGGGTCGGCGAGGTCATAGCGCCACAGGTTGATCTCGAAGAGCCACTCTTCAAACACGAGGGCGTCGCCTGCGAGTGCCGGGCCGCCCGGGTCGCGCGTCGGGACGTTCGACACGCGTGAAAGCGCACGGCTATCGAGGTCGAGCCGCCAGAGCGCGTAGACGCCAGCGCGGTTGGACGAGAGCAGGAGCGCGCGGCTGTCGGGCGTCCACGTGAACCCGGCGATGTGCGCGTCGTCGCGGGTGAGGCGCTCCGGCAGCGCGTCGGGAGTGGCGAGGTCGAGACGATAGAGGTCCTGCCCGCCTGCTGCTGTGTGGCGTTCGAAGGCGAGCCAGCGCCCGTCGGGGGTGGGGGTCGGCCTCCAGTCGCCGAGGGTCGTTGACGGGAGCGCAGTCAGCGTTTCGAGCGCACCGGATTTGAGGTCGAGCAGTCCAAGACAGGTCGGTTCTCCATCGGCAGGGATGGGGCTGACGA
>JBCCLD010000038.1:0-19122 GCA_039027055.1 Bacteroidota bacterium
CCCACCGTGCCGATGATGGTGAAGACCGTGATGACGGTCGTGTTGCGGAGGTAGAGCAGGAACGGCATCCGCTCGAAGACCTCGGCATAGTTGTCCCACCGGAACGTCTCCGGGATCCACTGCGGCGGGATGGCGAAGATGGCCTCGTTGCCCTTCAGCGAAGTCGACACCATCCAGGCGAACGGCAGCAGCAGCACGAACGCTACGGCGAGGAGGCCGCCGTAGCTCAGCGCTTTCTTGAGGGCGATCGGTCGGGTGGCAGCCATCATGCACCTCCCTCGTAGTGGACCCAGCGCTTGCCGAGGCGGAACTGGATCACGGTGACGGCCAGCGTGATGACGAGGAGGATCCAGGCCATCGCCGAGGCATAGCCCATCTCGAAGTCGTCGAAGGCCTTGTAGTAGAGGTACAGGTTGTAGAACAGGGTCGAGTTGAGCGGGCCGCCCTGCGTCATCACGTAGGCCTCGGTGAAGACCTGGAACGAGAAGATGACCTCGAGCACCGTCCAGAGGAAGATCACCGGCGAGAGCATCGGCACCGTCACGTACCGGAACTTGGCCCACGCGCCGCCGCCGTCGATCTCGACTGCCTCGTACAAGTGGCTCGGGATGCCCTGCAGCGCGGCGAGGAACACGATCATCCGCGCGCCGCCGATCGACCACAGCCCCATGAGCACGAGCGCGGGCTTCGACCAGGCCGGGCTCTGCAGCCACAGCGGCCCCTCGATGCCGACCCACCCCAACACCTCGTTGACGAGGCCCATCGACGGGTTGAAGAGCCACAGCCAGATCACCGACAGCACGACGCCCGTGATGATCGACGGCAGGAAGAAGGCCGTGCGGAAGACCTTGATGCCGCGCACGCTCTGGTTGACGAGCACGGCGAGGAGCAGCGACCCGATGATGGCGAAGGGCACGCGGAGGACGGTGTAGACGAGCGTGTTCCAGACCGCGATGCCGAAGTAGGGGTCGGCGGTGAGCAGCGTCTCGTAGTTGCCCAGCCCGATGAACTGCGGGATGCGCAGCACGTCGAAGCGGCAGAGGCTGTAGTAGAGCGACATCACCATCGGGTAGAGCCCGAAGACGAAGAAGCCGATCAGCCACGGCGAGAGAAAGAGGTAGCCCGCGGTGGCCTCGCGCCCGCGGTTGGTGCGCAGCCGCGCCCGGGTCCGGCGCAGCCGCCCCTCGTCTGCCGGAGGGGGCACTAGCGGCGGGCCAGCCGGCACGCGTATCTCGTAGACAGCTTCGGTCTGCATGACGCTACCCCTCCTGGTTGCTGGAGCACCACAAACGCTCAGCCGAACGTCGAGAAACAGATGCGCATCGCTTCGATCTGCCCTCCGCGTCATCCTGACCTCTGGGTCGGGAGCCACCCGCTGACTTCAGCCTGTGGGTCCCCGCGTGCGCGGGGATGACGGGGGTAAAGGTGAGGAGGTTAGAAGCTGTTAGGCAGAGCGCAAGCCAACTCCCCTCCTGGACAGGAGGGGCTGGGGGTGGTCGAATGGCAAGGCACGCGCCCGCTTTTTGCTCGGCAAGTCTACCCCCTCCCGCTTCGCGGACTCCCCCTGTCCAGGGGGAGAGCTTTTTGGCAAGGTGACTAAACAGCTTCCTAGACTTAGACATCGCTCAGCGCCTCTTGCGGTCTTGTTCGGGGACGTCGAGCGAAACGTTGGCGCGGACGTAGTGGTCGTAGGACGAGGCCCGGTCGAGGGCGTCTTGCACGACGATCTCGGCTTGCGCGAGTGCCTCGGCCGGAGTCTGCAGCCCGTAGATCACCCGCTCCTGCGCGCCGAAGAACTCGCGCCAGAACACGTCGTGCGCCAGCGGCACCACGGTCGGCGAGTGGGCGACCTCCATCTGACGGGCGAACACCTCCATCTCGGGGCTCTTGAGGAAGCTCGAATCCGTCGCGGCGAAGCGGTTGGCGGGGAAGAGGTCGTCGTCCGACGCGGCGACCTCCTCAAGTTGGATGTGCTTCTGCACCGCGAAGCGCATGAAGGCGAACGCGGCCTCGGGGTGGCGTGCGCCCCGCGGTACGGCCAGCCACCAGCTTCCGGCAGACGACGCCGTCGGGCGACCGGGGAATGTCGGGATCGGAGCCACGCCGTACTCCAGATCAGGCGCGTAGATCTCCAGCTGTTCGAGGTAGCTCAAGTCGAGGACCGCCATCCCGATGCGCCCGGACATGAACCCGTGCTGGTCGGCGTTGCCGAGACCCGCGGTGAACGCCTTGAGGTCGTCCACGCCATATTCCGCGTAGAACTCAGCGATCCACCCCAGCGACTGCTGCATGGCCGGCGTGTTGAGCTGGACGGTCAGGCCGTCGGGGGTCAAGAACACCGCGTCCTGCTGCCACGCCATAAGCTGTGTCGTGGGCAGGTTGCCATAGTCGGGGATGAACCCAGCGCGGATGAGGCGCCCGTCCGGGTCGCGCTCGGAGAGCCGCCGCGCGGCGTCGATCACCTCGTCCCACGTCTGCGGCGGGCGCTCCGGGTCGAGGCCGGCCTCTCGGAAGCGCGTCTTGTTGTAGAAGAGCGCGTACGACGTCGAGTTGATGGGCAGCGCGAACGTGCGGCCTTGCCAGCCCATCTCGTTCCAGAGCGCGGGGAAGAACTGCGTCGTGTCGAGCGCGGTCGCCTCGATGAGGTTGTCCAGCGGTTCGAGGGCGAGGCGCG
Source organism: Bacteroidota bacterium (assembly GCA_039027055.1). Taxonomy (GTDB): domain Bacteria; phylum Bacteroidota; class Rhodothermia; order Rhodothermales; family Rubricoccaceae; genus JBCBEX01. Next base: position 2,675 of record JBCCLD010000038.1, read on the forward strand.
AGGCCCACTTCACGACGGGGACGAACTGGCTCACCACGTCGGGCGGGTCGCCGGAGAGGACGGCGGTGAGGATCTTGCGCTCGTGCTCCTGCCACGGGATCGGCGTCGCGTCCACGACGATGGAGTCCTGCACCTCGTTGAAGCGGCGCGCGTGGTAGGGCACGTCGTCCTGCGCGCCGACGATGTACCAGTAGCGGATGTGCGTCCGCCCGTCCTCCGGCGCGGCGCGCTCAGGCGTCCAGAGGAGCACACCGACCGTGGCGAGGGCGAGGGAGACCCAGCCGATCCGCTGTGCTATGGTCGTCAGGCGGCTCATAGGCCCAGGCGCACGGTGAAGCGGTGCGTCGCGCCGAGGAGGTCGCCGAAGGGAACGTAGGCGTAGTCCGCCTGCAGCCCCACGCCCTCGATGCGCGGCGGCATGACGCCCATGCCCACCGACCACACGCCCTCGTCCACGCCGATCCGGTAGCCGGTCCGCAGCGCGAGCACGTCCAGGACGATGGCTTCGACGCCGCCGTTGACCCACTCCTGGTTGTCGGTCGGGTGGACCAGTTCGAGCGTGCCCACCACACGCACAGTGGGCAGCTGCACGAGGTCGTCCGCCACGGCGACGCGGAAGAGCAGCGGGGTGCGGAAGGTCTGCTCCACGCCCTGCACGTCCGGACCGAAGTGCTGGAGCGTGAAGGCGAGCCGCAGCCGCCGGAAGCCGGTGTAGTAGAGCGCGCCCACGTCGAAGAGCACGTTCGAGATGCTGTCGTCGTCGAGGGTCTCGACGACGTACTTCGCCTGCACGCCGATGGTGAGCCGGTCCGTGAAGCGGCGCGCGGCGGCGAGGCCGATCAGCACGTCGCCCGCCTCCACCGTCCGTCCGGTCCCGTCTGGCTCCTGCACGGTCGTCTCCTCGAACGGCTCGATGCCGAAGCGGGCCACGCTCAGGGCGAGGGCGTAGGAGCCCAGCGGGGTCGCCACCACCACGGCGTCAAGCGAGCTGTTGACGAGCCACTCGTTCCGCGTGAACGCCGCCTGCGGCCCGTCGATCAGCGGGAGCGCGCCGACGTTCCAGAACACCGCGTTCGCGTCGTGGGTCATCGCGGCGGCGGCCTCGCCCAGCGCGCTCTCTCGCGCGCCGAGGCCGATCTTGAGGAACTGGAGCCCCGCCGCGCCCGACTTCTCGAACTCGAAGCCCTGGTCGATCTGCGCGTGAGCCTCGGGGCCCGACGAGAGCCCGACGAGCGCCACGGCGAGCAGGCCCAGGAGAAAGGCGGCAGGGGCAGAGCGTGGGTGCATGGCCGGCCTCACTTGATGATGAGGAGCGTGCCCCGGGCGGTCCCCACGTCGGACTGCACGGTCCAGAAGTAGATGCCCGGCGCGGTGCGCTGGCGCGCGTCGGAGAGCTGATCCCAGACCTCCTGCGCCACGTCCGGGTTGTCGTGCTCCAGCGTGCGGATGAGCTCCCCGCTCGACGTGTAGATGCGGATGGTGGCGCGGGCGGGCAGGTTGTTGAAGACGATGGAGTTGGCGTCCTCAACGGAGGGAAACCCAGAGGTTCGGCGGAACGGGTTCGGGAAGACGTTGACGTTCGTCGCGTCCGGGGCGGCGCTGCTGGCCACGGTCACCGGCTCGGCGTTGCGGTTGGTGAGCCAGCTCTCGTGCCCGTCCTCGTCGACGGCGGTGACGGCGTAGACGTAGCTGAAGCCGAGCCCAACCCGGGCGTCCTGGATGCGCCACACGTTGGCGTCCGCGTCGAAGAAGCGGTCGGTGTCGATCTCGTTGCCGACGCGCACGCGGCGGGGGCTGGCTGCCTCGAAGGGGCCGATGAAGCCCGTCTCGCTGCGGTAGACGTTGTACTGCGCGATGCGCGCGCCGGTGAGCGGGTCGGCCCACGTCTGGTCGATGGCGGGCCACGAGACGGCGATCTCCTGCGTCGTGGGCAGCGGGATGATGTCGAGCGGCGGCGCGGGCGGCGGGATGGCCGCGACGGCGTAGTTCGCGGCATAGAGCGCCTGGGCGCGGTCGACGCTCGCGCGGAGCGAGTCGAGCCCGGCGGTCAGTTCCTCTTGCGCGCCGATTCCCTCCAAGGCTACGTCGAGCGGCAATCCGTTGACGGCTTCGACGAGGGTAAGGCGGACAGACCCAGACGGGGCGAGGTCGTACGGCCCGGCGGCGAGGAGCACAAACGGAGTGATGCGTGCGTCGGGAGCGGTCTGAAGCGAGGTGTCCTCGCCGGAAAGGATGGCATAGAGTGCCTCCGCGGTGCTGCCGGAGAGCGAGAGGCGGGGCTCGTTGTTGAGCAACTGCGCCCAGAGCACGGTTGCAGGCTGCGCCTCGCCGCCGCTCCCCGTCGGCGCGTCGAGCAGAGCGAGGCCCGCATAGCCCGTCGTGCGCACCTCGTCGCGGTCGGACCAGTAGTTGCCCACATCGCTGGGCAAGGTAGGGTTGGGCGTATCGTCGCGGGCGTAGACGAGGCGGCGGTCGGCGTCGTAGGCGACGACCTCGTCGGTGCGGTTGAAGTCGTCGCCCCAGCCGTTGTGGACGTTGATGTCCTGGTAGCTCGGGCGCAGGAGGGTCGGGAAGCCGACGAACACGTCGGAGAGCGCCCCGCCCGAGGTGTTCGTGACGGTGTAGTCGGCGAGGATGAAGGTGTTGAGGCCGCGAAAGCTCCACGAACGGGTCGTCCGCTCCACGCGCAGCCCCTCCGCGATGGTGAAGGCCGCGGCGATGGTCTCCTCGGCCTCCGCCGGATCGAAACCGGGGCGCTCCACGAAGTTCTCGGTTTCGGTGATCGGCTCGTAGGTCGCACCCGGGCTGAATCCGAGCGGGCCGTTCTCGGAGAAGAACAGACGGCCGTCGGCGCGGCGTCCGGCGAGCCACATCCCCGCACCGGCGTGGTACGAGCGCTGCTCTTCTTTCGTCGCCAGCACCTCCGGCCCACCGGGCCAGTCCATCGAGGGGAAGTACTCGAACGGGTCGAGCGGGGCCGGCGCGCCGAGCGTCCCGTCGTCCTTCGCGGTTTCCCACAGCTCGCCGCGGTCGTGGACGCGGAAGTCGGCCTCGCGCGTCTGCGCATGGGCAGGCACGGCGCAGAGCAAGACGAATAGACCGAGGGGCAGGCGACGCATCGGCGCTCAGTTGAAGTCGTAGCGGACGCCGAAGAAGATCCGGCGCGGCGGGAAGTAGGTCTGCCACGAGATGTCGTAGCCCGCCGCGTCCACCCGCGTGATCGTGCCGTCCTCGACGAAGTCCACCGTGGACTGTGGATCGAAGACCGGCTCGCCGTAGGCGCGGAGGTTCCGCGTGTTGAGCAGGTTCGTGACGGTCGTGTAGACCGAGAGCTTGTGCGGCCCGAGGCGGACGGGCTTTTCGAGCCGCATGTCGATCGTCGTGAGGGCCGGGATCCGCTGGTTGTCGATCGTATCCGGCGGGTCGTCCGCCTCCAGGTACGTGAAGGCGCGCCCGCTGACGTAGCGCCCGAGGAACGATGCGCTGGCCCCGTCGAGGAGCCGGTCGGCCCACCGGACGCCGCCTTCGGGATAGCGGAGGAAGAGGTTCGCGCGAAAGATGTGCGGCCGACTGTAGGTCAACTCGGACGGGAGCCGGAGGCTGGCCTCTTGGTCGTAGATGAACGTCGGCGTGCCGGTCGTGTCGTAGACGACGCGGCCCGGCGTGGCCCGCCCGAGCGTCGAGCGCGAGAACGAGTAGTTGAAATCGAACGTGACATACTCGCTGAAGAGCGTACGGAGGTTCATCTCGAAGCCGCGTGCATCGCCATAGTCCCCCGAGAAGTTGCTGACGAAGGTGCCCGTCGGCAGCTCCACGATCCGGTCGAAGAGGCCGTTGCGCGGGAGCACCTGGTCCGAGATGTTCTTGTAGAAACCGACGACGTTGAGCACGGCGAGGTCGCCGAGCTGTTGGGAGAGCCCCACCTCGAACGAGATCGTGCGCTCCGGCTTGAGCTCATCGAGCGAGAGCGTCACGACGCGTTCGGGGTCACCGGGAGCCGAGGTGGCGCGCGTGCGCCCGGGCGTACAGCGGGGGTAGTCGGTGCCGTCGCCGACGGCGAGCCCGTTGTCGTACGCGAACTGGCACTCGACGATGTAGACGGGCCGGAAGTAGCCGAACTCAAACATCCGGTCCAGCGGCGGGAGCTGGTAGAAGTGCCCGTAGTTGAAGTGGAGCACCGAGCCCTCGGTGATGGGAAACGAGACGCCGAGCCTCGGACTCAGCCGGTGGAACGACGGCGATGCGGAACGTGGCTTGTCGAAGACGTTGTCGAAGCTGAAGAGGACGCGCCCGTTCTCGTCCACCTGGTCGCCGTCGGGGTCGAGCGCGGGGTCGTAGAGTGGGTCGAGCGCGAGCACGGGGAGGTCGAGGACGGGGAACCAGTCGCGGTTGGGATTGAAGTAGTCGTAGCGGAGTCCGAGGTTGAGGATCATCCCCTTGAACTCCATCTTGTCCTGCACGTAGGCCGCGAACTGGAACGGGTGATAGGTCTCGTCGAGGCCGCGGTTGAGCCAGTAGCGCTCGTCGGTGGTAAACGAGGGGAAGCGGAAGGAGCGGTCCTCGGCGTAGGTGTTGCGCCGCGCCTCGATGCCCACCCTGAGCAGGTTGTTGGCGTCGGCCTGCCACGTCGCGCTCGCGTCCAGCGAGAGGTCGCCGACGCGCTCGCGGCGGTCGTAGACGAAGGAATACGCGTGGAACGGCTCGGTCGAGAAGCCCTCGTAGAACTGAAACCCGAAGATGTCCTGGTCCGGGCTTTCGCCGACGCGCAGGAAGGGGCTGGGCTCCTCGCGGAAGTCGAGACCGAAGGCGCTGAGGCGGACGTCGTAGAAGAAGTCCTGCGAGAGCGCGTGCGTCCAGTGTGCGGTGGCGAGGCGGTGCCGCGTGTCGAGCACCGACCCCCAGCCGCGGTAGTACTTCGACTGCACGACGAAGTCGCCATTTTCCTGGAGCGTCGAGTGGAGGGCGCGGCTGTACAGCCCGGTCAGCTTGAGCTTCTTGCCGCCGTCAAACTGGACAACCACGTTGCCGAGCACGTCGTCGAGCTGGCGGTGATCGATGGGGCGGGGGTAGATGTACGCCTCGCGGTTGTACTGGCCTGCGAGGAACGCCGTCGCCTTCACTCCACCGAGGTCGAAGAGCGGGCCGCTGAGACTGCCCCACATGCGGTTGTCGGTGAGGGCGCGGTAGTCGTAGATCTGGCTCTGCCGCGCCTCAGTCCACCACGCCGGGTCGAGCGTGCCGTCGGCGCGCGTGTTGTCGATGAACTCCTGCTGGGTGGCGGGGTCGTAGAGGTAGTTGCCGAAGTGGCGCTGGCCGGAGGGGCCGTAGAGGTATTCGAGCGTGGCCTCGTAGTCGTTGCCCCCTTCCTTGGTCACCACGTTGACGATGCCCGACTGCGCGTCGCCATACTCCGCGTTGAAGCCGCCGGTGAGGATTTGCAGCTCTTGTACCGCGAGGCGGTTGATGGTGGAGTACGAGCCGCCCTGGTCGGCGCGGCCCTCAATGAGGGCGGCTGTGCGGGCCCCGTCCACGAACCAACGCACCTCGGTCTGGTCGCCCCCGCGGACGGCGTAGCGCGGCTCGCCGCGCCCCGACCCGCCGAGACCACCTGCAATCGGCTCAACGTCGAAGAACACCCCGGCCTGCACGAAGAGCCCTTCGCGTGCACTTACGACCGGAAGCTCTTCGAGCTCGCGGAAGTCGACGTACTGCACGCTCGACGTGCGGTCGCGCTGCACCGCCGGGCGTTCGGCCGTCACGATGAGTTCTTGGCCTACCTCGGACGCGCCCTGCTGCAGCCCGATCTCGATGCGGGTCGTGAGCCCGCTCTGCACGCGGACCTCCTCGACGAGCGTCTCGGTGTAGCCGACGTACGAGGCGCGGAGGGTGTACGTCCCCGGTCGGACGCCGATGATCGTGTAGCGCCCGTCGAGGTCGGTGGCGGCTCCGAAGGGCGTCCCGTCCACCAGAATGCTCGCCCCCGGCAGCGTCTCGCCGGTCTCGGCGTCGGTGACGACCCCCGCGATCTTGCCCGTCTGGGCGGCCGTCGGCAGCGCGGCGAGCAGCAGGCACGCCAGGGCCAGCGCCACGCGAATCCGGAGCGCAGGGCTGGTCGAGAGAGAGGCGGGTGCCGGGGGAGACATCGCTGTCAGGGGGAGCGCGTTGTCGGGCGGAAAAGCAGGCGGGCGGGAGCGTCAGGGGGTGAAGGGCCGGGCCTCTTCGTCCCAGCGGAGCAGCACCGCGCGGACGCCAGCGAGGTGGGCGCGCATCCGCTCGGCCGCGAGGGCCCCGTCGCCGTCGCGCAAGGCCTCCAGGATGCCCGCGTGCTCGTGGTGGTCCTGCTGCCGCGAGCCGTGGATGTCCAGGATGACCCGCTGCTCGGGCTGGAACACCTGCGTCAGCACGTCGAGGACCTGCCGCAGCACGCTGTTGCCCGAGGCCTGAGCGATGGCGGCATGGAAGGCCATGTTGGTCGTGTTGAGCACATCGCCTTGGGTGAGGTGGCGTTGCGCGTGGTCCAGCAGCGCCGTCATCTGGGCGAGGTCGTCCCGGGTCGCGTGGGCGGCGGCGAGGCGCGCGGCTTCCACCTCCACCATGATGCGGGTGTCAACGAGGTCGAGGAGCGTCTTCTTGGTGGGCGCGCCGGCCAGGACCGGGTTAGAGGCGAAGAGCGCGTTGCGCCGCTTCCCGACGTAGACGCCGGAGCCGTGCTTGACGGCCACGGTGCCGAGCGTCTCGAGCTTGGTGAGCGCCTCGCGCAGGGTGGGCGTGCCTACCCCGAAGCGGTGCGCCAGCTTCGAGATGGTCGGCAGCCGGTCGCCAGCGACGAGCCCCTCGGCCTCGATCAGCTGCGTGATGCGGCGAGCGAGGTCGTCGGGGAGGCTGCGGCGGGCAATGGGGGCCAGCGGGCGCGTCTCCGTCGAGAGCATTGACAAAGTGATCTGATGACTTTAGCTTTTCTTCACAGAGAATACAGCGCCGTGCGACGGCCTGTCAAGGACCTGTCGGGAAAGCCAACCCAGAGCAAGAAGCCCGAGCGAACGGGCGCTGAGCAAGGCATGTCCCCGCGCCCGGGGACACGCGAAGCCGGCGATGCTTCAGCATCGGCGATGCAGCGCGACACAGCGCAGCGTTCGTGCAGCCGGGCCCCCGCCCATTCAGATGGGGCTGCGAGGGCTTTTCGGACACGTCCCAAGCTCTTCTCCCCCACATGTCTCTCTCCGACCATATCGCGCTCGTGACCGGGGCCGGCTCTGGCATCGGCGCGGCCATCGCGCGGCGCTTCGCCACCGACGGGGCTACAGTATGGGTGACGGACGTCGACGCTGACACGGGCGCGGCCACGACCGATGCTCTCCGCGCCGAGGGCGGCACGGCGCGTTTCCTCCGCCTCGATGTGACCGACGAGGCCAGTTGCGCTGCTGCCGCTCAGGCCGTCCACGACGCCGACGGGCGGCTCGATGTGCTCGTCAACAACGCGGGGGTAGGGCACGTCGGCACCCTGCTGGAGACCACCGGCGCCGACTTCGACCGGCTCTACGCGGTCAACCTGCGCGGGGTGTTCAACGTCACGTATGCCTTTCTGCCCGGGATGCTGGCCGCGCGGCGCGGCGTGGTGCTCAACCTGGCGTCCATCGGCGGCATCGTGGGGATCCGCGACCGGCTGGCCTACTGCGCGACGAAGTTTGGCGTCGTCGGCCTGACCAAGTGTCTCGCCCTCGACCACGCCGCCGACGGCATCCGGGCCGTCGCGATCTGCCCGGGCCGCGTCGAGACGCCGTTCGTCACCGAGCGCCTCGCCGCGTACCCCGACCCCGAGGCGGCCCGCGCCGAGATGACGGCAACGCAGCCCGTCGGCCGCATGGCGCGCCCCGAGGAAATTGCTGCGGCCGCCGCCTACCTCGCGTCCGACGCGGCCTCGTTCGTCACGGGCGTCCCCTTCTACATCGACGGCGGCTGGACGGCCGGCACCTGACAGAAATATGTTCGAAAGTTGTGTGATGTGTCTTGCACGCCCCGCGTCCTGTTCGGACAGCCCCGCATTGGAATCGGTGGCTCGAGGGTTGACCCTCGGAGGCGTGAGCCCCCTTCGAACTTCTACCTTCGAACTTCTGACTTCCTGCTCATGAAGCTCCTCCGCTATCGCGATTCCGAAGACCAGATCGGCTATGGTGCTGTCGAAGACGACGGGACCGTGCACATCGTCACGGGCGCGCCCTTCGGCGAGATACACGTGACGGCGCAGGTGGCGGATGTCGCTGAGCGCCTGGCCCCCATCGACCCAACCGCCGTGTGGGCCATCGGGCTAAACTACCGCGCGCATGCCGTCGAGGCGGGCCTGCCGATCCCCGACTTCCCGGTCGTCTTCGCCAAGGGCGTCAACGCGGTCATCGGGCCCGGCGCCCCGATCCTGCTGCCGCGCGCCCTCCGCAGCGACCGCGTCGACTACGAGTGCGAACTGGCCGTGGTGATCGGGCGGCGCTGCAAGAACGTCCGAGCTTCCGACGCCCTCGACTACGTGCTGGGCTACACCTGCGCCAACGACGTGAGCGCCCGCGACTGGCAGATCGAGCGGGGCGGGAGCCAGTGGTGCCGCGGCAAGAGCTTCGACACGTTCTGCCCGCTCGGCCCGGTGATCGCCACGGACCTCGACCCTACCGCGCTCACGATCCGCACGCGGCTCAACGGCGCGGTCGTGCAGGAGTCGAGCACCGCCGACCTCATCTTCCCAGTGGCTGACGCCATCGCGTTTCTGAGTGGCAGTACGACGCTGCTCCCGGGCACCGTCATCCTCACCGGGACGCCCGTCGGGATCGGGATGGCGCAGACCCCACCCCGGTGGCTCCGCCCCGGCGATACCGTTGCGATCGAGGTGGACGGTGTCGGCGCACTCACCAACCCCGTCCAGGAAGAACCTGTCCGCGTAGAACCGACCTGACCATGCGATTCTCCGACCACGTGGCCGTCGTGACGGGTGCAGCGAAAGGCATCGGCGCAGCCACGGCCCGACTCTTTGCCGCGGAGGGGGCCCGCGTCGCGCTCCTCGACGTCGACCCGTCCGGAGCCCAGACCGCCGCGGCCCTGGAGGGTGCGCGCTTCGTCCAGTGCGACGTGTCCGATGCCACAGCCGTCGCCGCCGCATTCGGTGTGATTGTGGAAGTGTTCGGCGGCGTCGATGTGCTCGTCAACAACGCGGGCATCCAGCGCTACGGGACTGCCACCGAGACGACCGAGGCGCTCTGGGACGAGGTGATGAACGTCAACCTCAAGAGCGCCTTCCTCTGCGCGAAGGCGGCGCTTCCGTCGATGGTCGAGCGCGGGCGTGGGGTGGTGGTCAACGTGGCGAGCGTGCAGAGCTTCATCACGCAGGCCAACGTGGCGGCCTACACGACGAGCAAGACGGCGCTGCTCGGCCTCACGCGGAGCATCGCCGTGGACTACGCCCCAGCCGTCCGCTGCGTCGCGGTCTGCCCGGGCACCGTGGACACCCCGATGCTGCGGTGGGCCGTCAACGAGTCGCCCGACCCCAACGAGGTGATGCGCGAGGTGAACGCGATGCACCCGGTCCAGCGCATCGCCACGGCCGAGGAAGTCGCCCTGCTGATCGGCTTCCTGTGCAGCGCCGAGGCCGGCTTCATCACCGGGCAGGCCTACCGGATCGACGGCGGCCTCGGCCTCTCCATCGGCGGAAGCAAACGCGAGTAGTCCAACGTCCTTCGTCGCGCGGTGATGGCTCCAGACCAATGACCAGTGACAACGGACCCGTGACCAATCATCATGAAGATCACCGACCTCCGCGCCACGACCGTCACGGTCCCGCTCGAAGCACCGCTCCGGCACGCCAACGGGGCGCACTGGGGCCGCTTCGTGCGGACCATCGTCGAGGTGGAGACCGACGAGGGGCTCGTCGGCCTGGGCGAGATGGGTGGCGGCGGCGAGTCAGCCGAGGCGGCCTTCGCCGCGCTGAAGCCCTACCTCCTCGGGCACGACCCCATGCAGCTAGAGGCGCTCTACTGGAAGATCTGCAACCCGACGGCCTCGCTCTACAACAACCGCCTCCAGCTCCACGCCGCGATCGAGTTCGCGTGCATCGACTTGATCGGGAAGCGGCTCGGCATCCGCGCGTGCGACCTGCTCGGCGGGGCCCTCCGCGAGCGGGTGCCCTTCGCCTCATACCTCTTCTTCCGCTACCCCTCCGACGCCAACGGCCGCGCTCAGACCAACGGCCAGGGCGGCGAGGACTCGCCGGAGCGGATGGTGCGCCACGCCCGCGACCTCGCCGACCGCTACGGCTTCACGACGCACAAGCTCAAGGCGGGCGTCTTCGCGCCGGACCACGAGATCGAGGTCTTCCGCGCGCTCGCCGAGGCGCTCCCCGGGCACCGCCTCCGCATCGACCCGAACGCCGCGTGGTCGGTGGAGGAGAGCATCCGCGTCGGCCGCGCCATCGAGGACCTGAACAACGACTACTTCGAGGACCCCACGTGGGGCCTGGAAGGCATGCGCCGCGTCCGCGAGGCCGTCCGCATCCCGACGGCGACCAACACCGTCGTCACCAACTTCGAGCAGCTCGCCGCCTCGATCCGCACCAGCGCCGTGGACGTGATCCTCCTCGACACGACCTTCTGGGGCGGCCTGCGGCAGGCGTGGAAGGCGGGCGTCGTGTGCAACACCTTCCAGCACGGCGTGGCCGTCCACTCGTCGGGCGAGCTCGGCATCCAACTCGCCACGATGCTTCACCTCGGGGCGGCGCTCCCCAACCTCACCTTTGCTGCCGACGCCCACTACCATCACCTCACCGACGACGTGATCGCGGGCGGCAAGCTCGCCTACGAGGACGGCCACATCGCCGTCCCAACCGGTCCCGGCCTCGGCGTCACGCTCGACCGCGACAAGCTCGCCGAGTACGCCGAGCTCTACCGCAAGCTCGGCGGCTACCCCTACGACCGCGACCCCCAGCGCCCATCGTGGTTCAGCCTCTGGCCGAAGCAGGGCTGGGCCACGCCGTCGGCTCCGCCGCCTTGAGTATGGGAGTGTGAGGGGTTGGGCGTGGAAACGCTTAGAACACCACAGCCCTCGCTCGCACACCCCATACCCTCAAACACCCACACGCGCAACCTCATGGCCCAACTCTCGCTCGACCGCGCCTCCGTCTTCTACGACGGCCTCGACCACCCCGAATGCGTGGCCGTGCACCCCGACGGCTCGGTGTGGGCCGGCGGCGAGGCCGGGCAGCTCTACCGCCTCGACGCGGACGGCACCGAGGCGGTGGAGGTCGCCAACACGGGCGGCTTCGTACTCGGCCTCGCCTTCAGCCCGGATGCGTCTTGGCTCGCCGTCTGCGACCTGAAGCACCAGTGCGTCTGGCGGCTCGACCTCGCCACGCACGCGCTCACCGAGATCGCGCGGACGCCTGAGGACGGCGCGCCCCTCGGTATCCCGAACTATCCAGTCTTCGATGCCGAGGGCACGCTCTATGTCTCCGACAGCGGCGCCTTCCGCGAGGTCAACGGGCGCATCCTCTCGGTTCGGGAAGGGCGGGTTCGAGTGTGGCATGCGGGGCCGTTCAACTTCGCCAACGGGATGTGCCTGACGCCGGAGCGGGACGCGCTCTACGTCGTGTGCTCGTGGCTGCCTGGCGTCGAGCGGGTGGCGATCAACGCCGACGGGTCCGCGGGCGAGCGCGAGACGGTGGCGCTGCTGCCCGAGACGGTGCCGGACGGCGTGGCCGTCGATGCCGAGGGGGCGCTCTATGTCTCGTGCTACACACCCTGCCGCATCTACCGCGTGGTCCCCGGCGCCGCCCCCGAGATCTTCCTCGACGATTGGGAGGCGCACACGCTCGGCAACCCGACCAACATCGCGTTCGCGGGCACCAACTTCGACCAGCTCCTCGCGGCCAACCTCGGCCGCTGGCACCTCACCCGCATCGAGGCGGGCGTGCGCGGAGCTCCGCTTGCCTGCCACGCATGAACACGCCCGCCTATACCGTGCACGGCCAGCCCTCGTGGCGGCTGGCCCACGATACTGTCGAGGCCTTCGTGACTGAGGCCGGAGGGCACCTGGGTCCGGTCGCGTTCCGGCTCGGGGACCGGACCGTCCAGCCCTACCACGTGGCTCCGTGGGCCACCGAGCCGACGGCGGACCTGCCTCCGATCCTGAAGGTGCTCCGCGGCGACTTCTTCTGTGCGCCTTTTGGGGGCAACGCGGAGTCGTTCGAGGGGGAGTGCCACCCGCCGCATGGCGAGACGGCCAACGCGAACTGGGCCTTCGAGCGCCTGGACCGAGCTGACGACCGGACCACGCTCCGACTCGCGCTCGACACCGCGGTGCGCCCGGGCCGCGTCACCAAGACGATTACGCTCGTAGACGGCCACGCTGCGCTGTATCAGCGGCACACGCTCGCTGGGATGACCGGGCCGATGACGTTCGGACACCACGCGATGCTCCGCTTCCCGGACCGCGAGGGGAGCGGCCTCGTCTCTACGAGTGATTTTGCCTGGGGCCAGACCTCGCCGCTCCCCGTCGAGGTACCGGCCCAGCGCGGCTACTCGCTCCTGGAGCCGGGCGCTCGATTCGATGCCCTCGACGCCGTCCCGACGGTCCTCGGGACGACAGCCGACCTCAGCCGCTACCCGGCGCGGCGCGGCTACGAGGACCTCGTCCTCCTCGCGGCACCTCTGGATGCCCCCATCGGATGGACGGCCGTTGCGTTCCCGCAGGAAGGCTACGTGTGGTTCACGCTGAAGGACCCGCGCGTACTCCGCCAGACGATCCTGTGGATCTCCAACGGCGGACGGCACTACGCGCCCTGGAACGGGCGGCACGTGAACGTGCTCGGCCTAGAGGAGGTCACGTCGTACTTCCACTTCGGCCTGGCCGAGTCGGCCGCGTCCAACCCCGTCTCCGAGACCGGTATCCCGACGTCGGCGGTGCTGGACGGCGAGCCGTTCCCGATTGCCTGCATCGCAGGCGTCGCCGCTATCCCGGCCGACTTCGACCACGTCGCCACCATCGACCCGCACGCGAACCGGGACGCGGTCACGCTCACCGCGCGCAGCGGGTGCATCGTGGAGGTGCCCATCGACCTGGCGTTCCTCAATAGCTGAGGCGGCACCGGTTGGAGAGAGGGAGACGCGTCGCCGGTGTGGCGCACAGGCAGGCTGCGGCCTACGCGTGGCCCCGGGCGTGCTACCTTGCGGCTTTGCCACCCACCTGACTATCTCGTGCCCTCGCTCACTTCCTGGCTCGACGCCCCACCTGACGCCTGGACGCGCTGCCTCGACCGTGCCCTCGTCCACCACGAGCAGCGTCGCTGGTCCCAGACCGCGCAGGGCAAGGCGCTCGGGCTGCTCTTCTTCGCGTCGTCGCTGCGCACGCGCACCTCGATGGACCTCGCGGCGGCGCACCTCGGCGCGCACGCGGTCACGCTCAACCCCGGCCAGGGCGTCTGGGGCTTCGAGTGGCGCGACCACGGCCCCGACGGCCAGCCGATCACGATGGACCGCGACGCAGCCGAGCACATCCGCGAGGCCGTCGGCGTGCTCAGCCGTTACGTGGACGCGCTCGGCGTGCGGGTCTTCGCCACGCTCTCCGACCGCGACGCCGACCACGCCGACACGCTCTTCCACCGCATCAACGAGGTGGCGACCGTGCCCGTCGTCAACCTCGAATCGGCGCGGTGGCATCCGTGCCAGGAACTCGGCGACGCGGCCACGATCCGTACGCACTTCAGCGAACGTGGAGTGTTGCCGCGGGACCATCGCTTCGTGCTCGCGTGGGCGCCGCACCCGAAGCCACTCCCTCGCGCCGTCCCGAACTCGGCGCTCCTGATGGCGGCGCGCCTCGGCCTGCACGTCACCGTCGCCCGCCCCGACGGCTTCGGCCTCGACGCCGCCGTCCTCGACGCGGCCCGCGCTACTGCTGCCACGGCAGGCGGCTCCATCGCCGAGACAGACGACCTCGACGCCGCGCTCACGGCCGACGGCGGCGCCCACGTCGTCTACGCCAAGGCGTGGCACGGCGACGCCGTCTACGACGCCCCCGACGACGAGGCGGCCCTCCGCGCGCAGCACGCCGACTGGAAGCTCACCGCCGACCGCATGCAGCGCACCGACAGCGGCATCTTTATGCACTGCCTCCCCGTCCGGCGCGGCGTGGTGGTGGACGGTGCGGTCCTCGACGGTCCGCAGGCCCGGCACCTGCTGCAAGCCGAGTTTCGCCTCCACGCGCAGAAGGCGATCCTCGAATGGGTCTGGGGACTGCATCAGCCCGGCCAGGCCGTCTAGACACCCGGCTCGACCACGAACGCGATCACGAAAAAGCCGCCCAGTGCGATACCGAGCGGCTTTGAAGCTTGGTTGCTGGTGGCCTGAGCCTAGCTACGCGGCTTGCCGCCTTCCAGCGGGCCGAAGAGGTGGCGGCTCTGGCTGTCCGAGGCCAGTTCGGGATAGGCGCGGCGGACCTCCTCGCGCTTCGCCGGATCGAGCTCGAAGGCGCGGCGCAGCGAGTCGATGGCCTCGGCGCGGCGGTCGAGGGTGAACAGGAGGTGGGCGCGGCGCAGGAGTGCGTCCACGGAGCGGGTGTCGAGCGAGAGCGCGCGGTCGTAGGAGGCGAGCGCCTCGGCGTAGGCCCCGGCGTCATACTGCGTGTCGGCGAGGTCGAGCCACGCGTCGGCGTTGTGCGGTTCGAGCTGCACCACGCGGGCGTACGAACGCAGCGAGTCGGTGAGACGTCCGGCGTTGTACTCGGTGTCGGCGCGGGCCTGCCAGAACTCGCCGGCCTCGGGACGCAGTTCAAGGGCCTTCGCGAAGCAGAGTAGCGCCTCGTCGTGCGCGTTCTCCGCGTCGAGGCAGCAGCCGAGGCCGTACCACGCGTCGGCGTAGAGCGGGTCGACCTGCACTGAGCGGCGGAGGTAGTCCACAGCCGTCGGCAGTTCGCCGAGGTCTTCGTAGGCGAGGCCCAGGTTGTAGAACGTCGCCGCGTCGCCGTCCTCGTAGGCGAGCACCTTCAGGTAGGCTTCGATGGCCTCGCTGGGGCGGTTGAGGTTGGCAAGCGCGTTGCCCTTGTTGTACCACGCGCTCGCGAACTCGTCACGGATGGCGAGCGCAAACTCGTAGGACTCGACGGCGTCGGTGAAGCGGCCGAGTTGGTTCAGGACGATGCCGCGGTTGTACCAGGCGTTCTCGGAGTAGGGCTCCAGGTCGATCTGCTTGTCGTAGGCCGCGATGGCGTCGTCGAAGCGACCGAGCTGGTCGTAGCAGTAGCCGAGTTCGTACCAGACTTCGGGGTGGTCGGCGGCGAGGTCGGCGCACTCGCCGAGGACACCGATGGCCTGCGCAAAGTCGCCCTTCTTCTCAAGGGCAATGCCGAGGTTGAAGAGGGCGTCCTCGTTGAGGGGGTCGAGGTCGAGGACGGCGTGGTAGGCCCCGAGCGCCTCGTCGAGCCGGTCGAGCGTGTCGAGCGTGATGCCGCGGTTGATGAGCGTCTCGGCGTCGGCGGGGTTGAGCGCGAGCGCGCGGTCGTAGGCGTCGAGCGCCTCGGTGTGCCGTTCGAGGTGGTTGAGCAGCACCCCGCGCCGCAGCCACGCGTCGGACGAGTAGGGCTGGGCATCGAGCAGCCGGTCGATCACCTCCAGCGCGTCCTCCAGACGGCCCTCCTCGAAGTAGAAGGTGGCGATGTCTTCGAGCGTCTCGGAGTCGTAGAAGCCGACGTTCCCTGTACGGCGTCCCGCCTCGTAGGCGTCGATGAGTTGGCGCAGCGCGTCGCCGCTGGTCGGGTCGTGGTAGTCACCAAATTCGAAGTCGAACATCGTCGGGCGAACCAGGTGGGGCTGGTGGGAAGAACGATCCCGCGGGGGGACGGGTGACCGCGTTAAGCTGGCAGAGGATACAACGACAGGCGCGGTGGATTCAACCGCGAACTACGTCTGCTTACGTCGCGCGGGTGAGGCGCGGGGCACAAAAGCGATGCCAAGCGCCCGCCTTCGCCGCACGCAACGTGCAGGCCGACGTATCCGGTGGGCGCGTGATACCCTAGCCCATCGGATTGTTTCCATGAGTAATCGATGCGGGGCGTAATCGACACCCTTCAGACGCCATCGCCCATCCGGCAGGGCACGGCCATCGAGCCGGGCCGTGACTACGTGACCCTGGTGCGCGTGGAGGCCGGCTGGGTCCGCGTGGAGGCCGGCTGGGTCTGCGCGAAGGCGTGGCTGGCCTCGGACCCGACGCTACGCTGCTGGACGGCAGCGCCTGGGCTGGCATGCACGTGCTGTGAGACTCACGAGGGCCAGCCCTCCTGTTTTCTCAAAGGGTGCGTGTCTATACTGGCACGACGTGTAGGGCATGACCCGCACGGAAGCCATCGACCGGGATGCGTTTGCTGGGCCACCGAGGAACAGTGCTGCTAGGCTGGATGGGGCTGGTCGTGTGGCTGGCCGCAGCGGG
>JBCCLD010000039.1:0-18744 GCA_039027055.1 Bacteroidota bacterium
CGACGGGGGAGCGTCGGTGTTGGCGCTCCAGGCGGGCAAGTTGATCCGGCGTCTCTGCGATGAGCGTGTCGTAGCGGAGGTACATGAGGCGAGGCGTTGGTGCGCGCTCAGTATACTGACACCCTCGTGCCGAATCAGTATTACTTGGTCGTCTGACTACTGGCCCCCAGGAAGTCGCATTCGTTCGGCCAACACGACTCTCGTGTTTGACTCGCTCTGGACCACATCACAGTCGTTGACTCCATCGCGAGCAACTTCCCGGTAGATCGTCCCGTAGGGCGCGGTTGTGCTTGGCCCACTCGTCGCGGGCCGTGAGCCCCTGCTCAGCGAGCCGCTGCCCCACCCCGCCTGATGCTTCGTAGCTACGTCCGCCTCGCCTACCGCACGCTGCTCAAAAACAAAGTCGCCTCCGCGATCAACCTCGTTGGGCTGTCCATCGCCATCGGGACGGCGATCACCGTGTTCCTGTTCATCCACCAGTGGATGACGGTCAACCACATCCACGAGAACAGCGACCGGACGGTGCTCGTCCACAACATCGTAGAGCGGGACGGCGAGCGGCAAATCTGGGGCGACTCGCCGATGCCGCTCGGCCCCGCACTCGTGGCGGACCTCCCGCAGGTCGAGCAGGCGGTCCGCATCGAGCAGCGTGGGGCCACATTCCGTTACACCACCGAATCCGGTGTCGAGCAGGAGCATGGCGAGTGGGTGATGCTCGCCGAACCGAGCTTCTTCGAGATCTTTGACTATCCCGTCCTCGACGGCGAGGCTGACTTCCTCACCGAGCCGGGCGCGCTCGCGATCTCATCGCGCATGGTGGAAAAGTATTTCGGCGAAGACTCTGAGCCATTGGGCCAGAGCTTCACGGTCGAGTTCAATGGGCACGAGCCGATGGCCTTCACGGTACGCGCCATCGTCGACCCGCTGGACGAGAAGACGAGCTTCGGCTTCCGCGCCATCTTCCCCTACGAAACCCTGCGGCTCCTCGGCGACACGCACGGCGACGGCCTAGAAGACTGGGCCTCGTACACCGACGCGACGTTTCTCCTCCTGCGCGACAAGGACGACCTCCCAGACGTCGCCGCGGCGATGGGCCCGTACGTGGCGCTCCAGAACGCGGCCAGCCACGACTGGGCCGTGTCCTCGCTGCCTCTGACCCCGCTTGAGGAGATGGCGCACCGTTCGCAGGAAATCCGCGGCGACCTCGGCGGCGGCCCGCCCACCGAAGCGGTGATGGTGATGGGCTTCATCGGCATTGCGCTGCTGCTGCTGGCGTGCTTCAACTACGTCAACGTGACGCTCGCCACCGCTGTGCAGCGGCTCAAGGAAATCGGCGTCCGCAAGACGCTCGGCGGCCAGCGCAGGCAGCTCATCGCGCAGTTCCTCGCCGAGAACGTGTTGCTGTGCCTGCTGGCGCTCGCGCTCGGCGTCTTCGTCGCCCACTTCGTGACGACGCCTGGCTTCAACGACATCTCCAACCTCGGCATCGAGGCCGACTACTTCGGCAGCGGCGCGCTGTGGGTGTTCCTCGGCACCATGCTCACGGTCACCGCGTTCGTCGCGGGAGCCTACCCCGCGTTCTACATCTCGGGTCTGCGCCCCGCCTCGATCCTGCGTGGCACCCAGACCGTGACGCGCCACCGGTGGGTGCAGAATAGCCTCCTCACGCTGCAATTCACGCTGGCGTTCTTCACGATGATCGCGGGCGTCGTGTTCGTCCAGAACGCGAAATACCAGGAGCAACTCGACTGGGGCTACGACGAGGCGCAGACGCTCGTGGTGCCGCTCGACACGCCGACCCAGTTCGCCGCCGTCGAGGCGGAGGTCGCGCAGCTTCCGGACGTCGTGCAGTATGCCGGGACACAGCACTCGATCGGTCGGTCGCAGAGCTACGTCGTGCTCGACGTCGACGGCACGCAGATGGAGGCCGTCCGGCTCGAAGTCGGTGCCGACTATCCTGCCACGCTCGACTTACGCCTGCGCGAAGGCCGCTACTTCGACGCGATCCAAGACGCCGCCCGGACCACCGCGATCGTCAATGCGTCGTTCGTGGCGCAGCGCGGCTGGGACGAGCCGTTGGGCCAGAGCTTCTCGGTACGCCGCGACAGCGTGATCACCGGCACCTACACCGTCGCGGGCGTCGTGGAGGACTTCCACTACGACGACTTCTTCGACCCGATCAACCCCACCTTTGTGACGATTGCCGACGAGGCGAATTTCAGAGCCATCGCGCTCCGGGTCCGGGACGGCCGCGCTACGGAGACGTTTGCCGACATGGAGGCAGCGTGGCAGCGACTCTACCCGGACATCGAGTTCGGGGGCTACTTCCAAGACACGGTGTTCGACGAGGCCTTCGCGGAGAACGCGGGCATCAACCGCATCTTTGTGTTCACGGCGGCCATGGCGCTGCTGCTCGCCTCGATGGGCCTCTTCGGCATCGCGGCGCAGAACGTGGGGCGGCGGATGCGCGAGATCGGCGTCCGCAAGGTGCTCGGCGCGACTGTCGCCAGCGTGACCACGCACGTCAACCGCGGCTTCCTCGTGATGCTGCTCGTGGCGTTCGTGCTCGCCTCGCCGTTTGCCTACCTCCTGCTGGGTGCCCTGCTCGACTCGATCTTCGAGTACCGCATGCCTCTCAACGTGGTCCCGTTCGCCCTGGCGTTTAGCGTCGTCGCCCTGGCTGCAGCCGCGACGCTCGCCACGCAGGTCCGCCGCATCGTGACGGCGAACCCGGCGGACGTGCTCCGTGCCGAATAGCACGGCTGCCTATTCGTCCGCGAGGCCGAGTTGGTGCAGGAGCCCGAGTTGGTCGAAGTAGGTCACGTCGCGCACGATCTGGCCGTCGCGGACTTCCAGCACGGCGGCGATGTTGATCGCGAACGCCTTGTCTTGCATGACGTCGGGGTCGTCGGGGCCGAGGTTTGTCATCGTCCCACTTGAGACGAATTCTACGGCCACGAGATCGCCGCTGCCAAACATGCGGGTCACGTCGTCCTGGATGTCGGGCGACGCCTCGAAGTAGGGCGTGTACGTCTCACGGATGCCGGCTGGCCCGCGCCGCGGCTCCTCGAAGTCGGGCGACTCGATCACAGCGTCCTCGGCGTAGAGCGCAGCGAGGGCGTCGATGTCGTGCCGGTTGAAGGCGGCGAACATCGCGGTCACGACGTCCATGGCGGGGGTGCTGGTCGGGGTGCTCATGCTTTGAATGGGAGACGTTGAAAAAGAGTGCTGGAGTGTGACCAGTTTGCGTTTCGGCCGCGACATCGTTCTGTCACAGCCTGTAAGCTGTACGTGCTTCAACGTTGGGTCCCGTTTCCCGCACATCGCACCCGGTCGGACGTAAGCGTAGTCTAGGTCACTCCGAGGACGGGGTCCCTTCCGAACTCTACCGTTGCCTGGCCCTACTTCGGCCCTGTCAAGCGATTTGCGCTTCTGCCATCGCTGCAGCCTCGACGGCGCGCTCGCCGAAGAAGCCCAACACGGCATCTGCGATCCGTTCGACATCGTCCATCGACAGCCACGGGTGCATCGGCAACGCGAGGACTTCCTGGCAAGCACGCTCGGTCTCGGCAAGGCTACCCGCCACGCGTGCGTCGGCGAAGGCGGGCATGGCGTGGAGCGGTGTCGGGTAGTAGACCATCGACGGGATGCCCTGCGCTTTGAGCGCGTCGCGGAGCTGGTCGCGGGTGTCGACCGGCACGCGGATGACGTACTGGTGGAAGACGTGCGTGCTGTAGTCGGCCCGTGCTGGTCGCGTCACGAAGGCGCTCGGTGCAAAGGCAGCGTCGTAGCACGCGGCAGCCAATTGGCGGGCGCGCGTCCACGCCGGGAGGTGGCGCAGGTGGACGCCGAGGATCGCGGCCTGGATGCCGTCGAGGCGGCTGTTTACGCCGATGGTCGTGTGGAAGTACTTCCGCGCCGCGCCGTGGTTGGCGGTCTGGCGCATCCGCTCGTGGAGGGCGTCGCTGCGCGTGAGGAGCGCGCCGCCATCGCCATACGCTCCAAGGTTCTTCGATGGATAGAACGACACTGTGCCGATATCACCAATCGTCCCTGCGAAGCGCCGCGCCCCGTCCGGTCTGATGTGTTCGGCCCCGACGGCCTGCGCCGTGTCCTCAATCAGCGCTAGGCCATGCGGCTCGGCGAGCGCTTCGAACGTGGTCAGGTCGGCGCACTGGCCGAAGAGGTGGACGGGCACGATGGCCTTCGTCCGCGGCGTGATCGCGGCCTCCACCTTATCCGGATCGAGGTTAAACGTTGCCGGGTCTATGTCAACAAAGACGGGCGTGGCCCCAAGCAGCGCGGCGGCCTCGGCGGTGGCGCAAAAGGTGAACGCGGGCATGATGACCTCGTCGCCCGCTCCGATGCCGAGCGCCTGGTAGGCGATCTGGAGCGCGTCGGTGCCGTTGGCTACGCCGAGCGTGTGGGGTGTGCCGCGCCCGTCGGTGAGGTAGGTGCCGAGCGACTCCTGGAAGGCACGCACGAAGGGCCCGCGAACAAACGCGCCGCTGTCGAGCACCGCGCCGATGGCCGCGTCGAGTTCGTCGCGGATCTCCGCAACTTGGCGGCGGAGGTCAACCATCTGCAAGGTCATGAGTCAAGGGTCAAGGGTCGAGGGATGGGACCGGAAGGTAGGACTTCGGCGCACCCGCGCCGGTGGATCAGCAACGAAACCGCCGACCGGCAACGAGTGCAGCGGGCCACGGCTCCGATGCGAGGAATTCAGGCAACGCAATCGGCTCGGACGGTGACGTGGGAGGCGTGCGCAGCGCGTAGCGATACCACCGCGTGTCGCGCCACTGCCCATGCTTGAAGCCGACGTTCTCGTACGTGCCCACGCGCTCGAAACCGACGGCCTGGTGCAGCGCTTCGCTTGCGTGGTTCGGCAGCGTCACGCCTGCCCAGGCCGTGACGAAGCCCTGTGCGGCGAGCGTGGGCAGCAACGTGCCGTAGAGCGCCCGCCCAAGTCCTGATCGACGGCACCGCTCGTGGACGTAGATCGACACCTCGACGCTCCAGCGGTAGGCCGACCGCCCTCGATGCGACGAGGCATAGGCGTACCCCGCGAGACCGACATCGTCCTCCGCAACGATCCAGGGAAAGGTGTCCAGCGTTGACCGGATGCGTTCGGCGATGTCTTCGACGGTCGGCGGGACCTCCTGAAATGAGACCGCCGTGTCGCGCACAATGGGCTCGTAGATCGCGTGCACGCCTGCGGCATCGGCTGGTGTCGCGAGCCGTAGGTCCATGGCTCACCGATCCTCTAACGCCGCAGCGACGGCGTCCCAATCTGGCGCGACGGCATCGGGGGCAGGTCCGTGAGAAGGGTCGTCCTCGTGCACACCCGTGTACTGGATCGCCGTCCAATTTGCCGTCAAGGCGCCCGCCACGTCTGTTCGCCGTAGATCGCCGACATGGGTTGCTTCGCAAGGCGCTGCCCCGGTCTCGTCGAGAATCGTGCTGAACGCCCGGGGGTCGGGCTTGGCACACCCTGTCTCATCGGAAAAGGCGAACACGTCGAAGGCACCAAGCACGTCATGCCGATCGAGTAGCTGCCGGATGACGCGGCCTGGGGAGAACATCGTATCGGAGATGATGCCCAGACGATGATGACGGGCAGCATCGTGCACGAACGCGACAAGGCCGGGGGTGAGGTCGGGCGCGCCAACGAGCAGGCTCTCCTCGTAGACGCGCACCGTCTCGACGTGCTCGTCGTCGGTGACAGTCAGCGCGAGTTCGTCCCAGAGGTAGCGCAGCAAGTCGTCCGCGCCTAGCGTACGGTGCTCGGCCTTCCACACCGTATCAAACCGTGCATGGGCCGCGCGCCGAGCCCTCGCAAGATCGTCGTGGGTCAGTTCGTCACGATGGCGGCGCACCAGCGCAAGGAGGTGCTCGGTGCGTGCTTGCCGACGTGCGTCGCCACCTGTCTGGGCGACCACCATCGTGTTCCAGAAGTCAAGGGTGACGACCATATGGGATTGGCGTTGTTCACTGTTTTATGGGCATGCCCTCTCCCACCCTCTGTGCATGGACCGACGCTGGCCCAAGATGTCTCATCCAAATCGCCACCGAGCAACTCGTATCCGCATGGGGAACGTAGCACCTGGCATACTCAGGGCATGACGATGCAGCTAGGTCCCACGGCCACTATGGAAAAGGGACGGTGTCAAACGGCGCGAGGCCCAACTGTTTAGGTTGAGCCTCGCGCGGAGTGCAGGTGTGGGCCGGTCTAGCTGTCCCAATCGCGGCGTCGTCCGCCGCCACCGCCGTAGCCGCCGCCGCCGCGGTTGCCACCGCCGTAGCCGCCGCCGCCGCGGTTGCCGCCGCCGTAGCCGCCGCCGCCGCCGCGGTTGCCACCCCGGTTGCCGCCACCTTGGCGGGGGCGTGCTTCGTTCACCGTCAGCGTCCGTCCGCCGAGGTCGGACCCGTGCAGCGCTTCGATGGCGGCAGTGCCTTGGTCCTTGGATTCCATTTCGACGAAGCCGAAGCCGCGTGAGCGGCCCGTTTCGCGGTCCTTGATGACGACCGCAGAGGTAACGGTGCCGTGTGCTTCGAACGCTTCGCGCAGCGATTCGTCCGTAGTCGAGAAGGGCAGATTGCCCACGTAGAGGTTCATACCAGTATAGAAAACGGGCACCCTGGCCGCCGAGAAGAACTGAACTACCCCGGAGGGCTGGAGCGCGTATGTGGCGCACTCCGCGAAGGCGGCTGGTTATGCCAGAGACTATTCTTGTTCCAGGCCTCCCCCGAATAGTTCCGTTTCGCCCTGTTTTCGCACGATCGCGGCTTCCTCTTCTCAAACCCGATTGCCTAGGTTCACGTAGGGCCGAGCGCCGCAAGTCCGAGGTCGAGCACGCGCAGCTGCAGCCGGACGGCCGTGCGTAGGGCAAGCGGACGCAGCCCGAATCGTTCCCGGGCCGCGTCGAGGTCCGTATCGGCCAGGGTCCCCTGCTTGGCAGTGGCTGTGAGATCAGGCAGCACGGTCCGGAACGTTTCGAAGTTGCGAGGCTCCCCGGGCGGATTGGCAGGGTCTTGATCGATGCGCCAGAGAGGCAGCTCAGTCACGAGACACAACGGCGCGGCCTGTCGGTCGGCATCGTATCCAGCAAGACGCGCCAGTTCCATGGACGACCAGAAAAACTTCGCTGCAGTCTCAGGGTCGCCCGCCCGCAAGAAATACGCACGCATCGCGGTACCCTCAGGCGTAGTCCAGAAGCCAGGACCAAGGTAGCGGAACCCTTTGTCTCCGGAGCGATCCTGGTCATGTGGGCCGAGCGTGGCGATGGTGCGAGCCGCGTCGAGGTAGCCCCGCTGAAGCACCGCGAGCCGATCGGGGTGGGCCTCTGCCCAGTGCCGCTCGACGAGGAGCAACGCGCCCTCGGAGAAGGCCATGCCGTGAAGGCTGGCGTGCAGGGCGATGGGCGCGTAACCGAACAGGAAGCGACTCACGGCGCGGTTCTCTGAGCGCATCACGGGATAGCCAAACTCGACATCGCGTCCAGGCTGCTCGCGGAGCCGGTGACGCAGGAACGCGCCGAGGTCGGGCCAGGCCGTGATCCACGGTTGGTTGATGGCTTCCGCATCGGGGTTGGCGTGCGGGACGATCTTGAAGGTGAAGCGTGTAAATAGGTCGGTGAACCCATCGTCCGCCGCGCCCCAGTCGCGTGCCGCAAGCGTTTCGAGGATGAGAGTGCGAAGCGTCTCCGGCCCCACCGGCTCGTCGGCGTGCGCCCCGGCGATGAGCGTGACCGTGCGCGGTCCATGGCCTAGCGTCACCCCGGCGATCGGTCGCCCCAGTTCGCTCGTGCCGATTACCTCGAAGGAGGCCAGGTCGGGATTCGCCGCACAGGCGGCTTCGAGCGTGGCGAAGACTTCCGCGCTCGTGTGGAAGTAGACGTCGCTGAGGTCGAGGTCGGCAAGGTGCATCGTAGGTGGATCATTGCTTGGCGGGCTCCGCTTCGACCCGATAGTAGGCATTGACAGCTGGTTGACCGGTGTAGTTCGGTCCGGCGTGAGGATCCGCGCCGACGTAGGCCAGCCCCCAGCGTATCGAACGCGTGCCTTTGCCCCGCACGAGCCTACGCTGGGCGTTGTATGTCAGCCCCTGGCGCCGAAGCGCTCGGCCTAGCCATGGTCGGGCGTCTACGTCGTCGATCCGAATACTGTCGAGGTCAAGGTGGGCCAGCAGCAGGCCGTCGTTCTTCAGCCAGCCAACTGCCCGAGCAAGTGCGCCCAGCTTGTCCCCAAGGTAATGGAGCCCATGGATGCACGTGATCAGGTCGTAGCTCCGGGACGCTGCCCAGCGATGCAACGAGGCCTCGTGGAAGTCAGGCGGGTCTTGGGCTCCGCGTCGGTCGAAGCCCCCGACCAAATCAACGCCATGCAGGAAGAACCGGTGCCGGAGCCCCTCGGTCTCGAGCTGCTCTGCCGCGATGGACAAGGCTCGCCCGCGCCCGCAGCACATGTCGAGCCAAGCGACTTCTTCCTGCTGCCCCAGCCGTGCCTTTAGGAATGCCAGCGGCTCAACGCCCAGTTCACGCCCGTAGCCGTTGCCACCGTCGAGGACCCGCTCCCGGTTCATCGTGCAGTTGGCCACCACCGACGTCCACTCCAGCGCAACATGATCGATCAGTCTTAGCCCCCCTGGGCCCGATACGGGTGGGTCATCCATAAGGAGTCTCGGTCGGATCATTCGTGGATTACGCCTCGGCTTCAGGTCCGCCCTGCCGGCCGTGAGCGCGCTGCAACGCCTCGGCAAGCAGTTCGGGCGGGTAGCCGCTCAGCAGTTGGCTCAGCATCTCGACGGTACGCTCTTCGTCTTGCTCGAATCGGACGACGCCCTCGTCGCGCGCCCGGGCGAGCACGACGTGGTAGTCTTCGAGCAGCTGCGTCATTCCGGTCACACAACGCATGAGTTGCCCTTCGGTGAGCGGTGCCTCTTCGAGCGGGAACTCGATGACCGCCCGCACTTCGCCGTCGTTGGCGTCGTACTCGAACTGGATGAGCTTGGTGCGCCACTGGATCATCGCGCAGGCTTGCAAGAACGGGCCCGCATTCTCCACAGGGACGATGTAGGCCTCTGGCGCGGCTACCATGAAGTAGCGCCCTTCCTCGGCGATCTGGATAACGAGCCGCAGCAGATTGTCGCCGCCGGGGTTGCGGTAGCGGCTCAAGCCGTTGTAGCCCGTTTGGATCGACGTCTCACTGCGGCGCTCGTACTTCATCCCGCGCGCGTCGAGAAAGCTGGCGATGTCGTCGAGGGTCGTAGCCATGATGTTGTCTGGATTCGATGCGGGAGAACGTGTAGGAAGGTATCAGATGAACCGGGTGGCTCACGCGAAGCCGCCGTTGCTGTTGAGGCGTTGGCCGATGCCCCGTCGTCCCTCGTCGGCTCTGAGGAAACAGACGAGCCAGGCGACACCGTCGGGCCGTCCAACGCGCCCGCCGGGCGTACGCGCAGCGAGTCCGGCATCAAGGTCGTCGCTCATCCAGTCCGACTCCGTCGGACCAGGATTGACGACGTTCGCAGCGATGCCGAGCAGGGCGAGTTCGTGCGGGGCGGCCAGCACGACGCTGTCGAGGTCGTCCACCGAGTTGCCCCACGGCTGCGCGGCGTCGTAGCCACGCAAGTAGGCCGTTGCCACATCCCACGCGTCGTCAGCCAGCGCTTCGGTGACCGCGACCTCGATGCCGCCGCGGCTCACACCCGTGACAAGAGCAACTCGTCGCACGGTCATGCTTGCAAGACGCCGAGGTCGGTCCCAACGCGCTCGAAGGCGTCCAGCGCGCGGTCGAGATGTTCCGCCGTGTGCGCGGCGGAGATCTGCACGCGGATACGCGCCTCGCCTTTGGGCACGACCGGGTATGAGAAACCAATCACGTAGATGCCCTCGTCGAGGAGTGCGTCAGCCATGCGCTGCGCCAGGACGGCGTCGTAGAGCATGATCGGCACGATGGGGTGGCTACCGGGCCGGATGTCGAAGCCTCGCGCGGTCAGGCCGTCGCGGAAGTGCGCCGTGTTGTGGACGAGCATTTCGCGTAGGTCGGCGGTCTCTTCCAGCCGGTCGAGGACGGCGAGGCTCGTGTAGGCGATGACAGGCGCGAGCGTGTTCGAGAAGAGATAGGGCCGCGAGCGCTGCCGCAGGAGGTCGACGATGGCCGCGCTGGCCACGGTGAAACCGCCCGAGGCCCCGCCGAGCGCCTTGCCGAGCGTCGAGGTGATGATGTCCACGTCGTCGAGCGCGCCGTGGTGCTCCGCCGCGCCGCGCCCCGTCGGCCCGAAGAAGCCGGTCGAGTGGCATTCGTCTACGTGCACGAGGGCGTCGTACTGTTTGGCGAGCGCGCAGATCTCGTCCAGCTTGGCGATGTCGCCGTCCATCGAGAAGACACCGTCGGTGGTGATCATGCGGATCTTCGCGTCCTGGCTGTCCTTGAGTGCCCGTTCGAGGTCGGCCATATCGCCGTGCGCGAAGCGGTAACGTTTTGCTTTGCACAGTCGTACCCCATCGATGATAGAGGCGTGATTGAGCGCGTCGGAGATGATCGCGCATTCCTTGTCGAGCAGCACCTCGAAGAGCCCCGCGTTGGCGTCGAAGCAGGCGGCGTAGAGGATGCAGTCCTCCTTACGGTGGTAGGCGGCGAGGCGATGCTCCAGTTCCTTGTGTACGTCCTGCGTGCCGCAGATGAAGCGCACCGAGGCCATCCCAAAGCCGTACTTCGCGACGCCCTCCTGCGCCGCCGCGATGAGATCGGCGTCGTTGGCAAGGCCGAGGTAGTTGTTGGCACAGAAGTTCAACACCTCACGTTCAGGGGCCGCTCCGTCGCCCTGCCCAGGTCCGAGCACGGCGATGCCAGCATCTTGCTGAGACGTGATGACACGCTCTGACTTGTACAGACCGGCTTTCCGGATTTCGTCGAGGGTCTGCTGGAAATATGCGGGCGCGGTCGTAGAAGGCATGATGGGGGAAGTTGGACGTTGCAAAGTTGGACGTTCAGCTAGGGCGTGTGGACATTGATCGGGTCAGGGGCGCACGAGACACCGTTTTCGTCTCCGAAAGGCGCATGAGGAGAGCGATCCCGTAGGATTGGATGACGGGTGGACCCCCCATGCTGTAGAGGTGGGCGGAGGCCGAGCGGCGGCCGTGAGCGCCGATCAGACTGGGTCTCTACACGCCCTAGGCATGGTGGGGAGGCCGAGCAGATCATAACGGGCTGACCCTACTTCAACCTCGGTACTTCATCGGTCGAGCTTTCACCGCGCGTGGAGGCGGGGAGAGAGGCGGGCGAGCATATCGGCCACCATGCCGTCGAGGTCGTACTCAGGCGTCCACCCCCAATCGGAGCGGGCCTGGCCGTCGTCTACGGAGCGCGGCCACGTATCGGCAATGTGCTGCCTGAAGTCGGGCAGATAGGTAAGTTCGAAGTCGGGGACGCGGTGACGGATCGCGGAGGCAAGCTCGGCGGCGGAGAAGCTGAGCGCCGTGAAGTTGTAGCTCGTCCGAACGGTGATGGCATCTTCCGGAGCCGCCATGAGGGCGAGCGTGCCGCGGAGGGCATCGGGCATATACATCATCGGCAGCACGGTGTCAGGCCCGACGAAGCAGGTGTAGCGGTCGCCGCGCACGGCGGCGCGAAACATGTCCACGGCATAGTCGGTGGTGCCACCACCCGGTGGCGCTCCCGACGAGATGAGCCCGGGGTAGCGCACGCTGCGGACGTCGACACCAAACTTGTGGGCGTAATACTGGCACAGCAACTCCCCACTCACTTTGGTCAAGCCATACATGGTCGTGGGCTCCAGCACGGTCGTCTGGGGCGTGGCGTCGCGCGGGGTCGTCGGGCCGAACGTGGCGATGGATGACGGCCAGAACACACGCTGCTGCCGCTCACGGGCGACCTCCAGGACGTGCCGCAGCCCGTTCATGTTGACGTCCCACGCAAGGTGTGGCTGTTGCTCGCCCGTAGCCGAGAGGAGACTGGCCAGGTGATAGACCGTATCGATAGCGTGGCGCTCGCATAGGAGGTGCAGTCGGTCTCCATCGCGCACATCGAGCACGTCAGCGGGACCACCGGTGTGGAGCAGCGGGCGAAGGTCAGTGGCGAGCACGGCGTCAGGACCGTGTCGTGCGCGGAGGCGCCGCACGAGATCGGAGCCGATCTGGCCACCGGCCCCAGTTACGAGGAGGCTAGGCAAGCGGGGGGAGAGCATGCGAAGAAATGACGGCGATAGGGCACGCGCTTTGCAACAAATGCAGGAGCGGCCCTACTCCGTTCAATCTAGCGAATCCGTTCGCGGCTCGACACGCCCGTCTGAGGCGCTCCTAGACCCTACTATTGGTGGCGAACCTCCGCGCCGATTTAACCGTAGGACCCCGTGGGAAAGTCGCTGGAACTTCCTATCTTGCCTACAACCACCCCAGCCCTCCCTGTGATGCGCCTCGCTACGCTCTTGCTCGCCCTCCTCGCTGCACCGACCGTGCTCGCGCAGCCGATGCTGTTTGCCAGCGCCACCATCGATGCGCCGCTTGTGCTCGCTGCCACAGCCGATGCCGATGACGTGACCCCGGGCAGCGTGACGATCTACACGCTCTACCCTAACCCCACTGCCGACCGCTCTGAGATCACCTTCTCGGTCGCACGCACGCAGGACGTTCAGGTGGTGCTCTACGACGTGCTGGGCCGCAAGGTCGCCGACCTCTTCGCTGGCACGCTCGACGCCGACGTGACCCGCGCCGTCGAGATCGATGTGGAGGCGCTGCCCGTGGGGCTCTACGTCGTCCGCGTGACTGGCGACGACTTCCGCGCCGTCCGCCGCCTCACCGTGGTACGCTAGCGCTCGCCCCCGCTAGCGCTTGGTTAACCGTACCGTCTCGGTGTGCCCGCTCTCAGTCTGCACACGCACGAGATAGAAGCCTGAAGCCCACGTGCCTGTCTCGATGACGAAGGTATCGTTGGTGGAACGTGGGCCAATCGTGCTCCCCGAAACGAGGCGCCCGAGCACGTCATACACCTCAACGGTGACTCGAGCAGGAGTGGGCATGGCAATGCGTAGGGTCGTCTGCCCTGCGATAGGGTTGGGATACGCAGTGATCTTAAATTTGGTAGGCTGCACGGTATCCTCGGCTGAGACTCCAATGAGGTACTCCAGTGTAGCCGTGCCGAATTCCTCCCCATCGATCCGGGCATATCGCAACGAATACCCACTGCCTGCGGGGTCACCGAAAAACGCAAGGTCGCCGAGCCCAGCAGCGTAATAACTAGCCCCGCCCAAATTTCCGAACACCTTGGTGATCGTCTCTTTCCCGAGGACCACGCCCTGTCGAGCAACATACAGATCCCGTGTCGGATTCATTGGCATATCTTGAGCGCAGACGGCCTCAGCCGGAGTGCTACCGAATTGATCCACAAGTAGGTAGAGCGGTGCCTCTAGACACGTAGCCCTTCTGGGTATGTTGTCGGTAGGAATGAGCAACGTTGTGTACGATGGCTCTTCCGATCCTGGCTCCAGCAGCCACTTCTCTTGGACGAAGTGCCGCGTCCCTTCGATGACGGTATCTCGACGTATTTCGATGCGGAATTCCGGATCGGATAGAATATTTCCACGATATTCCCATGCATGCCCGATGGCAAGAGGATAGTAGTCTGTGGGCGAATTGCTGTCTGGTAGTACGATCAGGGTAGGCACCCTCGGCACCCCGTACGTCCTCGTTCCGATCCGTGCATAGCGGAGCGTGCGTAACCGGCAGTCGTCTTCGCACCGACGCTCTCTAGCGATTCCTAGTCCCGCAGCAAGCGACAGCGAGTCGGTATCGTTCCACGTGAACGATTTCAGGGTGGTAGTGATGACATCCGTCGGTGCATCTCTCGGGCCGATGTTTACAGTCGTGGCCTTTCGGCCAACGTCGAAGACAGCGTTGTCTCCGCAGTCCAACGGGGCCGCATCAATCGGCGAGTCGAACGGGCATGGTGTTAGGTATGGGATCTCTGTTCCGGACTCCATGCGACGCATCACCGTGGCTGCATCGCTATCAAACCGGAGCAACATGTCTTCCAGCGGCTCGGCGTAGATGAGGCCGCCTTCCAGATCGATGCGTATGCGCTGCTGGACGATGTACCGCGTCCCACCGACCAGGGAATCCGCCACTAAGCTGTCCCTGTATACAATCGGTGCCAGAGGAAGCCCGGCTTGGTCTATGGTCACCTCGTATTCCCACGTGTTTCCAACATCCAGCGGGAAGTAGGCCGATGGCGGGTTGGGGTCTGGTTGCGCCCATAGCGGAGCTGCGACACAGACGAGAGCGACAACGGTTAAGACTCGCATGATGACAAGGGTGCTAAGACTATGCCTATACGATACAAGATAGTCTGCTATCGTACAAGGCTGTCTGCCCCAATACAACCTGAACCCGGCACATCGCTTGCTCGGATCACGTGATCCTGCACCAACCGTCGAGTCCGATGCCGTTTTTTACCTCCGATACGCCCACCCCTCCTTCTACTCGACCGACTCACGGAAATGCAGCTTCTGCTCATGGCACCGACGCTGCTCCTGGTAGGCCGCCCGACACGAGCAAATTCGTCGTATCGGGCTATCCAGACCTGGACGACAACGAGCCTGAAGGGGCCACCGCCTACGACCTCATGGTGGCCGGGCAGGCCTACCCCCTCGACGACCCGGAGATCGACCTCTACCACCGGCATGCCGCCAGCCATTGCCAAGCGCTCTCGGACGCCCCTGCCGACGGCCCTGAGCGCCTCGCCCTGATCTACACCCTCTTCGACGTGTCGGGCGAGGACATCCGCGTCGAGCCGCCGCTGGCCGTCGCGTTTGGACGCCACATCACCACGGGCGAGAGCGTACAGATCGGGCCGGGCTGCCGCCTGATGGACTTCGCGCCGATCAAGCTGGGCGACCGTACGGTGCTGGGCTGCGAGGTGATGATTCAGACGCAGATGCTACCGATGAACCCCGCCCAGCGCGCCGGGCGGATGGCGAAGGCCGCCCCCGTCGACATCGGCGACGACTGCTGGATCGGCGACCGGGTGATGGTCTACCCCGGCGTGCGCATCGGCAGCGGCACCACCATCGCTGCCGGGAGCGTGGTGACGACGAGCCTGCCGGCGGGCGTGCTCGCAGCCGGCAACCCCTGCAAGGTCGTCCGGGAATTGTAGGATGTGCGATGTATGATCTGTTGATTTGCGATGTGAGAAACTAATTCCAACATCGTACAACAAAAATCCAACATCGCTAGCGTTGCCAGAAGTCGGGCGTGAGGAGGACGATCAGCGTAAAGATCTCCAGGCGACCCGCGACCATCAGTAGGCTCAGGACCCACTTCCCCAGCCCGGGCACGAGGGCGTACGACTCGGTAGGGCCGAACGCTCCAAACGACGGACCCACGTTCCCTACCGCCGAGGCGGTGGCTGCGAAGGCGCTGAACAGGTCGAGCCCGAGCGCGGCCAGTACGAGGGTACCCACTAGCAACAACAAGAGGTAGAGCACAACAACCGAGAGCACATTGCGCATCACTTCGGGCGACACCACGCGGTGATCGAGGCGGATTGGGAAGATGGCCTGGGGATGGAGGAGCCGATGCACCTCGCGCTGCGCGTTCTTGAAGAGCAACACGTGGCGTAGCACCTTGAAGCCGCCACTCGTGGACCCCGCCATCCCCCCCACGAAGAACAGGACGAACAGCACGCCGACCCCGAGCGCGGGCCATACCTCGTAGTCGCTCGTCCCGAACCCCGTGGTCGTGATGATCGCGACGACCTGAAACGCTGCGACTCGGACCGCGTCGAGGAAGCCTGCGAGCGTGAGGCCCGGCGCGTTGAGGTCGCCGGTGTTTGCGGGGAGGACCGCGCTGGTCGGGGCCCAGAGCGCAAGCGTGATGAGCGCCGTCGCCACGACACAGATGGCGAGGTAGACGCGAAACTCCCCGCTCTGCCAGTAGGCCCCCGGTTTGCCGCGCAGAACGAAGTAGTGGAGCGTGAAGTTGACGCCACCGATGAACATGAACAGGATGGTGACCCACTCCACATACGCGGAGCCATATTGACCCACGGAGGCATTCTCGGTCGAGAACCCGCCGGTGGCCATGGTCGAAAAGGCGTGGTTGACTGCGTCGAAGACGTTCATCTCGGGGAGAAGCAGCACAGCGTTCACGACCGTGAGGCCCGCATAGATGCTCCACAGGCGCGTGGCCGTATCGCGGACGCGCGGGGTGAGCTTGTCGGCCGTCGGCCCTGGCACTTCGGCTTTGAACAATTGCATGCCGCCGATGCCGAGCAACGGCATCACCGCGAGCGTGAGCACGATGATGCCCATACCCCCAAGCCAGTGCTTCAGGCTTCGCCAAAAGAGAAAGGCATTCGGTAGCGCCTCGATGGCAGGCGTGTCCTCCCCGCCGAGGATGGTCGCGCCCGTGGTCGTGAAGCCGGAGATCGTCTCGAAAAAGGCGTCTGTGTAGCCGAGTGTCCCGGTCAGGACGTAGGGCACCGCCCCTACGAGCGAGACCACGATCCAGGCGAGCGCCACGATGGCGAAGCCGTCACGAATCTGAATTTCTCGTTGCGGTCGGTTGGTATACCACAGCGCCGCCCCGCCTCCACTCGCCACGAGGGCGGTCGCCCCGAACGCCCACCAAACGTTTTCAGCGTAGTAGAGCGCCACCATCATCGGTGCGAGCAGCGCCACGCCCAACGCCCCAAGCAGCGCCCCCAGCACGCCCACGACCGCGGAGACGTTCAACCGCATAGCAATGCGCGTTGGTTGACGTGTGACGTTCGATTCAACTCAGTCACCACTTCTTCGGTATATCCTGCACTTGCACTCATCCATCGTTCTTCATCTTAGTTCATCGACCTCGGCTTTGGCCGCGGCGTCTGAGTCGTGAGGTAGGCTGCCCCGGTGGGCGCGGAGGTAGACAAACGGCGTGTAGGGTAGAAAGTCGGAGACGCGCGTCATGTATACGTCGGCGTCGCGCTCGACCTGCCGCGCTAGGTGGCTCTTTTCCTTGCCAGCCCGCATGAGCGGTCCCCAGTTTCGGTTCACGAGCGTCGACGAGGCGTGCGCGAGCGGAGCGATCTGGTCGTCGAGGCCGACGAGTTGGGTGCGGAGCCTCGACATCGCGCGCTGCAAGTCTTCGAGCGCGTGGTCAGATTGGGGGCCGTAGCCGTCGCGGTTGCGCTGGTGTTCGAGGCGTCGCGCTGAGAATTCGGCTTCGAGCAGTTCTTTCTGCGCCATCATGTCTGCCAGCTTGGCCTGGCTCGCGTCGAAGTGGTGCAGCGCTTCGATCTCGTCGGCGAGGCTACGTAGTACAAGCGCGGTGCGCCAGCGGAGGCGGCTTTTCGAGACGCGCACGTCTGCAAAGATGTGGTCGCCGACGTAGAGAATTTCTTCACCGGAGAGGCCTAGCGAGCGCTCCACTAGTCCAGCATTGCCACCGACGTAGAGCTTGCCCTCCGCAAGGAGGCCCACGTTCTCTCGCAGCAAGCCATTGTCTACGTCCATGACTTCGTAGGCGGGGGTCGCGGACGCGAAAAAGTCGGGCTTCCGTGCGGCCATGATCGCCACGTCGAACAGGTCGCGCCAGGTCATGCTGCCTGGTAGGTGTGGGTCGATGGCGTAGCGCAGCATCGGGACGGCGTAGCTGACCTCTGAGTTGGTGATCAGCAGCAGCTTTTTGCCTGCGTGCTTTTGGTCGAGTAGGGTAAGCGCCACCTGCGGATCGCGGTCCACGAAGCGGTCGGGGTTCGCGATGATCTCGGCCTTCAGGACGCCCTCCAGGTGTGCCTCGTCGATGGCACGTCGAACGTGCCGGTAGAGGGCACCGTAGCCCAGCGTCCCCCCGTCCACCTCATCCAAGTCACCCGCGTCGAGGAGGTCTACGAGTTGGAGGTAGAGTCCGGCCTCGGATATGGAAAACAGCGTGTTGAGGAAGCGCCACCGAGGTTTCTCCAGGTCGATGAGCGTGCGAGCGTAGGCCCTGCGTTGTTGGTCGTAGGCGAGCGGACGGGTACCGTGGAATGCCTTCTTGACGTAGCCGAACCGGTTGGCTTTGACCACGTTGCCCAGTTCTGTGTCCACGATCAAGCCGGGCGTCACCAGGTGCGGATCGAAGGTCAGCGCTTCAACCGGCCATCCCCGCTCCACGAGGCGCTGTTGGACGTGGTAGTAGGCTCGACCCTCCCACTCCGCGACGTGGTAGTGGATGAGCGTGTAGTCCATGTCGTACCCCACGGCACGGATGCGACGCAGATTGAGCGTGCGGTTGCAGTAGAGGCCCCGGCGGTCGGCGGTGGGCATGGGCAGAGACGGGCTGGCGGAATGATGGGAGGCACCAAGCTAACACGCTGCCTCGGCCCCGGGTGCTGCGCCCGATTTCCTGCATAGACGACGCGTCATGTCAAATCCGGAAGCGTCGTTGCGATTGGTCCCCAACTTCGAGGCCGGCTTTGGGTGTGAACGTATGCAGCGCGGATGTCCCCTCCGCGCGTCCACGTGTGAAGGTGGTTCTCCTCGTCCACACGGTCAACCGTCCAGACGTTCAACCGTCCACACACTCATACCCAACTCTGCAAGCGGAGTTGGTATCATACGGATTCGTAGTCTGAGATTACCCCGCTTTGACGGACACCCCCTTGTGGAAGGATTGAGCTTCGTAGTCGCACGGGCTCAGATAGCCCAGCGTGGAGTGCCGACGCTGCCGGTTGTAGAACACCTCGATGTACTCGAACACCGAC
>JBCCLD010000040.1:0-18347 GCA_039027055.1 Bacteroidota bacterium
GGAACGAGGCCCTCGGCCTGATGAAGGTCGGCGACCGCTGGCGCATCTTCATCCCGCCCACCTTGGGGTACGGGATGACCCCGCCGCCGCGTAGCCCGATCACCCCCAACGCGCTCCTGATCTTCGACGTCGAGCTCGTCGACTTCACGCCCGCCGAGGGCTAGCCCAGCCAAGCATTTCTCAAAAAGCGGAGGGGGCCACAAGGCCCTCCCCGCTCTTTAGCGGCGTGCTTCCGTGGGGCGTCTACGCTGCGATGGTAGCCAGCACGTCGAGGATGCGCTGGTGAACCTCGTCCATCGTCCCGGTGCCGTCCACCTTGACGACGAGTCCATGCTGAGCGAAGACGTCTTCGACGGGGGCAGTGTCGGCGTGGTAGACGGTGAGGCGGTTTTGGATCGCCTCGGGCTGGTCGTCGGCTCGGTGGAGCAGGCGCTCCGCTGGAAGGTCCGCGGGCGGCGGCTTGAAGTCGAGGTGGTAGATCGCACCCGTCTCTTTGTCCATGCGGCGCTTGCTGAGCCGGTCTACGATCAAGGCGTCCGGCACCTGAAGACTCACAACCGCGTCGAGCGGCGCCTCGTGCTGGTCGAGCAGGTCGAGAAGGAACTCCGCCTGTGGGACCGTGCGGGGGTAGCCGTCGAAGATCACGTCGCCGTAGCTGATGCGGGCGAGGTAGTCGTCCACGATCCCGTTGGTCACGCGGTCGGGCACGAGGTCGCCTGCGTCGATGAAGCGCTTGGCTTCTAGACCGACGGGGGTCTCGTTTTTGATGGCCGCGCGGAATGCGTCGCCCGTGGAGAGATGGGTGAGGGCCTGGCCCTCGGCGAGCAGCTTGGCCTGGGTGCCCTTGCCCGCGCCGGGCGGGCCAAAGAGGACGAGACGCATCGGGGGAGTCGGTTGGCGTGGGTTGGAACGGTTCGGATCGGGAGCGGGAAGATAGGCGGGGCGCATCGTCGGCTCAAGGCGTAGCCTGCGGTGGGATCCCTGAGGCCGCCGTCGGCGGTTGGCGCGACGGGTAGGCCACCGGAGCGCCGTCGCCCTGCCCAGGACGTGCTGCAGCGGCAAGACGGATACGGAAGCAGGTTCCCTGCCCCGGTCTCGTGTCGAGGAGCGTGAGCGTCCCGCCGTGGTAGTCTTCCACGATCCGCTTGGCGAGGCTCAGCCCGAGCCCCCACCCGCGCTTCTTCGTCGAGAAGCCGGGGCGGAATACGTGCCGGGCGGTCGCGCGGTCCATCCCCTTGCCCGTGTCCCGCACGTCGAGCACGGCCGCGTCGCCACTCCGGCTCCCCGTGACGGTGATTGCGCCGTCGCTAGGCGCGCCATCGGACTCCATGGCGTCGAGCGCGTTCTTGAGCAGGTTCTCGATCACCCACTCGAAGAGGTCGGGGTTGAGGTCAGCGGCGAGGTCGGCGGGCACGTTGGTCGTCACGGTGACATGGCGGCCCTGCTGCGGGACGCGGCGCCGCACGTAGGCCGCCACACTCTCCACAACCGGAGCCACGGCGTGGGGACGCACCTCCGGCACCGAGCCAATCTTCTGGAAGCGGTCCGCCACGCGGCGCAGCCGCTCGACGTCCTTGTCGAGCTCGTCGGCCGCCATCAGCGTGGCGTCGTCCTCCTCATTGTGGAGGCGCAGCAGTTCGATCCAGCCCAGCATGCTGGAGAGCGGCGTGCCGAGCTGGTGTGCGGCCTCCTTGGCCATCCCCACCCATAGGCTCGACTGCTCGTTGCGTCGGACGTAGCTGAAGCCGAGGTAGCCTACTAGGATGAACAGGCCCACCACCATGAGTTGGACGTACGGGAAGCTGCGCAGCACCCGGACGAGGTCCGACTCGCCGTAGTGCACAAGCTGTTCGACGCCGCCGCCTAGGCTCATGCGGATCGGCTCGTGGACCTCGTCGAAGGCGGCGGCGCGGCGGAGGAGTTCGTCCTGGACCGCCGCGTCGCCCCGCGCGGAGTCCACGCGGACGTTGTTGGCGACGTAGACCACGGTGGTGGTCGTGTCGGTGATGATGGCGGGCACGGAGAACTGCTGCGGCTCGATCACCTCGTTGAACACGAAGTTCAGTTCCTCGCTCGTCGGCTGGCTGCGCGCCCACGCCACGGCTGCGGCCAGCGAGTCGCGCACGGCTGGGTCGAGGTCTGCGAAGTCTGCGCTCGCGATGCGGGCCGCGAGGTCGCGCAGCTCGGCGGCGTAGGGGTTGCCCACCGTGCTCACCGCGCCTTGGTATTCGATGGCCGACGCCCAGAGTTGGATCGCGCCGCGCTCGCGCTCCATGATCCGCTCCGCGAGGTCGTTGGTGTAGACCAGCGACCCCACCGCGATCGCCACCGCCGCCACGATCAACCCCAACTTGATCTTGACCGTGGTGCGGTAGGCCTTCATGGTGATGGACGATGGGCGATTTCTGATTTACGATTCGATAGTCGGATGCAGGAGCTATCGCACATCGAGCATCTCGAATCCTAAATCCCGGCTAGCTCATCAGTTCCGCGGCACGGATGACGTCGGCGAGGACGACGGCTGCAGTGACGGCTGGGCCTGCGCCGGGGCCTTGCACGACGAGCGGGCGGTCGAGGTAGCGGTCCGTCGTGTAGACGATGAGGTTGTCCGTGCCGCGCAGCGTGAAGAGCGCCGAGTCTGGACCGACGGCCTGCACGCCTACGCAGAGCGAGCAGCCGTCGCCCTCCTGGATGATCTGCCCGACGAATTGGAGCCGCTTGCCCTCGGCGCGGGTCTTGGCGAGGCGCTCCGCCCACGCCGCGTCGTCGTCCGCGATGCCGTCGAGGTAGGCGGCTACCGACACGCCGCGTAGGCGGTCCGGGACGAGCGACTCCACCTCGACGTCGGCCATCTCAGCGTCGAGGCCCATCTCGCGAGCCAGGATGAGGAGCTTCCGCGCGACGTCCTCTCCCCCGAGGTCGTCGCGCGGATCAGGCTCGGTCAGGCCGCGCTCTTTGGCCTCACGGACCGCTTCGGAGAACCCCTGGCCATCAACGAGCGCGTTAAAGAGGAACGCCATCGTGCCCGAAAAGACGCCCTCGATGCGCTGCACGCGGTCGCCGGAGCGCAGCTGGTCGCGGAGCGTCGAAATGACTGGCAGCCCGGCGCCGACGGTGGTCTCGTAGAGGTAGGGCGCACGGTGGAGGCGGGCCGCCCGCCGGATCGCGGCGTAGAAGTCGGCGTCGAGCGTGTTGCCACGCTTGTTTGGCGTCACGACGGCGATGCCCGCTTCGAGGAGCTGCGGATAGCGCTGGGCCACCTCCGCTGACGCCGTCGCATCAACCAGAATCTTGCGTTCGAGGCGCGCGTCGAGAAAGGCGTCCACGAGGGCGGCGAAGCCCGTGCCCGCCCCCGCATCGAGAGCCGTTTGCCAGTCGGCGGCGTCCAGGCCCCCGGCCTCGAAGGCGGAGCGCTTGGACGACGACAGCCCCACCAGCTTGAGGTTGAGGTCGACGTGCTCTAGCAGCGGCACCGTCTGCTCGGCCAGTTGGCCGAGCAATTCGGCCCCGACGACACCCACCCCAACGACCGCGAGGTGGGCGCGCAGGCGGTTCATCGGGAATGCCTCGTGGAGCGCGCGGACGGCCGCAGGCGTGTCCGCATCGGCGATGGCGACCGAGATGTTGAGTTCGCTCGACCCCTGCGCGATGGCCGTGATGTTGATCCCGGCCTTGCCGAGCGTCGCCATCATGCGTCCGGCGACGCCAGCCTGATGGCGCATGGCTTCGCCGACGACCGCAACGAGCGCATGGGGCTGCGCCAACGCGGACACGCGCACGTCGCCCTGGGCAACCTCGGCGGCGAAGGCCCCGCGCAGCGCGTCGAGCGCCTTCTCCCGGTCCGCGCCGAACACCACCACGCAGAGGCTCTGTTCGCTCGACGCCTGGGACAGCATGAGCACGGGCACCGAAGCCTCGGAGAGCGCCGCCAGCGCCAAGCTCGACGCCCGGGGATGCTGGTAGAGCGCCGCGCCTTCCAGCACCAGCACCGCCACGTCGCGAATCGACGTGACCGCCTTCACTGTGTCGCGGCCCGACGGCGGCTGCGACGGCCCGATGACCGTGCTTGGTGCATCGGGCGCCATCGTGTTGCGCGTCACGAGGCGGATCGCCTTGCGGGCCACGGGCTGCATCGTGCGCGGGTGGAGCACCTTCGCTCCGAAGTAGGCCAGCTCGGTAGCTTCCTGGTAGCTCAGGTGGTCGAGCGTTTGCGCCTCCGCGACCAGTTCAGGGTCGGCGGTGAGCACGCCGTCCACGTCGGTCCAGATGGTCACCTCGTCTGCGTCGAGCGCGTCGGCGAGGATGGTGGCCGTGTAGTCGCTGCCGGAGCGCCCGAGCGTGGTCGTGACGCCGTGTGCGTCGGTGGCGATGAAGCCGGTGACGACGGCCACCGTCGGGTCTTCGATGTCGGAAAACGCGGCCTGCGTGCGCTCCCGCGTGGTGGCGAAGTCGACCGTGGCATGGCCGAACCGGCTGTCGGTCCGGACGAGGCTGCGTGCGTCCAGGGCCCGCGCGGCTTCCCCGGCGTCGCGGAATGCCGCGGCCACGAGCGGGGCGCTGGCTCGTTCGCCGAAGCTCAAGATCGCGTCGCGGGTGCGCGGGGTGCACTCGCGTAGCAACCAGACGCCGTCCAGGAGGTCGCCGGCCTCGCCCCACAGTGCGTTCTGCTCGGCGCGAAGGTCGGCACGCTCTTCCAATGTCGCCAGCGCAGCGACGGCGTCGAGGTGGCGACGGCGGAGGGCGTCGAGGAGGGCGCGGTGGGTGCCGGTGCGGTCCAGCGCAGCCCCGATGGCGTCGAGGAGCGTGTCGGTGACACCTAGGCTCTCGGCGGTAGCGCGGCCCATCGCCGAGACGACGACCACGCGGCGGGCCTCGGCCGGCATCGTGTCGCGGACGAGGCTGACGGCGTGACGGATGCGGTCGGGCGTGGCAACGGACGTGCCGCCGAACTTGGCGACGAGCAGGCGGGGCATCAAGGCAAGGGCTGGCGTTTGTGGCAGAGGTGCAAGCTAGGCACCGCCCTACCTGTGCGGCAGCGGGCGCGGGTTCGCCACGCGATCTTCGCATGCGCTGGCCTTGCTCGGCGTCGCACCGTGCCCCTATCTTTGCTGCCCTGTCCGGGGCATTAGCTCAGTTGGTAGAGCGCTACAATGGCATTGTAGAGGTCAGCGGTTCGAATCCGCTATGCTCCACTCCCCGCGAATCGCCCCTCAGACGCCACCAAGGCTGATCTGAGGGGCGATTCTACTTCGTGAATCCACCCCTCTCTTCGCGCTCCTCCGACGTACGGCGAGGCGTCCGTCGTCTGAGGATGGCCAAGGCGAGGGGGGTTGCCGCAGGACCCCGTCGCAGTTGCGATGACAGACGAACTACCTGGGTTGTTTGTGTAGCCGCAGCCTGCTGGTGGCCTTGGTGCACCCGTTCCCCATGCCCCGTCTCCACGTTGCGCCCCCGCCTTCCCGCCCACTCCACGCGCTGACACGCGCAATCAGTCCAGCGTTGGAGGCCTGCGCCCTCACCCACCTTCCCAGGACGCATATCGACCTTGTCCGGGCGCGCGCTCAGCACGCTGCCTACGAGCACCTGCTCGAAGAACTTGGCTGCACGGTGGAGCGGTTGCCTGCGGGACTCGACATGCCCGACTCCGTGTTCATCGAAGACACCGCGGTGGTGTTCGATGAGATTGCGATCATCACCCGGCCCGGCGCGGAGTCCAGGAGAGGCGAGACGGCCGCGGTAGCCGCAGCCCTGCCAGCCTACCGCTCCGGCATCGCCTCTATCGAGCCGCCGGGCACACTCGACGGTGGCGATGTGCTCTGCCTTGGTCGCCGGCTCTTCGTTGGCACGTCGGGCCGAACGAACGCAGAGGGCCTTGCCCAACTCCGGGCGCTCGTCTCGGCCCATGGCTACACCGTAGAGGCCGTCTCCTTGAACGACTGCCTGCACCTGAAGACCGCCGTCACCGCCGTGGCCGACGACACCGTCCTCCTGAACCCCACGTGGGTGGATGCGGCTGTGTTCGCCGACGTCCACGTGATCGAAATCGATCCAGCCGAGCCGTTCGCGGCCAACGCGCTCTTGGTGGGCGACACCGTGGTGTATCCCGATCACCTACCCCGCACTTTCGAACGGCTTCAAGAGCACGGTCTCGATGTACGCCTCGTCCCGGCGGATGAGCTTGCGAAGGCGGAAGGGGGCCTGACCTGTTCCAGCTTGCTCTTTTTCCCGTAGCGCGAGGGGCTCAACAACCAGAGGCCATGGCAAAGGTGGGCCTGCTTGTGCTCTACGACGGGCGATGGGGTGGGGACTAGGTCGTTTCAGACGACTGGATCGAGCGCTCGGTGCGGCCTCGGACAAGGCTCAACGGAGAGCCGTACGGCTTCCTTTGGTGGCGGAACCTCCTCCGCTATGACGAACCCGACGGCGAGACGGTAGACGTAATCTCGGTGCGGGGCAATGGAGGCCAGGTCATCTTCGTGGTGCCGGCACACGACTTGGTCGCGGAATTCACCGCTGGGTATTACAACTCAGCCGATGCCCAACTCATCTACAACACCTTCTACAACACGGTCCTGACCTCGGTGCCAGGCTTGCACGCGAACACTCCCTGACGGTTTTTAGTCTAGTCTATAGCCAGGCTACAGCGCTCAATCGGGGAAACGGCGCGGGCAAGGTCAGCCGTTCGAATCTGCTAGGCCCCGCGTACGAAGGTGCGCCCCTCACCAGACGCGTTGGCTACGCTGACGGGCGTTGCTTCTTCGCAGGCCCGGCGCCCAGGCCATTGCGAACGTGCCCCTTGGGTCCATTTTTGGCTAATTGCACCGCCCTATATCGATAGGATGCAGGTTTTACGCTGGGGTCATGTCCCTAGCCTAGGCGCGTGTCGATACTGGCATTCGGATTGCCGAACTGAGCAGTGATCCTCTAGTCACGTCCGCCCCCCTCTGATGCGTTCCCTGCCCGGTCCCTTGTGGGTCCTCCTTGCGTTGCTCGCAGGCCCGGTTACGCTAGCGCAGGAGCAGCACGACCTTGCCCCCGGCCTGAATGGCAGCGCGTTTATCGGCTCGCTCCTCCACGACTACAAGCCCGGCAGCGTCTCCAGCTCCGCCGCCAGCAAGGACCGCCTGTACGCGGTCGTCGACTCCACAGCCCTGGGGGCGCAGCCCGGTGCCCGGTGCCTCTACACCGGGGCGTTCGTGCCGTTCGACGGCGCCCCCAACGACGACCCCTCGCAGGACGTCTACAACAACAACGCTCGACCGCTCTGCCTCAGCCAAGAGCACCTCTGGCCTCGCTCGATGGGCACTGGACGCGGCCTCGCCGATCGCGACCTTCACCACCTCGCCCCTTCGCGCTGCGACGTGAACTCCGCGCGGAGTAACCTTCCGTTCGGTGAGTCACCTGATGCGCAGACGAGCCGATGGTATGGCGGCGAAGCCACCCAAGACGCCGTGCCGACGGGTGCCATCGACTCGTGGTCGGAGCGGCTCGAGAGTTCACTCTTCGAACCGCGCGAAGACGCCAAGGGCAACATCGCCCGCGCCCTGTTCTACGTGCGCACGATGTACGGACCGGAGGGCGAAGGCCCCACCCACCAACTCGACCTTGCCTGGTTCGAGGCACAGGTCGAGACGCTCTACCGGTGGCACTACGCCGACCCTGTGGACGCGGCCGAGTACGACCGAACGCTTGCCGTCGCCCCGTTTCAGGACGGCATGCCCAACCCGTTCGTGCTCGATTCCACCGCGATCCGGCGCGCCTTTTTCCCCGACGTTGTGGTCACGAGCACAGAGACCAGCACCCCACACCAGC
This sequence comes from Bacteroidota bacterium, assembly GCA_039027055.1. GTDB lineage: Bacteria > Bacteroidota > Rhodothermia > Rhodothermales > Rubricoccaceae > JBCBEX01. The sequence goes on from JBCCLD010000040.1 coordinate 7,813, forward strand.
CCACGCTGTCGGCTAGCTCAGTCTTCCCCAACCCGTCTGCTGGGGCTGTCGCACTCGACGTGGAGAGCATGCATGGCGGAATCGCTGAGGTCGTAGACCTGCTAGGCCGCGGAGTTCGAAGGCTCAACGTCACTCCGGGTGCGCAGCGACTCACGGTGGACGGCCTCGCGCCAGGGACCTACGTGGTCCGCCTGCGTTCGGGTAAGAACTGGGCGGTGCGACGATTCGTCGTGCTCAGGTAGAACGGCGCAAAATCCCGTGTTCTCGCGAGGGCAGGAACGGTGGCTGCTGGTTTCCTTCTTGGAAGATCCATCCATCTCCCGCCTACGCTATGCCTCGCCTCTCGTCGCTTCTCTTCGCGGTGCTGCTCACAGCGGCTCCTTCTTTCGCACAGGAAGATGCTGAAGAACCCCGGTACCTCCCCCCCGAGCCGCTCGAATGTGGTACGTCGCAGGACCAGTTTGTTTGCTATATGCTCGGCTTTGTCAAGGATTCCACTGTGACCCATGCTAGACCTCACCCCGTGTGGTACGGAGCCATTAAGAAGACTCGTACACGCCTACGGGCACGTGAAGCGCCCACAGAGGTCGCATCTCCCCAGCCCAGTGAGTCGGTTGAAGCCGCCCCACCCACTCTCGTGTCCGAGGAGGCAAGACAGGAACAGTGTGCTGCCCAGACTAGACAAATCCTAAGTATCCAGGCCTACAACACGCATGTAGCCAATTACGTACAGAGCACCGCCGACCCAACACCTCGCAACCAAGCCTACATCCAACTGCACGGGGTGCCATCGCCAAGCTCGTGCGTCACCAACGCAATCCTTCGATTTGTTGATACGGAGCAGCAGCTCCGCCCGCCGAAGTACGAGCCTACTCGGTACCAACTTCAATTCTCGTATCTCAGATCGATGCTGCCCGCGATTGTCGAGACTCTTGAAAATGCCGAAGAGGCCTACATCTTCATCGGGGAGTTCGGAGACGGCCACCTCTATGGAGACATTCACACCCGCGCTGTGGTCTCCGTCGACAGCCCAGTAGGCAAGTAGCGGCACCTGGTCGGCTTACCTAGCCGTGCCCCGGGCTAGCCGCGCCTTGGGCCGTTATCGGGGCAGGCCTCTCCCCTGCCATGCCCGACGCCGTCCGCCCGTGGCCCGACGCGTTCGTCTCGCAGATGGTGGCCGTGCGCCAGGCCGTCGGGGCCGCCACGCACACCGCCAAGGTGCTGGCCGAACTCGCCGAACTCGGCCTCCTGCAGCACGCCGACGGGGCGAACTCGGCGTAGCCCCGCCCAGGCCACCGACCTTCAGAATCGATACCGCGTGTGACCCGCCGCAGGCGCCCAGGGGTGGTCCGGCTCGAAGGTCGTCCAGAACAAACGCGAGAGCGTGCGGAGGAGTTTGTAGCCCGCGTTGTCCGGTGCGTAGCGGGTGTCGGTCTGCGCCTTTGTAATGATGCAGAACACGTACGGCCCACTCGGCGCATGGACGTAGACGACCTCGCTGCGGGACTCCATCACCGCCCCCTGCTTGGACGCGGTCTGGACGCTAGGCGGGAGTGCCGAGAGGGCCTCGTCGTCGTAGAACGTACGCGTCAGGAGGCGGTGCATCTCCTGGTCGGCGGCCGGGCTGACGGCCTGCCCGTCCACGATTCGCCGCAGCAGAGTAGCCATCTCCCGAGGTGTGGTCTGGCCCCATCCGTAGCGCTCCCAGTCGGCACGCCGGCCCTCCGTCCGGCTGTTCACCCGCGTGGCTGCGAAGCCATGGGCCGCCAGCCAGGCGTTGATGGCGCCGCCGCCGCCCGCGAGGGCTTGCAGCCACAGGCTGGCCGTGTTGTCGCTCGCCGAGAGCATCAGCTCGGCAGCCTGGTGGAGCGGCACCTCGGCGCCGTCGCGGAGGTCGCCGAAGAGGTCGGCATCGCTGTACCGGAGCGAGTCACGGAAGACGAGGGGCGCGGTGTAGTCGAGGTGTCCCGCCTCGATGCGCTCGAACGTGGCGACGAGGATCGGCACCTTGATCAGGCTCGCCGTGGGGAACAGCGTGTCGGCGCGGAGCGCTGCGGTCCGGCCCGTAGGCAGGTGCTCGGCGTAGACCCCGACGACGCCCTCGAACCCGTCGACCGCCGCGACGATGGCCTTTTGCAAGGTGGAGTCGGGCGAGGAGGCTGGCTCCTGGGCTGCCGCGACGGGAGCCACGACGAGGGCTAGGGCCATGACGCTGGCTAAGGCAACGATGCTAGCTATGGCAACGACAACAACACGCATGGTCGAGCGGGCGCGATCAGATCTACGGACAGGCTGAATCGACCGAACATCTACCACCACGCTACCTTCTGGGTCCTCCCTAGCCGTCTCCTATGCGCACGCTCCATCTTCTTGCCACCAGCCTCGCCCTGGCTGTCGCCATGCTCCTCGCCGCCTGCGCGCCTGATCCCGACGCCGCCAGCCGCAGGCCTGACCTAGGCCAGCTGCGCGCTCATCTTGATACGCTCGTCTCGGCCCACCCCGAGGCCACGGTCGCGGTCACGGTCCTCGACGGCGCGATGCAATTCCACCACGGCGACCCCAACCGCGCCTTCCATGCCGCCAGCACCATGAAGGTGCCCGTGCTGATTGAGCTGTTCCGCCAGACAAACGCGGGTCGGTTTGACCTCAGCGACTCGCTCGTGCTTACCAACGAATTCCGCTCCGTCCTCGACGACTCGCCGTACCAGATCGCTGACGACTCCGACCCTGCGCTCTACGAGCAGCTCGGCGAGGCCGTCCCCCTGCGTACGCTAGCCGAGCGGATGACCACGCACTCGTCGAACCTGGCCACCAACCTCCTCATCGACCTCGTCACCTCCGACTCGGTGCAGGCGACGATGGAGCGCCTCGGCACGACGACGATGCGCGTGGTGCGCGGCGTCGAGGACATCCCCGCCTACCGTGCAGGGCTGAACAACACCGCGACAGCGCGCGACCTCGCACAGCTACTGGCCGCTCTCCGGGACGGCCGCGCGGTCGGCCCTGAAGCCGATAGTGCCGCCATCCAGATTCTGCTGGACCAGCGGCACAACGAGATGATCCCCGCCGGACTGCCCAACGACGCGCGGGTGGCGCACAAGACCGGCTGGATCACCCGCATCCACCACGACGCCGCCCTCGTCTACCCCGGGCCCTCCTCTGCCAACGCTACCCCCTACGTGTTGGTCATCCTCACGGAGGGCTTTGACGGCCACGATGCGTCTGCGACTCTGGGTGCCTCCATCGCCCATGCGGTGCACGCCGCGCTACGCCCCCCCGCCGCAACACCCACGACCCGTCGCTAGACGGGTCCGTGCTTGCGAGCTAGCGCGGCCGCAAGGTGCACCGCACCCGTGGCCGCGTCAGCCTGAGCCTCGGCACACTCGACCGCCCCACCAACGCGCACCTGGACGGCCTCTCGTACTCGCGCCGTGAACCCGGGCAACCTGAACATGCCGCCGAGGTATGCGAGGGGCCACGGGGCGTTCAGGCGGGCGCTCACGTGTCGTGCCTCGATCCAGGCCACCAGCGGCGGAATGTGTGCGGCGAGCGCGAGCGCGGCGGCATCGAGGAGGTGCTTCGCCACCGGGTCGCCTGTGCTTGCCTCGGTTTGCACGAGGCGAGCGAGCGAGGCTACCTCGGCCTTGGACGCCCGGGCCGTCCATGCGGGCAAGGCCCGCGGCATGGCCGAGTCCGTTGCGGCCAACAGGGTGTCGAGGAGCGATGTGGCAGGGCCGCGCCCATCGGCAGCATGCAGAGCAGCGACGAGCGCGGCACGGCCAGTACCGTAGGCGCTACCCTCGTCGCCGAGACGTAGCCCCCACCCGCCGCAGCGTTGCAGGGTGCCATCGGCAGCCTTGGCATAGGCGATGGAGCCGGTCCCCGCAATCAGGAGCAACCCTGGCTGCGACCCCAGGGCCCCCTCGACAGCCACGCGCCCATCGGTCACCACCGCGACCTGCTCTGCGAGCCCATCCGCTTCGAGAGCACGCTTGACCGCGTTGCGGTCAGCCTCCAGCCCCACCCCAGCCAGCCCGGCACACAGCGCACGAGCCGGTCTCTCCCACCCCACCTGGACGGTAGCGTCGGTCACCACGCCCGCCACAGCTGCAGCACCAGCCTCGGGGGCGTCGGGGTGCACCAGGCTCGCCGGCCCCTCGTGGCGGTAGCGCGGGGTGCCGTCTGCGTCAGCCAGCACCACCGTCGTGCGGGTGCCCCCGCCGTCGATGCCGATGAGGTAATTCACGGGGGGGCCTCTCGATCAAGGCCCGTGCCCCGTACGTGGTTGGGTGGGAGCGAGATGGGCAGCCGCCCTGTGATCGGGGCATGGCCTAGCAGGGCACGGGCGGCGGCCTTCTGGCAAACGGCGTCCCCGCCCCAGGCGAGCAGGTAGGCCGGCACGTCGGGGAGGCTACTCAGGACATACGGGTTGCCACACGCGACAACCACGAGCGGGAAACCCATGCCTATGAGGTCGCTGACCGTACGTGCGAAGCGAGCGGTGGCCCCCACGGAGCCTTTAAAGTTGCGCGGCGAGAGGTAGAGGGTGACCACCACGAGGTCGGCGTCTGCCGCTCTGCGTCGGAGTCGATCGTACGCTTCCGCACCGGAGCGGGCGTCGAGCCTCAGCGAGGTGACAGCGTGGACCTCGGCGAGGACCGCATCGAAGGCATGCCCGGCGGGGAGGTCCTCGGGGTCGGCGTAGGTGACGGAGAGTATGTGTTGCCGCTCTGCTGGTAGCGGGAGGACGGCGTGCGCATCGCGCACGAGGGTGACCGATTGCGCGGCGAGCGTGGCCGCGAGCGCCCGGTGCGCCCTGGTCGCCACCACCGAACCTACGGCGTCGAGCGACACCATCGGCGAGCGTGCGTGGAGGCCTGCCCGGGCCTTCGCCTCCAGCACCCGCCTCGCCGACGCAGCGATCCGCTCCAGAGAAAGCCGCCCCGACTCAACGGCACGGACGACGGCCTGCCGCACCGCACGTGCGTCGTGGGGGTAGGTGAGGACGTCGGCACCCGCTTCGAGGGCGCGGAGGGCGAGTTCGTCGGGGTCGTAGATGCCTGCCACCCCGCCCATGTTGAGAGCATCGGTGAAGACGAGGCCGTCGAACCCCATCTGCCCGCGCAGCACGTCGGTCAGAAAGAAGCGGGAGCACGTCGCTGGGGGCGCATCAGGCCCCTCCACGCCCGTGACGGCGATGTGGGCGGTCATGATGCCGTCTGCGCCCGCGTCGATCACGGACTGGAACGGCGGCAGCTCGACGGCATCGAGGCGCGCCATGCCGTGCGGGATGGCGGGGGTGTCGAGGTGGGTGTCGAGCGCCGTGTCGCCGTGGCCGGGATAGTGTTTGCCGCAGGTGAGTAGCCCTTCGCGCTGCGCACCGCGCACGTAGGCGGCGGCAAGCCGACCTACGGCCTCGGGGTTTTCGCCGAACGAGCGCGTGCTGATGATGGGGTTGACCGGGTTGACGTTCACGTCGGCGACCGGCCCGAACGTCATATGGACGCCGACGGCTCGTGCCTCCCGAGCCAACACAGCCGCCATCGCCTCGACTTGAGCCTCCGCTCCATCCGACGCGGTCGTGTTCGCCAGCGCTCCGAGCGCCATCATGGGTGGGAAGAGAGTGCCGCCGCCGAGCGGGAGCACGTACGGCAACGCGTAGGTGCGTGCGATGCGCATGCCGGTCCCGTTCTCCATGTCGGACGCGACGAGTAGCGGCACCCCGTCATCCTGAGTGGCCATTTCCTGCGCCGCGTTGGTGAGCGCGGCGTAGCTGTGGGGCGTCCCCACCGACACGAGCAGGCCGCCGACCTTGTCGTCCTCCACCCACCGCGCCAGGCGGTCGAACGCCGCGGAGTCGCGGGCGGTGTAGCCTCCGAGCAGCCACGGCATGAGCAACTGCCCTACCTGCTCCGGTAGCGTGAGGCGCGCCAGCGTGGCGTCCACCCAGGCCTGTGCGTCAGTGTCCAAGGCAGGTCGCATCGGGAGCGGTAAGAGAGCTTGGGGAGACACCTATGCGCGCTCTTTACGCCCGAACGAAGCCGGAACGCGGATGAGCGCGGCAACGAGGAAGCTCGGGATCGTGGCGATGAGCACCCAGGCGAAGAACTCCTGGTAGCCGATCAACTCCTGCAGCCACCCGCTGAACATGCCCGGGATCATGATGCCGAGGGCCATGAGCCCCGTACCGATCGCATAGTGTGCCGTCTTGTGCACGCCCTCGGCCACGTAGATCAGATAGAGCAGGAACGCCGTGAACCCGAAGCCATAGCCGAACTGCTCGACGGCAACGGCGGCGTTGATGACCAGGAAACTGTCAGGCCGGACGACGGCGAGGAAGAGGTAGACGGCGTTCGGGACGTTGATGGCGAGCACCATCGGCCAGAGCCAGCGCTTGAGCCCGTCGCGCGAGGCGAGGATGCCGCCAAGGATGCCGCCGAAAATCAGCGCAAGCAAACCGACGGTGCCGTAGACGAAGCCGACCTCGCCGGTCGTGAGTGCGAGGCCGCCCGCCTCGGCGCTGTCGAGCAGGAACGGGCCCGCGAGCTTGACGAGTTGCGCCTCGGCGAACCGGTAGGACAGCAAGAACGCGACGGCGAGGCCAATCTCCGGCTTGAGGAAAAACGAGACGATAGCCCCGGCGAAGGGCGTGTCGGCGAAGGGCAGGCGCGCGTAGAGCGCCCCCCATGGCCCGCGCTGCCGAGGCCGCAGCACGCCGTAGATCGTCATCGGGACGATCAGCACGAGCAGTAGCGGGATGAACGCGGCGAGGAAGCCGAGGTACTGCATCAGCCCCGCAGCCCCGCCGTCCTCGCGGGCGGGGCGGTCGGCGTCCGGGCGCGGCAGCACGGCTTGGTGCCAGCCCCACAGCGCGAGGAACAGCCCCGCGAGCACAAAGAACGTGATCGACCACGCGAGCGGGAGGTTACCCGAGAGTACCTCGATGGTGCCCGTGGCCGGCACGTCGAGCTTGGGGTCGAGTTGGACGACGACCTGCGCGGGCGTGTCCCAGTTGGCGGCGGTGAACTCCAGCCGCGTGCCCTCGACGAGCTTGATGTTGGCGTCGCCGGTCTGGCGGAGGTTGACGACGGCCGTCTCTCCCTCCGGCAGCGGGGCCGACAGCGTCAAGCCGAGCACGGCCACGTTGCCCACCCGGGCGTCACCCTCGACCTCGTCAGGGCCGAAATACCGAGTGATGACGCGTTCGAGGGGCCGCACGACCGTGCGCTGCCACCAGCCTGGCTCTACGACCTCCCCCGCGTCGTTGGTCGCCGGGACGGACTCGTCGGCGTAGAAGGCCGCCGCCACGTTCGACGCCTTGGCCGCACCGATGACCGCCCCCGCCGAATCCGCAGTGAGGCCCCTGATCTGGAGCGACAGCGCGTCGGTGGTGGGCACCAACCGAATCGCATCGGGATCGCCCCCGCCATCCACAGGCGGCGAGTAGGGCACTACGACCCCCGCACCGCTCGTCGCCTCGACCGCCACCTCCACGCGCGGCAGCCCCGTCGCGCCTTCGAGGAAGCCAGCGAGGATGATGAGCAGGCCCTGGCCCGTGATCATGGCGGCGCGGTAAAACGTGCTGCGGATGCCGATGAACCACGCCTGGTCGCCCTCGTCGAGCGCCAGCAGGTAGAACCCGTCCGCCGCAATGTCGTGCGTCGCCGAAGCGAAGGCGAGCAGCCAGAACAACGCCAGCGTGTACTGGAAGTAGGCGTCCATCGGTAGCGTGAGCGCCACGCCCGCCAACCCAGCCCCGATGAAGAGCTGCATGAGGACGGTCCAGAACCGCTTCGTCTTGAGCACGTCCACGAGCGGGCTCCAGAAGGGTTTGATCACCCACGGGAGGCTGAGCCAAGACGTGTAGAACGCGATCTCCGTGTTTGAGATGCCGAGCCGCTTGTACATGATGACCGAGACGACCATCACGACGATGTAGGGCAGGCCCTCAGCGTAGTAGAGGCTCGGCACCCACCACCAGGGGCTTTTCCGCGAGCCGGACGAGGGCGGTGAGGCCTCAGTCGATGTGGCCTCGGTCGGCGTGGGCGAAGGAGCAGACTCGGTCGGCATCGAGGGCAGAGGGGAACGGTCCGAAGGGACGGGCGCGCAAGGTACTCGATACCGCGCGCATCAATGCGCTCGCGCTGCACGGCGCGCGACCGACACGAGGTCGAGCAGCGTGGGTGGCGCTCTGGGAGGCCCGACGGCTGGGGGCCTCCCCTGGGGCTCAGGCGCCCTTGTCGGCAAGCCACCTGTATGTTGCCACCTGCGCGTCAACCGCATGATCTGCCGCAGGTCCGACGTAGCGGTTGCGCTGCGCCGCATCCAGGACGCGCGCCTTCTCGGTGTCGCGCCGCTGGAAATCGAGTAGCGTGCCTAGTTCTTCCTGGCACACCGGATCGAGAATCGGGAAGGCGACCTCGACGCGGCGGCTGAGGTTGCGGTGCATCCAGTCCGCCGAGGCGAGGTAGAGTTTCTGCTCACCGCCGTGGCGGAAGGCATAGACGCGGGCATGTTCGAGGTAGCGCCCGACGATGCTGCGTGCGCGGAAGCGATCGCTGAGGCCTGGCACCCCGGGGCGCGCCACGCACAAGCCGCGGCAGATCAACTCCACTTCCACCCCGGCCTGACTCGCTTCGTAGAGCCGCTCCACCATCGTGGCGTCTTCGAGCGCATTCATCTTGAGCACCACATGGCCGGTGCGCCCTGCGCGCACCTCCGCCATCTCGTGAGCGATGAGTGCGTCAAAGCCTGGGCGCATCGTGGTAGGCGCCACGAGGAGGTGGTCGTAGGTCGGCGCTTCGTAGCCTTCTTCCTGCATCAAGAAGCCGAAGACCTTGCGCACGTCGTTGGTCAGGCGAGGGTCGGCGGTGAGCAGGCCGTGGTCGGCGTAGATGCGCGCGGTCTTCTCGTTGAGGTTACCGGTGCCGAGGTAGGCGTAGTGCCGCGTCTGCCCGCTTTCGGTGCGCGCGGCGAGCATCAGCTTCGCGTGCACCTTCAGGCCCGGATAGGAGTAGCGGACCGTCGCGCCCGCCGCTTGGAGCGCCGCTGCCCACTTGAGGTTAGGCGCCTCGTCGAAGCGCGCCATGATCTCGACGCAGGCGTGGACGCGCTTGCCGTTCGCGGCGGCGCGCATCAACGCCTGGATCATCGCCGAGTCGTCGGCGGCGCGGTAGAGCGTGATCCACACGTCCGTCACGTCCGGATCGTCGGCGGCCTCTTCCACGAACCGCACGACGGGCTGGAAGGACTGATACGGCGGATGGACGAGGTGATCGCGCTTGCCCACTGCTTCAAGAATGGAAGGAGCTGCGGTGAGGACGGGGTGCGCGAGCGGCGGCTGCGGCGGGAAACGGAGGTCGTCGCGGCCGAATCGGGGGAAGTCTGCGAGGTCGGAGAGGTTGTGCGTCCGTCCGCCGGGGACGAGGTCCTCGTCCTCCAAACCAAAGCGCTCTTTCAAGAAGGCGAGCAGCGCGAACGGGGCCTGGGCATCGTAGAGGAAGCGCGACGGCACCCCCTGATCCCGCTGCGCCAGCGCGGCCTCGACCTGACTGCGAAAGACCGTCTCGTCGTGGTTGAACGCCTCGTGGCTGTCTTCGTAGATCAGCTCGGCGTCGCGGGAGAGCTTGAGCGCGTAGGCCGCGCCCACCTCGTAGGCCGGGAACAGATCGGGCAGCGCGGCACGCACGGCGTCGTCGAGAAAGAGCACCGGGTGCGGCTGCCGCGCCAGATCGCTGTCGGCCGTCGCGTCGGCCGGTAGCACCACGAAGCGATCGAGCGGCGGGCTGGGCACGTGGGCGAGGCCGTAGGACGGGCTGCTCGGCCCGGTCGAGGCACGCGGCCACAATTCCGCGACGAGGTAGAGCCGGTTGTTGACGAGGAATGGCGCCGCGGCGTGGTCGTCCGGGGGAGCCCCGTCGCCCCCGGCGTCGGGAGGTGTCAGCACCACAGGCGCTAGAAGCGCACGGAGGTGCTCGTCGATGTAGTCGCCGAGGAAGACGCGCTGGCGCTCCGAGAGGTGCCGGCCCGAGACCAGCGCGATGCCCTCGGCTTCGAGCGCCGGCAGAAGCCTGCCCCGCAGGATGCGCCCGAAGCGCGCCTGCTGCTCGGTGACCCGCGCGTAGATCGCTCGGAGCAGCCGTGCCGGGTCCTCCTCAGGGCGTCCTCGACCGGCCGTCTTACCTAGCCGCAACCGCGTCCGCAGCGAGGCGACCCGCACCCGGAAGAACTCATCCAGGTTGGACGACCACACCGAGAGGAAAAAGAGTCGATCGAAGAGCGGGTTGCGGTCGTCCTCGGCCTCCTGCAAGACACGTGCGTTGAACTGGAGCCACGACAGTTCACGGTCGTAGGCGCGGGCCGTGGGCAAGGCCTCGGCAGACATAGACGCATCGGCAGACATAGACGCATCGGCAGACATAGACGCATCGGCAGACATAGACGCATTGGCAGACATAGACGCATCGGCAGACATAGACGCATCGGCAGACATAGACGCATCGGCAGACATAGACACGGGGGCGGTGTGAGAGAAC
>JBCCLD010000041.1:0-18092 GCA_039027055.1 Bacteroidota bacterium
AGGTTCGCGGAGGAGCCGGGCAAAGTCGTAGCTCTTGTCAGAGCGCAACTCGCCGAGTGCCCAGATGAGGGCGCGCGTCGGCGCGTTGAGGGTGAAGCTGGCCGTATGGACCTGGTCGTCGCCCACCTTGGGCAGCGCGACGACCTCGGGGAGGTCGGTGTAGGGCTCGAAGACGCGCGCCGTGCCGCCGCCGCCGCCGAGCGTCAGGCCCCAGGCGTCCGGGTCGAAGGGCGGGTTGGCGGTCCAGCTGCGGTGGGCGTGCGACCGGTCGGTGGTGAAGCCGACGCGGTAGCGGCCCGGCTCCAAGCGCAGCGTGTCGCGGACGCGGCGGTTCTTCGCCGAGCCGCCAGCCCAGACCGTGTTGGCGCGCGTCATCGTCCAGACCTGCTCGTCGGTCACGAGGTCTTGGATCCAGCCATAGTCGATGGCTTCGTCGAAGATCTCGCCGGTGGCGTCGACCCAGAGTCGGGTGGCGGCCGGGACGTCGAGGTAGGCGGTGGAGTCGGCCCGGTTGCGCATGGGGCCGGTGGCCCAGACGAGGTCGGGCGGCGGTGGGCGCTGCTCCTGTCGGGCGACGGCCCGGGCAAACCGGGCGCTGTCCGGCCCCACCGGGTCGAGGCGGAAGCGCCACTGCTCGGCATCGGTGTGCCAGGCGTCTTGGTCTCCCTGGAGGAAGGCGCGCGCGCGTTCGAGGAAGCCTCCTTCCACGTCCTGCACGGGGCGGAGCGGGTCGCCGAGCGCGGCGAAGTAGGCCTCGTAGGTGCCTGTCGCAAACGTCACGGTGTCCTCGACGGTGGCGAGCGTGGCGCGCGACTTCACGGCGTCGGCGGCGCGCATCACCCACACCGTGTCCCGCGTGGTGGCGTCGAGCACCCACCCGTAGGCGGCGAGCGCGTCCGGGATGCCTGTCACGGGCGTCTCGAAGGAGCCGATGGCCGTGACGGCGAGGCGCATCGGCCGGTCGAGCTGGAAGGCCCGCTCGCGGGCGTCGCCGGGGTCCCAGGCGGTGCCGAACGCGACCAGCGTGTCGGGCTCCGTCGGGCCGCGCAGGGTGCGCACGAGCACCACCACCGCGAGGGCACCGAGGACGACGAGCAGGAAGCGGGACACGCCGCGACGCATGGCGGTGGGGCTGAGAGCGATGGGCTGCGGAGAGCGAGGCCGGGAAGCACGCGCGGCCGAAGATAGGCGGAGTTGGACGGGCGGCGTACGGGTGAGCCGCCGCGAAGTTACCCGCCCGCCCGCGCCGGACGCGGACCAGTATCTTGCGCCCGGCAGGTCTTGTGCTGCCACGCTGTTGTCGCAACCTCGCGGGTAGGTTCTCCGATACGATAGAGGCTCCACAGCCCTCACCTGGGCCAGCACCCCACCGGCCTACACCCCCTCGGCTCGTCGCCGTTCTCGTGGCCTTCACGACCCCCAGTACCGATCGCCCTCGCACCTCCCGGCTGCGCTTGCCCTCCCGGCAGACGCTGCTGTGGGCGCTTGCCGGTGGGCTCTACCTGGCAGGCGTGGGCTACTTCGCGGCCCTCTCGTTCTCGAAGCAGCCGCCGAGCCACCCGACGCTGGTCACCGTCAACGGCCTGCTCGTCCTCGGGGCCGCGCTGGTCTACCTCCTTCTCGGCAACGTCTTCCGGCAGCGCGACCACAACGCGATGCGCTCGCTGTGGTCGCCGATGCTCATCAGCGGGATCGCGCTCGTCACGGCGTTCGGGACGGTGGCGCTCACCGGTGGCGCGGCCCCCGTGGATGCGCGCACGCTGATGCCGGAGGGGCCACGTGCGCTCGTCCAGGCCGTCGTCGTCGGGACGATGGAGATCACGAGCGCCTTCGTGCTGCTGCTCTACCTTCGGTCGCTGGTGCTCTTCAAGCGAACCCGCCACAGCGTCCGCAACTGGAACCTGATGGTCGCGGCGATGGCCCTCGCGGCGCTCACCATGGTAGGCGAGAGCGCCGCCGCGGAGGCTGCCGAGCAGAACATCGCCTTCCAGATCATGGGCATCGTGGCCGTGGGGCTGATGGTGGCCAACGCCTTCCGGCTCTCGTGGATCGTCTTCCTCTCGTTCCGCGAGAAGTGGGCCACCATCGGGCTGTGCGCGGCGATGATCGGGTTCACGATCCACGTCCTCGTCCAGCGCTTCGGCGGCTACTTCTCGGCGGCCCAGGCCAAGGACGGCCTCGTCATCCCGGACGCGGCGCTGGTGTCGCTGCAGAGCGTCTTCAGCCAGCCGCTGAGCCAGTTTTCGCTCTTCGTCTTCGCCTTCGTCATCCTCTACGCGACGACGGCCATCCTCTCGCTCCTCTTTCACCTACCGACGGCGAGCGCCTTTGAGCAGAAGACGGGCGAGATGGAGGCGATGCAGGCCCTTGCGGAACTGTCGGGCCAGGTGCTCGACCGCGCGAAGCTCGTGCAGACGATCGCCGACGCGCCGGTGCAGTCGGGCGGGGCCGACGCCGCCTGGGTGGCGCTCGTGGACCCCGCGTCGGGCTCGCTCACCCCGCAGCTGGCCGCCACCCGCAGCATCGAGGCGGAGCGCATCCACCAGCTGCTCGACGACCGCGCGCTCACGCAGGACGTGTTCGAGCGCCGCCGTCCGCTCGTGCTCAACCGCGCGGCCTCAGACCACCGCGTCCGCGCGCGCCCCGGCGACGGGCTGGGCAGCCTGCTCGCGCTCCCGCTCACCTCGGGCGGCGAGACGCGCGGCGTGCTCTTCGCCTCGAAGCGCGTCGCGGAGGGCTTCGAGCAGGACGACGTGAGCGCGCTGGCCACGTTCGCGGCGCAGGCGGCGCTCTCGCTCGCCAACGCGGACCTCTTTGCCGAGGTGCTGGAGAAGGAGCGGCTCGCACAAGAGCTCGAGATCGCCCGCGAGGTGCAGAAACGGCTCCTCCCGCAGACGCTGCCGCAGTTTGAGCGCGTCGAGATCGCGGGCCTCGGCTTCGCCGCGATGGAGGTCGGCGGCGACTACTACGACGTGGCGGTCATCGGCGAGCAGTGCGTCGGCGTGATCGTGGCCGACGTGTCCGGCAAGGGCACCGCCGCGGCGTTCTACATGGCCGAACTCAAGGGCATCTTCCAGTCGGTGAGCCGCCTCACGCGCTCGCCCGCGGAGTTCCTCGTGCGCGCCAACGAAGCCCTCCTGGCGTCGCTGGGCAAGCAGGCGTTCATCTCAGCGCTCTACGGCGTGCTCGACACCCAGTCGGGCGTCTTCACCTACGCCCGGGCGGGGCACTGCCCGGCGGCGCTGGCCCGCGCCGACGGCGAAGCGCGCCTGCTGCGCGCCCAGGGGATCGGGCTAGGCCTGACGGGCAAGCCGCTCTTCGAGAAGGCGCTGGCCGAGGAGACCGTGCAGCTGCGCCCCGGCGATGCACTCGCGCTCTACACCGACGGCGTCGTCGAGAGCCGCAGTCCCGAAGGCGAGGAGTACGGCTACGACCGCCTGCTCACCACCGTCGTCACCTACCGCGCCGCGACCGCCCAGGGCCTCCTCGATGGCCTCCTCGATGACTGCCGCACCTTCTCCGACCACAAGGCCGACCTCGACGACGACCTCACGCTGGTCGCGCTGAAGTGGCACGGCGAGGGGGGGGCGCCCGAGCCCCGCGTCGCCCGGCAGGCCTCGTCGGGCGATGGCGTTGCCCGCGAGGCCGCGGAAGTGACGCCGGAGCCGGCCCCCGCCGAGGGTGCAACTTCGGAGGCGGTGGCTCCGTCAGCGGAGCCGTCCCCCTCATCGTCCGGGCCCGACGCCCGCGCCTCCGCGTCGTGATCAGGCCCTCGTAGCCGTTCCCTCTGCGTCGTATGTTCACCGACCTCGAAGCCCCCGCCCTCCGGCCTCCCCTCGTCACCCGACCGCTGCCCGCCGTGTCCAACTTCTCCGTCACCTTCCGCCCGACCGGCACCGTGCGTGTGCTGGAACTCAACGGCGAACTCGACGCCCACACCGCGAGCGAACTCGAAGCCGCCTTCCAGCGCTGCCTCGACGACGGCGCACACCGCGTCATCGTCCACGGCGGCAACCTCCAGTACATCTCCTCGGCCGGCCTGGGCGTCTTCATGGCCTACGTCGAGCCGATGCGCGAGGCCGGCGGCGACGTCAAGATCACCGAGCTCCAAGAACGGGTCTACGAGGTGTTCGACCTGCTCGGCTTCCCCATGCTCTTCGACATCACGCCGTCCGAGGCGGAGGCGCTCGCCCAGTTCGAAGCCAGCCCCAACGGCATGAGCGCCGACTGAAGCGCCTCGCCCCCAACCCTTCGCTGTCCTTGCGCTCCATCGAGGCCATGCCCGCGCGCCACCACACGGTCGTCATCCCCAGCACGATGCGCCACCTGGCGACCGTGCGGCGGTTCGTACGGCAGTACGGCGCCGAGGCTGGACTCACGGACCGCGCGGTGCACGAACTCCAACTCGCCGTGGATGAGGCCTGCGCCAATGCCATCGAGCATGGCTACAAGGGCCGCGAGGACGGCCGCGTCCAGGTGGGCACCCACACGCACAACGGCACCTTCGTGGTCACCATCCGCCACGACGGCGAGCCGTTCGACCCGGGGCGCTACAAGCCCACGGCGCTCCAGGACGCGCTGCAGAACAAGCAACGCCGCGGCTACGGCATGCGCCTCATCCATCGCCTCGTGGACGAAGTCAGCTTCGACCTCGACGGCCCCACCAGCCAGGTCCGCCTCGCCAAGCGCGTCACCCCGCCGATGGCGTAGGGGGCTGTTGGCTTTGAGCTGTCGGCAGGAGGTTGTCGTGGTTACAGGTCTTCATAGGTTCCAGTCCTATAGAATCGCCTGACGATCTTGAGCACTGCGCTGATGTCGTAGAGCACTTCGCGATCTGGACAAAAGTAGCCCTGGTCGCTTTGCCAGAGCCTGACCTCCTCCTTCCTACCTTCAGGGTTCACGTACTTCCAGCTTCCATCGAGTCGGAATAGTGCCCACCGTCCCGCGCCACCGACTACGTTGAAGACGCTCTCGTCGTCCTCAGATTCCGTGGTGCCGAGTTGAACAATGGGGTAGAGGTTGTCATCCATCCTTGTGAGTGACGTCTCGACCTGGTCCCAGCCTGGATAGTCAGTTACCTCGACATCCCATGGGCGTCCATCCTGAAAGTAGACGATTGAGCGTAGGATCCGGATTGAGCCGTCTTGAACCTGGGTAGGTGACTCATCCATTCGGCAGGTAGTAGAACTGGAAGCCCGCCTCGCGCAGGCGGTCGAAGCGCTCGAAGGCGTCCAGGTCGAACATGCGTAGCCGCTCGTCGTCCACGCCGTCGAGGCCGATGGCGTGCTTGCCGAGGTCGAAGGGCCTGAAGCCGAGCGCCTCGGCAAGCTGCGTGCTGCCCTCGTTGGTGAGCCCTTGAAAGACGGTGCAAATGACCGTCGTCCCTGGGGGCACCTTCTCGTAGAAACGCGCGGGGTAGTCCAGACAGTCGACGAGGGCCGGCAAGAAGGGGCCGATGGCGATGACCTGCGCGTCGAGACTCACGATACTGCTGGTGCTACCAACGGACCACCCACAACGCACCCGCTAGCTCAGCAGCGCGGTGAGCTGCATCAGGTCGTAGTCGATCTCCTTCTTGCGGCTCCAGACGTTCTTGAGCGGGGTCAGCTTCACGTCGTGGTTCACCACGCCGACCATCACGCTCGAGTGGCCCTCCACGAGGGCTTCCACGGCCGCAACGCCGAGGCGGCTGGCGAGCACGCGGTCGCGCGCGGTGGGACTGCCGCCGCGCTGGATGTGGCCGAGCACCGTCACGCGCAAGTCGATGTGGTCGAACGCCCCGTCCTTGCGTAGCACCTCGGCGACGGTGTGCGCGCCGCCCGTCTCGTCGCCCTCAGCGATCACCACGATGGACGACCGGCTCTGGCTCGACATCAGCGAGAGGATGCGGTCCTTCACCTGGTCAAGGTCAGTGAGCATCTCGGGGATGAGCACGAGCTCGGCACCGCCCCCGATCCCGCACGAGAGCGCGATGAAGCCCGCGTCGCGGCCCATCACCTCCACGAGGAACAGCCGGTCGTGCGCGTCGGCGGTGTCGCGGATGCGATCGATGTTTTCCAGCGCCGTGTTGAGCGCCGTGTCGTAGCCGATCGTCTCGTCGGTGCCGAAGAGGTCGTTGTCGATGGTGCCCGGGCAGCCCACGACGGGGACGCCGTGCTCGTCGTAGAAGATGCTCGCCCCGGTGAACGTGCCGTCGCCCCCGATGCCGACCAGGGCCTTGATGCCCGCCTCCTCCAGGTTCTTGGCGGCGAGCTCGCGGCCCTCGGCCGTGCGGAACGCCGACGAACGTGCGCTCTTGAGGATGGTGCCGCCCTTCTGGAGGATGTTGGACACGCTCTGCCGGTCCATCTCCACGAAGTCAGCCTCGATCATGCCCGCGTAGCCGCGGCGGATGCCGATGACTTCCATACCCTGGGCAATGGCCGCGCGGACGACGGCGCGCACGCAGGCGTTCATGCCGGGGGCGTCGCCGCCGGAGGTGTAGACGCCGAGGCGTCGGATCTCTTCCATGTCGGGGTCCGAGTCGGTGAGCAGAGGCGCGTCGGGGAGATCCCTAAGCTACGCCGCACCGGCGAGCCGGGGAGGCGGCGAGACGAGGAACCGGTGAACCCCAACGGGAACGGGGGTACGATCTCCTGCTGGACCACAGCGAGCAACGCGGGCGTCCCACGAGTGAACCGCAGGCGAACGCACCACTGACCATAGGCGGTGCAGCCGCCGTCCCAATGGCCGTAGGCCGTCCTATGCTTCGACTTCCGTCACCTTCTCCAGCGCAACGGCGTTGATGCAGTAGCGCAGGCCGCTCGGCGCGGGGCCGTCGGGGAAGACGTGGCCGAGGTGCGCGTCGCACACGTTGCAGAGCGCCTCGACGCGGATCATGCCGTAGCTCGTGTCTTTGCGGTGGGCCACGTGGCTCGGATCGACGGGCTGTGTGAACGACGGCCAGCCGGTGCCGCTCTCGAACTTCTCCGAGGCGTCGAAGAGGAGCGTGTCGCAGCAGACGCAGGCGTAGCGACCCGGCGTGAAGAGGCTGCACATCTCGGAGCTGAACGGCCGCTCAGTGCCGTGCTGGCGCGTCACATAGTAGGCTTCCGGCGAGAGCTGCGCGCGCCACTCGGCATCGGTCTTCTCGACGCGGCGGGGCGGGGGCGGGTTGGCGTGATTGGCGGTGCGGAGGATGTCGTTCCAGGTCAACATGGGAGCAGCGAGGTTCGATGGTGGAGTCGGCGCGTGATTGATAGCAGATGGCCCTGACGCTGACGCAGGCATCGCGCAGTCGCGGGCCGACTCGTTGGGCGACGAGCCTGTGGAGGCCGAGCGCAGTGGTGGGGTCGGGTTCCGCGCGTCGGCCTTGAGCAGCGCGCCGTGGCTGCGGTGCAGCGCCTCCAGCTTCGGGCGGATGTTCGTCGCGCAGAACGGGGCGTCGGGGCGCGTACGGAAATAGTCGAGATACGCCTCGTCGTTGAGCCGGAAGCTGGCGAAGGGGAGCACCTGTGTGATGTAGCGGGCGTCGTGTTCCTTACTGAGCGCGGCCAGCGCGGCCCGGCTCGCAGCGGCCTGCGCCTCGCCAAACGTGTAGACCGCGCTGCGGTATGTCTCCCGCATCGAGTGCTGCGCGGTGCTTGCGTGCGTCAGCAGGTGTACCTCGATGAGCGTCTTTAGGTCGACGGTGTCGGAGCGGACGTGCACTAGCACCGCCTCTGACTCGGATTCGTTGGGCGCTTCGGAGCGGATCCAGCCCTGCTCGACGCGGTCCACGCCGCTCAGCGCTTGAAAAACGGCCTCGGTGCACCAGTGGCACCCGCCGCCGAAGCCGACCGTTGCGCGGTCGTCGAGTTCGGCGAGGTGGTAGTCGAGCCGTAGCAGGGCGCGGTTGGGGTCGGAGCCGAAGATCGAGTCGAGGACGGTGCCGCCGCGGTCCACAAGCACCCAGTGCGGCGTGCCGCCCGCGCGGTAGGCGTGGAAGGTCGTGGCCAGCCCGGCGTCGCGGTAGACCGGGAAGCGCCCGTAGAGCGCCT
Source organism: Bacteroidota bacterium (assembly GCA_039027055.1). Taxonomy (GTDB): domain Bacteria; phylum Bacteroidota; class Rhodothermia; order Rhodothermales; family Rubricoccaceae; genus JBCBEX01. The sequence goes on from JBCCLD010000041.1 coordinate 8,019, forward strand.
CCATGTCGGCGCGGATCCCGTCGTCGGTGCGGTCGGTGCCCTCGAACGTGGTGTGGATGCCGATGACCTGCACATCGTCCCCGCGCTCCACGACCACACGGTTGGCGAACGGGACCGCACGGAAGCGGCAGCCTGGGCAGCCGAGGTGGAAGAACAGCAGCAACAGCGGCCGGTCGGCGACGTCCGCCGGGGTCGGGACCGGCGTGCCGTCAAGCGAATCGAGGTGCCACTCCGGCAGCGGCCGGCCGATCTCGAAGGGGGGCAGGCGGGGGGCGACAAGCGAGAAGAAGAAGGCGCCCCCCAAACGCAGACGACGAGCAGCGAGGTCCGGAGAAAAAGTGAGCGCGGCTCTTGATTAAAGGTGATTGATACACTAATTTAATAATGTTGATAAAACACTAATAAGTGATCGGGCGGCCTCGGCTCTCCTGGCAAGGCCGGTCTCGATCACCTCACCTCCTTCATTCCCATGCTGTTTTCCTACTACAAGGGCACGCCCAGCACCTACGTCCTCCAATACCGCGACGGGAAGGTTGTCCGTGAGGGTGGCGGCTTGTCTTTCTTCTATACCCCCTACAACACCACGGTCGCAGCGGTCCCGCTCACCACACAGGACCTCCCGTTCGCCTTCACCGAGACCTCGGCCGATTTCCAGGACGTGGCGGTCCAGGGCCAGCTGACCTACCGCGTCGTCGATCCGAAGCGGCTGGCAGAACGCCTCGACTACAGCGTGCATCCGTCCACAGGCCTCCCACGCACGGACGACCCGGAGAAGCTAGAGGGGCGTATCCAGAGCGCGGTGCGGGCGCAGGCGCGCGCGTGGGTGCATGGCCGAACGCTCGAAGCGGTGCTCGCCGAGACGGAGAGGCTGGAGCGCACGTTGGAGGCCGTCATGCAGGCCGAGGCCCTCCTGGCGCACCTCGGCGTGGTGGTGGAGGCGCTCTACGTGGCGGCCGTGACCGTCACGCCGGAGACGAAGCGGGCGCTGGAGGCGGAGTACCGCGAGGCGCTCCTGCGCCGGGCCGACGAAGCCGTCTATGCTCGCCGGGCCGCGTCCGTGGAGGAGGAGCGTCAGATCCAGCAGCGTGAGCTGGGCACCGAGGTGCAGCTGGAGGAAGACCGGCGTCGCCTTGTGGCGCTGCAGGCAGAGAACCAGCTCACGCAGGCCGAGGCCGACGCGCGCGCGGAGGAACTGCGGCTCGCGCCCTCGGCCGCGCTCTCGGCGCGGACGCTCACCGCGCTCGCTCTCCGCGACTGGGCCCAGCACGGCGGCACCATCGACGCGCTCACGGTCACGCCTGACCTACTCGCGCACCTCACGCAAGCCCTCAGCCGCCCATCGGCATGAGCCTCGTCCAGAAGCGCGTGCAGGAGCACCTCGTCGCGCAGTTTCAGGCGCTCGTAGCGGCGTCCGGGGCGTCGCTCGAACGAACCAGGCCGCAGCATGCAGGGCAGCCCGCGACGCCACAGACGCGACGGATCGAGGTCGAGCGTGTCGTGCTCGTGACGCGGCAGACGGCGCTCGAAGAACTCCTCGTTCGCTTCGGTACGCGTGGCCAGGCGCGGTTCTACCTCACCCATGCGGGGGACGACTTCGGGGCCATCGAGGCAGCGCACGAGCGCTACCATGGTGCACTGCGCGCCGTACGCGAGCAGCTGCCCCGGCGGCTCAAGGTGCAGGTGGTCGAGCGGGCGCTCCTGGCGCAGTACCAGTTTGCGCCAACCGACCTGGCGCTGGCGCTCGGCCCCGACGGCCTGGTCGTCAACGTGGCGAAGTACCTCGACGGGCAGCCCATCGTGGGGGTCAACCCCGACCCCGCGCGGATCGAGGGCGTGCTGCTGCGGGTAGCGCTGCGCGACGCTGGCAAGGTGGTGCAGGCCGCCGCTGCGGGCGAGGTGCGCACTCGCGCGGTGACCATGGCCGAGGCGGCCACCAGCGACGGGCAACGCCTCCTCGCCTTCAACGACCTCTTCGTCGGGGCCAAGACGCACGTCTCCGCCCGGTATCGTCTTCGTGTGGGACGGGCAAGCGAGGCGCAGTCGTCCAGTGGCATCATCGTATCGACGGGAGCGGGATCGACGGGGTGGCTACGCTCGGTGTTGGCGGGCGCGGCGGGCGTGGCGCGGGCACGAGGCGTCCGGATGCAGGAAGACGTGCGAGCAGCACGCATGCCCTGGGGCGCGCCGTACCTCACCTACGCCGTCCGCGAGCCCTTTCCGAGCACAACCACAGGCGCGAACCTCGTGATGGGCCAGGTGACGCACGCCCAGCCGCTCGTGGTGGAGTCGCATATGGCCACCGGTGGCGTGGTCTTCAGCGACGGCATGGAGGCCGACTTCCTCCGGTTTGATCGAGGCGCAACGGTCACGATCCGTCCCGCGGCGCAGCAGGCGCACCTGGTGGTCGGAGAGCGGACCTAGCAACGCTCCCATAGTCTAGTGGCGCTGAGGCCGAAGCCGTCTCCGGAGCAGACCTGCGCGATCCGTTCACGCGAACTCGGTGTCCTCCTCAGCCTCCCGCGCGGCCTCGACGTACTCGGCGAGCGGTAGCTCGAAATAGAACCGCGACCCGCGCCCGGCGATGCTCTCGACGTGGATAGATTCGCCGTGGGCCTGCAGGATCTGCTTGACGATGCTCAGGCCGAGGCCCGTGCCGCCCTCCTTGCGGCTGCGCGCCGTGTCGATGCGGTAGAACCGCTCGAAGATCCGATCGAGCGCCTCCTCGGGGATACCGCGCCCGGTGTCTACGACCTCGATGCGGACCTTCTCCTTGCGCTGACGTAGGCGCGCGCGCACGCTGCCCGTCTCGGAATAGTTGACGGCGTTCTCGATCAGGTTGGTGAGCACCTGGCGGATGCGGGCCCGGTCGGCCCAGACCTCGGCGGTCGGGTTGTCGAACATGAGGTCGAGGCCCTTTGCTCGGGCCGTCGGGACGACCGTCTCGGCCACCTCGGTGACGAGTTCCTGCAGGTCGAAGCGCTCGGGGTAGATGAGGTCCTCGCGGTACTCCAGCTTGGCGATCTCGATGAGGTCGCTGAAGAGGTTGTTGAGCCGTTCGAGGTTGGTGAGGCCCTTGCGCGCGTAGCGCTGGCGCAGGTCGGGCGGGAGGTCCGACGAGCCGAGCGCTTCGAGGTAGCCCGAGACGGCGAAGATGGGGTTCTTGACCTCGTGGCTGACGTTGCCGATGAACTCGTTCTGGATCTGCTGCATCCGCTGTAGCTCGCCGACCTCGCCGCGGAAGCGCTGCGCCATCGAGTTGAGGCTGCGGGCGAGGTCCTGGATCTCGGCGGCGCGGGTGAGCACGCGGATCTGGCGGTCCGTCTCGCCCGCGTCGATGCGCTGGGCGATCTCGCTGATGTGGCCCAGCGGCCCGACGATCTTCTGCGCGGCGATCCAGGCCGCGATCAGCGCTAGCATGAGCGCGAGCGCCATCCCGATCACGAGGGTGGCCTGCATCCGGCGGACGACCTCGAAGAGGGGGCTGCGGGCCTCACCGAGGCGGACGAGCAGGCCGCTCTCGGGTTGCCACAGCGCGACGTAGAGCGTCTGGTCGGTGACCCCGCCGCCCTGGGTCCGCCGCTCGTCGAAGCCGACCTGCGCCTCGGTGGGGGGAGCGTCCAGGGCGTCCTGGACCTCGGGGCTGCTGAAGAAGTCGGGTTCCTCGACGGTACCGGTGTCGTTGGCGTTGGCGAGGACGGCCTCGCGCGTGGCGAGGGCCACGTCGAGGTGGTCGGTCGCGGCGATGCGGTAGACGAGGTCCGCGCGGAGCTCGGTCGGGGCCGCCTCGATCTGCTCGGCGATGCGCTCGGCCTGGAGGCGCACCGTCTCGCGGGCGGCGTCGCGCACCTGCACGCGGAGGACGAGCAGCACGTAGAGCCCGATCCCGACGGCGCTCGCGCCCACGAAGAACGCGAACGTGAGCATCATCCAGGTCTGCGTGGACGCGCGCCGGGGCAGCAGCGCCCGGTGCAGCCGCGTCCAAATCCGCCGGAAGGTCATGGGGTTGGTCCTTTGCGTTTGGTCCTTTGTGTCTCAGCGATGGCAGACCCCGACGGGGCCATCATTCTGGCGAAGGACAAAGGACAAAGGACGAGAGACAGGCGCTACGCCTCCGCCGTGTCCTCTTCGACGAAGCGGTAGCCGACGCCGCGCACGGTCTGGATGTGCTTGGCGAAGCCGCCGAGCTTCTCGCGCAGGTTCTTGATGTGGGCGTCCACGGTGCGCTCGGTGACCATCATGGCGTCTTTCCAGATCGTCTCCAGGAGTTGCTGGCGCGTGAACGCCTTGCGCGGGTGGCGGACGAGGTAGCGTAGTAGCTCGAACTCGGTGAGCGTGAGGCCCAGGTCCTTGCCGTCCAGGGTGGCGCGATACTCGTCCTCGTAGATCATCAGGCCGCGCACGTTGAGCGTGCGGCTCTCCTCGGCGCCGGAGCGGCGCAGGATCGCGCGCACGTTAGCCAGCACGACGCTGGGCGGGACCGGCTTGACGAGGTAGCCGTCGCCGCCGAGCATGAGGCCCTCGACTTGGTCCTTCTCCTCTGCCTTGGCCGTGAGGAAGAGGATCGGGATCGTCTCCGTCTCGACGCGGCTTCGGAGCTGGCGGCACACCTCGAAGCCGCTCATCCCAGGCAGCATCACGTCGAGCACGATCGCGTCGACGTCCTGCTGAGCCTTCTCGATGGCCGCCTCTCCGTCGTGGGCAGTGAGGACGTTGAAGCCTTCCTGGCGCAGGAAGTGGCTGACGACCTCGACAACGTCTTCTTCGTCGTCAACGACCAGGAGGGTAATCTCGTCGGGGGTGAAGGTAGCCATGAGAGCAGGGCAGTCGGTACGTGAGAGAGGCGGGGGAAGCACGCGGGGCGAGATGGGCACGCGCGCCTTAACAAAGCTTGCACGGACTCTTCAAGATATGCGTTCCCAACGATTCCGTGACGCGCACCCGACCTACCTGACGGAGCCTAGCCGACGAGCACGCGGGCCACCCGCGCGGTCAGCCCGGTCGTGAGCTCGTAGCTGATCGTCCCGAGGCGGTCGGCGACCTCGAACGCGCTGGGGCCGCCTCGCCCGAGCAGCACCACCTCGTCGCCGACCTGCACCGTGCCTCCCGGGCCGTCCGGCGCGCCGAGGTCGAGCATCGTGAGGTCCATGCAGACGCGTCCGGCGATGGGGTAGCGCCGTCCGTCGATGGCGGCCTCGCCGACGTTGGAGAGCACGCGCGGTAGGCCGTCGCCGTAGCCGGCCGCGATGGTGGCGATGCGTGTGGGTGCCCCTGCCGTCCACGTCTGCCCGTAGGACACCGTCTCGCCGGCCGCCACCGTTTGCACGTGCACGACGCGCGCGACGAGCCGCAGCACTGGCTCCAGTGCCAGGGTTGCGGCTGCGCGGACGAGGTCGGGCGACGAGGGTACGCCGTAGACGAGGCCGCCCACCCGCGCGAGCGTCGTCGTGCCCGCGGGCACCGGCAGGCGCGGGTGCAACGTGGCCGCGCCGCTGTTGGCGGTATGCACGACGGGCGGTAGTGGCACCCCTGCGTCGTCCAGGCGCCGAAGCACTGCGTCGAAGCGCGCGGTCTGCGTGCTGGCGAAGTCCGATGTCGCCTCGTCGGCCGTGGCGAAGTGGGTCAGCAGGCCCACAACCTCGATGCCTTCGGTTGCATAGAGCCTCGTCAGCACGCGGGGGACAACGTCCGGCGGGAGGCCCAGCCGGTGCATACCCGTATCGGTCTTGACGTGGACCCGCAGTCCAGCTTCCTGCCGCGCCGAGCCCGCCCAGGCGATGACAGCGTCAGCGACGGCCTCAGACGTCACACTAAGGTCAAGGCTGTGCGCGGCGTGGGCGTCGAGGTCGGCGGGAAGTGGAGCGCCGAGGACGAGCATCTGGTTCGTCAGTCCGGCCTCGCGCAGCGCCACCGCCTCGTCTACCCGCGCCACCGCGAACCAGGTCAGCCCCTCGTCGGCCATCGCCCGCGCGACCGGCACTGCGCCATGCCCGTATGCATCGGCCTTGACGATGCCCATGAGGTGCGCTGGCGCGACGTGCGCCGCCAGCCGCCGGACGTTTCGCCGCAGCGCCTCAAGATCGATCTCGGCGCGGACGGGCAACGCTAGGGGGGAGTGGACCGGCACGATCGGCAGACGGCGAGGAAGGAGAGGCGGCAGGTGCAACTTCGTCGTTGCGCCCCGCCTCCTGCAACAACCCACAGCGACCACCGCGAACGTCCCACGAGTGAGCGCAGCGCACGCACCACAGGCGGCACGCCGCCGTCCCACGGACCACGAGCTGTCCGGGACTATCGCCGCGCCATCAACAGCCCCACGCCCGGCACGGTGCGGTAGGCGACTGGCTGCAGCGGCGTCAGCCCAGCATGCCGTTGCCAGCCTCGCACGGTGTCGCCAGTCCATGCGCCCGAGCGGCTCGTGAAGGCAAAGTAGAGTTGCGCCAGCGCCGGGAGCGGGTCTGGGCGTTCGGTGCGGAGCACGTCCTGCACGGCCAGCACGCCGCCCGGTCGCAGAACCGCTGCGATGCGGACGACCAGCCTCCGGCACATCTCCGCGTCGAAGTGGTGGAGCACCTGCGAGACGAAGACAAGGTCGTAGGCCGGGATCTCGGGGTCGAGGGCGGCTGGGTCGGCCGTGCGAAGGTCAGTGGCGACGAAACGGAGGCGACCGGTGAGGTCCGTCGGTACGGTGGCGAGCGCGACGGCGTCAGGGAGGTCGGCGACGGTCACATGGAGGTCGGGTCGGGCGCGGGCGAGCGCCATCGCATAGGTGCCCGACGCTCCGCCGAGGTCGAGCGCGTGGCGCGGCGTGCCGTTGGGGCGCGGGAGGTGCCGACGCAGGCCGCGCCAGCACTCGGGGAGGCAGAGCCGCGCGAGGTCGCTCATCGCGGCTTGGTAGCGCGCCCAGGCGGCCGCGTCCATCGTCGCGTGGAAGTCGAGCGGCTGGCCCGAGCGCACGTAGTCGGTGAGGCCCGCCAGCCACGCCCACTCGTCGCGGCGGAAGGCGAGGCTGTGGACGAGCGGCGCGGGGCTCGCTGCGGTGAGCCAGCGGCGAGCCTTGCGGGTGAGGGCCACGGCGTCGCCGGAGCGTCGCAGGTAGCGCAGCGCCACGAGCACGTCGAGGAGCGCAGCCGTGGCGGCGGGGTCCGTGCCGAGGTCGGCGGCGAGGGCGTCGGTGGAGCGCGGGGCGTCGGCGAGCGCGTCGAACAGGCCGACCTCGTTCGCGGCCATGAGCGCCTGCGCCTGGACGAGTGCGGGGTGCGTGAGCAGGAACGGCTCGGGCACGTAGCCGAGGCGCGCCGCCAGCCAGTCGAGCGGGCGACGCGCGAGGACGCCGATGCGCATAGGGGGGAGGTGGTGCGGCGGTGTTGCGGTGTTGCGGTGCGGAGCGATAACCTACCCCAAGTTGTGTACGATGGCTCAGCGCGGCGCTGTGGACGATTTGTGGGGGTAGCGAGTAGGAAGTGGGGGCGTCTGGAGCCTTTCCCGCTCCCCACCCCCGACACCCTCCACGTTGAGAAAGAGCGGATAGAGCACCACGTGAGTTAACCTACTCCCGTCCCGGCGATCAGGCGAGGCGGTGCAGGGCAAGACCGGGGCGTAAGACCTCCCTACTCGCCGTGTCAGACGCCAACCATCCCTGCTGCCCTCCGGCTTCCTACATGTTCGACTTCCTGCTCCTGCAAGCTGACCCCTCCTGGCTCGACGGCCTCCACGACTGGTTCTTCGGCCTCGGCGAGCAATACGGTGTCAACCCGCTCCTCTTCGGCGCGATCTACGTTGGCGCGATCCCCTTCTTTACGCTCTCGGTGGCGTGGCTCGTCCGCAACGTGCGGCGCGGCACCTCGCCCGTCGCCCCCGCGCTCGCCGCGACGTTCTTCTTCATCTCGGCCTACCTCTACCTCATCGTCGCCGGGCAGAACGTGCCCGCGTGGGTCTACGCCGTCGTCGTCGGCCTCGTGGTCGTCGGTGGCTACTCGACCTTCAAGAGCGTGCGCGCCAAGGTCATGGCCGCGATGGCCGAGAAAGAAGCCGCCGCCGAAGCGCCCTCTGAATCGACGCCCAAACTGACCTCGTCCTGACCCTCGACTTGCGACCCCCGACTTGCGACCCCCGACTTGCGACCCCTGACCTGCGACCCTCGACCCCCGACACCCCCATGGCTTCCTACGACTACGACCTCATTGTCATCGGCGGCGGCGCGGCCGGGCTGACCGCCTCCGGCATCGCGGCCAACCTCGGCGCGAAGACGCTCATGATCGAGCGCCACCGGCTCGGCGGCGACTGCACCTGGACGGGCTGCGTCCCCAGCAAGACGCTCCTCAAGGCCGCCAAGGTCGCCCACGAGATGCGCACGGCAAGCAAATACGGCCTGGCCAACGTCGAGCCGACGGTCGATCTGCAAAAAGTCATGGCGCACGTCCACCAGATCCGCGAGGACGTCTACGACGAGGCCGACGCGCCCGAGATCTACGAGGACATGGGCATCACCGTCCGCCACGGCGCGGCGCGGTTCACCGACCCCCACACGATCACGATTGAAGGAGGGGACGGCCCCTCGACCGTCACGGGACGGCTGTTCGTCATCGCGGCGGGCGCGAGCGGCTGGGTGCCGCCGGTCCCCGGTCTGGACACGGTACCCTACGTCACCAACGACACGCTCTTCGAGATGGAGCGGCTCCCGGAGCACCTCGCCATCGTCGGCGGCGGGCCGATCGGAACCGAGATGAGCCAGGCCTTCCGCTGGCTCGGCAGCCGCGTCACGGTCATTGACGGCACCGACCGCATCCTCCAGAACGACGACCCCGACCTCGCGGCGATGCTGCAATCCTATCTGGAGGAACAGGGCGTCGAGTACGCCTTCGGGGCCAACGCCGACCGCGTGAGCCTGGAGGGCAGCACGATCCGCATCGAGGCGGGCGAGCGCGTCATCGAAGCCGATGCGCTCCTCATGGCGACGGGCCGCCGCGCCAACCTCGCCGGGCTGGGGCTTGAGGAGGCGGGCGTCGAATACACCCCGCGCGGCATCACCGTGGACGACCACTGCAAGACCAACCAGTCGCACATCTACGCCGTAGGCGATGTGACCGGGCGCTACCAGTTCACCCACATGAGCGAGCACATGGCGAAGGTGGCCGCCACGAACGCTGTCCTTAAGCTGCCGAGCAAGATCGACACGAAGCACGTGCCGTGGGTGACCTACACCGAGCCCGAGCTCGCGCACGTCGGCGCGACGCAGAAGCAGCTCGACGAGGCGGGCACGAACTACGACGTCTACCGCTTCCCCTACGACCGCGTGGACCGCGCCATCACCGACGGCGAGACGGTCGGCATGATCAAGGTGTTCGCCAAGAGCCTCACCGGCACGATCCTCGGCGCGACGGTGCTCGGAGCCCGTGCGGGCGAGCTGATCTGCGAGTACGCCGTGGCGATGAAGGGCGGCGTGTCCCTCCGCGAGATCGCCGACACGATCCACCCGTATCCGACCTACGGCCTCGGCGCGCGCCGGGCGGCCGACCAGTGGTACGCCCGCAAGCAGTCGAAGACGGTCACGCGCTTTGTGCAGACGCTCTTCGGCTACCGCGGCGAGGTTCAGGACGTGGACCCGGATCGGATCGTGTAGGTCCTCTAGGGAAGCTTGAGTGGTCTATCCGTTACCGAGGTGGGCGCGGCCCTGCTTTGCTTGCCATCCGAAATGTTTCGCTTGTGCACCTTTTCGATCTTTCGCTTTAGCTCTTCCAGACGTCTGTAGGCAGTGTTGTCGTTAGATTCTTCTCTTCTGTGCTTTATCCAGAAGTAGAGCGAATTCCAGTAGTGGGGGACAAGGAAGTCAAAATTGTCAATTATTGTTTTCTTATGAACTATTCCAATTTTGAAGGCTACTCCTAGTTCTTGTATTGTGTTTAAGATTATTCGCACGTGATATCTTAATTCAATATCGTTTTCTAGGTCGCTAATTTTCGAAGCATCTGACTTTTTGGGATCTATAGCAGAATGCATAGACCTTGATAGCTCCCCTCCTGGACAGGAGGGGCTGGGGGTGGTCGATCATCGAGCTTCGGCCGGCAACCCCCTCTG
>JBCCLD010000042.1:0-18065 GCA_039027055.1 Bacteroidota bacterium
CGCGGGGACGGCTCCATGTCGAGCACGATGGGCTTGAGCTCGGCGATGGCATCGTCTCGCCCGAGACGGAAGGCGAGGTCGAACACCTCGCCGACGACCTCAGGGTCGCGCTCGCCAGCCTGCACGCGCTCGTAGAAGAACGTGAAGCGCGCCGCGTTGTCTTCGAACATCTTATCAAGGATGTTCGCCTCGAAGTACTCCTGTCCCTCAGGCGTGTCGATGCGTTCGAGCGCATCAGGCCCCCACTCGATGAGGCGGTCACGCATGCCCCGTTCGAGGTACTGCTGCCCCAGAAAGTTGATCGCGAAGTCCGGCACCGAGTCCGGATACGCCGTGTCCGCCTCCTCGTACAATCCGAACACCTCGTCCGGGTCCCCTGACCCCGTCGTCCCGCCAGTGGCATCGTACACCACGTTGTACAGGTAGTTGGCCTTGTCGATCAGCGCTTCGTACGCGTTGTACTCGATGCCTCCCGCCTCCAGCGCCACCGTGCGCGCGTCCATGTAGAGCAGCACCGAGTCCCGGTAGGCCGAGGCCAGCGTCGCGTCCTCCACCTCGGCTGCGATGCGCGAGTGCATCCGGATGGCCCGGTCGAAGTTGCGCCCGTCGTTGTTGGGCGCCAGCGGGAACTCGCTGAGCATGCAGCGCAGGTAGGGCTTCGCCGAGGCGTAGTCCTCCTGGCGGTAGTACTCGTAGTAGAGGCTGTAGGTGGTCTCGGCGTCGTTCCAGGAGCAGTCGATCGGGTAGGGATCGGCGTAGGGGTCCTCCTGCGCACTTGCCATCGGGGTCAGCGCGAGGGTCGCGAGGATGGCGACGACGGGGAGACAGAAGAGGCGCGGGTTCATCAGGCTCACAGGGTGGATGGACGATCGGTGGTGGTCATTGCGGACGACCTGAGCACTAAACGTATCGCCAGCAGCAGATCGGGTGCGCTAAAGATCGGGAAGTCGCGTAAAAGTTGCGAGCGCGCTCTGTAGAGAACGCGTGCCTCTCGCTCCTACGGCAAGGCGACGGCGCTTAGTCGATGCGGCGGCGGAGGAACCAGCGCTCGCCGAAGTTGATGGTCGCCGAGGCTCTGATGAAGGAGTCGCGGACAAGGAGGCCTTCGGCGTCGCCGCGCTGACCTAGTTCCACATTCAGGTCGAAGCTGGCCGTCGGAATGAGGGCGGGCAAGCTGAGGCCGGCGGTGGCTGCGTAGGTAGTGAGGGACGAGCCGGTCGGTGCGAGGTAGCCCTGATCGACGTAGCCCCCGATTCGGTAGGACACCCGTGAGAGGTAGGGCGCGCGACGGCGGGTCCCGGCTGGTCGCCATTCTAGCCCGCCCCCCACGCGCCAGCGATCACTCAGGTCGACACCTCCTCCCGGTACGACACCGCCTAGCGGGAAGTCGCTCTCGAACTGGGAGCCCCACGGCTCGAAGCGCGTGTCCAGGGCGAGGTTGAGCGAGTTCGTAGGCGCGTAGGCTATGCCCGCCGCCAGTTCCATCGGCAACGTAATTGAGCCGTCTGTGGTGGTGGCTAGCGTGTCCCGGTCGAGGCTGATGCCGACCGTCTCGACGCGATCTCCGCTGAGATTGGCCGGGAGCCGGACGGTAGCCGCGAACGAGAGCGCATCGGACTCCCCAAAGAGCCGTTGCGTGGTAGCCAAGACCCCGAGCGTACCCGTCACTCCGGCAGCGCGCACTGATTCCGTCGAACGCGTTTCAGCGAAGGTGAGGCTGTTCGGGAATTCCGTCCGCTGGAGGTAGTCGATGGTACCGAACACCGCATTCACACTCGCACCCACGAGGACATTGGGGGTGATCCGGTAGCCCAGTCCCGCCTGTACCTCCTGCAAGCCCCCGTCGCCTTCGTAGTTGATCTGGTAGTCGAGCGGATCGGTGCCTTCGATCGGGGTGAACGTGTCGGTTCGCACCGCGCGGTAGTTGACGCGGCTGTACGGGCGGTAGGCGACGTTGAGGCCGAGCTTGCGGTTCAACAGCGGAAACGCCAGTTGCACTGTGTTGAGGCCTCCGTTGGCAAGGTCGCTGGTGGTGCCATCCGCAGCCTCCAGGGTCGTGCCTGTGACCTCCGCGCTGAAGGTGAAGTGGGTCAGCGTGATATCGCCCCACGCGGCGGGGTTATCGAGCGGCACATACGAGAAGCTGCGAATGGCCAGACCGGCCCCTCCCATCGCCTCCTGCTGGGAAGAGGAGAACTCCACACGTTCCCCGACACCGAAGCGCGAATACAGCGAGCCGTAGTTGTTCAAGCCCTGGGCGACGGCAGCGGGTCCCACAGCCATGGGTAGGGCGACCGCAACGAGCAGCGCAAAACGAATTAGCATGAGGCTAGGAATAGTGAGTGCATCGGTTGACGCGGGAGAGCGAATGGCGCGGCCTACTCTCCGCCAGAGACCACGAGCTTGAGGCTCGGCGTCTGGTCGGGCAGCGTCGGCGAGAAGATGGGGAGCACGCTGACTGACGCCGGGTCGTTGGGCACGCGCAAGCGATAGCCGAGGATGATATCGGCCCCTAGAAGCTCGTCCTGCACCAGCGACCTGAGCAGCGACGACGCGAAGCGGTACACGCCAAGGTCGTCGTCGAAGACGAGCGCACCGAGCGACTGCACAGGTGCCGTGTCGTCGTCCACTTCCACGAGCAGCTCGATAGTGTCAGGTCGTGGCCGCTCGAACTCTGCCGACGAAGCGGGTGTGTTGAGAAGTAGGGTATCCAGGGTCACGCGAAGCTCGGCGTTGTTGAGCGGCTTCCCCTCCACCTCCTCCGCATCGAACGGAAAGCCGAGGTCAATGACCTCTTCGGCTCCATCGCGAGCGATGATGCGGTCAGCGGGCGGGGTTGGCATGTCGCTCCACGTGAGTCGGGACGCGACCTCGCTGGCACCGAACCGGACCGTTGTGTCTGCTATCGCAGCGACGAGCCGAATCGCAGACGCGTCGAACCCGCGCACGATGCCTGGCCCGGCGTAGCCATCCCCGTTGCCAACCGTACGCAACGCGATGCCGTGATAGCTCGACCCGAACGTTGACGACTGGAGGGTGTCTCCCACCGCTGTCACGTAGGCTTGCGGCAACTCGATGGTCAGCGTGGTATCGCTCGGGCTGACCTCAGCCGTCCCAAAAGGCATCACCTCAGTGTTGTCGAAATCGACGAACGACGTGTCCGGGGGCACGTCGCTGGGATTCCAGCTCTCCGTGATCTCGTACAATTCGACACGAGACACGCCCGTCGGATCGCCGTAGACGTACTCCAGCGGCAACTCGAGCGTCAGGGCCGTCACGGTACCGTCGGAGAAGCCGTCCGGCAGGGAAACCGGTCGGATAAAGTCAACGAAGAAGTCAGCCGTGGCGATGCCAAAGAGCGGGTCTTCGACGACCCCGAGCAACGCACGGTTGACCGAGGGGTTGGTCGTTGAAGCGAAGCCGCCCGTCACTTCCACCAGCGAGTCTTGCTCGACGAGACTCGCCGGGAGCGACCGATTCTCGGGAACGCCGCCCTCTTCACCGATGAGGTCTAGCCCCGCGCTGGACGGGTCGTCGCACGCTGCGAACAGGAGCGTGGCTGCGAAGACGCAGAGTGAACAGAAGCGATGCATGTGGAGGAAGTCGATGAGAGAAGGCGCCAGAGAGCGCTCCAGGTGTCGGGCCGCCCCCACAACGGAGGGAGGCAAGCTGATCGTATGCCGAACACACTGGGGAACTGGGTGGTTGGCGATGGGCGGTAGCCATGAAAAACCCCGCCGCGAGCGGCGGGGTGGACGGGTGGCCGGGCGCGCGGCGGACGTCACGACTCGATCGCGGTGCCGTGGAGTTCGGTGTACAGCGCGACAGCCTGCTGGGTGAGTTCGTCGGGGTCGCCAGAGAGAGACACGCCGTCCCGGTCGCCCGACGTGCCGTCGGCGTAGGCTACCGCATCGGCCGACGCGAGACCGAGCGCTCGCACGTCCTGTCCTGCGTAAGCCTCGGCGCCCGGCACGTTGAGCCGAGCAACGAGGTCGTGGGTCAGGGTGAAGTCGTGCGCCGTGGCGTCGGTGGTGAACACCGACTTCGCATCGGCGAAGAGCGGGTCTTCACTCAACTCGTTCTTGAGCAAGAGCGGGGCGAAGGCCGCCACCCAACCGACGGCGTGCACGATGTCAGGTTGCCAGCCCAACTTGCGGACGGTAGCGAAGGTGGCCCGCGCGAAATACAGCGCGCGTTCGACGTTGTCGCCGAACACCTTATCGTCCTTTTTCCCTTTGTAGATACCCTTCTTTTTGAAGTACTTCACGGAGTCCATGAAGTACACCTGGATGCGAATACCAGGGATCGAGGCCACCTTCACCTTAAGCGTGTCGGAGTCCTCGCCCACGGGGATGTCTTCCCCGGAGAGCCGGATGACTTCGTGAAGGCGGTTGCGCCGCTCCGAGACGACACCGTAGCGCGGCATCAGGATGCGTGTCTCGTAGGCCCCCGTCTCCTGCAGCTGCTCGGGCAGCACGCGCACCAGGCCTGCCCCTGCGGTAGTTTCAGAGAACGGGGCCACTTCGCTGGCGACGTAGAGAATTCGCATGGGGCGCGTCTTAGGCGGGTAAGAGAGCTGCCGACCGCGTGAGTTAGGCGTCGGCCGGGTCCTAGTCACACGCTGAAGCGGGGTGCTACGCATCCCCTGAATTCGTAGCGGGCATGTGTCCAGAAAGGAGGCATGAATCTACGGGAGGGCGCTTTCGCAGAGCAACCAGCCTGCTCCTGCTGCCCCCTCTCCCATCGATCTTTCACCAAGCTTTCCCAGGGGCTTCGCGCCTTGCCAGGCACTGCTCCCCTGTGAGTTTGAAGGCGCGAAGGGCACCGATGGCGTTTCCACGCAGCGACGGCTTCGACCGTCCAGGCGTCGCCAGCTGGATGAACTCGATCTCAAAAAAAGCGCCCGACTCATCCGAGAGACGGGCGCTACCAGAGCAGCGTCTGGGCAAACCTATAGAACCATACCTAACCCTATGGCAGGATAAAGTCTTCGGGCAGATACAACTCGATGTCGATCTCCGGCGCATCGGCTTCAGAGACCGCTACGGCACTAAACGAGCCGGATGCTGTGGACTCGCCGCGCACATAGAGCGGAACGTATTCGCTATCGACGGGGAATCCTCTGAAGGTGAACGACCCCTGGATGGAATCCTCGCTGGTCTCCGTGACCACAAGCTCGCCACTGAAGGTCTGCAAGATCGTGCTTGGAGGCAACGCAAAGACCTCTTCCTGGAACGGCAGTTCTACGTCGATCTGCTCGGTTCCACGCAGCTCCACAAACCCACCCATGAAGGACGAGTCAAAGTCGAGGCTCAGGGGGTAGGTGCCCGGCGCAGGCAGGCCACCTGGCGTGGAGAAGACGATAAACTCGAAGGGGTAGACCGCGTCGAGCACATCGTCGTGGGCCAGCACCATGACGGTGCGTCCCGACTCGCTGTCGTCGAAGAACACGGCCGACCCGCCGAACTCAGCGTTCACGCCGCCAAGCAGGCTACTAATCGGCTCTACCTTCGCGGCGAATGAGCCCCCCAGCTCGCCTTCCTCGAGGTCGACATTGTCCGTTTCATCGCCGCCTCCCCCGTCAGAGTCGCTGGAGTCGCCGTCGCTACCTCCCGCGGGTTGCTGGATGGGGTCGGATGAGGCCGGGTCGACCGTGTCGCATGCGGAGAAGGGGAGCAGGAGGGATAGGACCAGGACGAGTAAGGAGCCGTAGTGGTGCGTGGAGGGAAACCTGTTCATGACTGAGGGTGAAAACGGGTGAGGGTGGTTGGACCTCGGGTATCGGATGATTGACCTACACTCTTAACGTAGGGTGTACACAAATCTCGTGACCATATTTTTTCGCGTTACTCCCGCAAGTGGGGGGCCAGCGGTCTGTGTGGGCGGTGAACGGTCGCGACGTGGTATGTTCTCTTAGCCATCTGTCCCGTTTTCCCTTGCCCTTTCCATGGCCCGTATTCAGTCCATCACCGCCCGCCAGATTCTCGACAGCCGAGGCAACCCCACTGTCGAGGTCGATGTACGCACCGACGAGGGGTTGCTGGGCCGCGCTGCCGTTCCAAGCGGCGCCTCCACGGGCGAGCACGAAGCTGTAGAGCTGCGCGACGGGGATGCCGAGCGTTTCCTCGGCAAGGGCGTCACCAAGGCTGTCGACAATGTGCACACGGTGCTGGCTCCGGAGCTTCAGGGCATGAGCGTCTTCGAGCAAACCACCATCGATCGCACGATGCTGGATCTCGACGGTACGGGCAACAAAGGCAGCCTCGGGGCCAACGCGCTTCTTGGGGTATCGCTGGCCGTCGCCAAGGCCGCGGCGAGCAGTGCGCGCATGCCGCTCTACCGCTACCTGGGTGGCCCAGGTGCCCGCACGCTTCCCGTCCCAATGATGAACATCATCAACGGGGGCCGCCACGCGGACAACAGCGTGGACATGCAGGAATTCATGGTCATGCCCGTTGGCGCGAGCACCTTCTCGGAAGGCCTTCGCATGGGCGTCGAGGTGTTTCACCACCTGAAAAAAGTCCTCCAGGGCAAGGGCTACGGCACCGCGGTCGGTGACGAAGGCGGCTTCGCGCCCAACCTGGGGTCCAACGAAGAGGCGATCGAGGTCATCCTCGAAGCGATAGAGAAGGCTGGCTTCATCCCCGGCGATGACCTCGCCATCGCGCTCGACCCCGCTTCGGCCGAGATGTACCAGGTCGACGACAACGGCGAGGGCCACTACGTCTTCTGGAAGTCGGACCCCGACCGCCCCAAGACGAGCGCCGAAATGGTCGACTACTGGGCGTCGTGGGCGTCGCAGTATCCCATTGTCTCCATCGAGGACGCGATGGACGAGAATGACTGGGCCGGCTGGACGGCACTCACCGAGCGCATCGGCGACGACGTCCAGCTCGTGGGCGACGACCTGTTTGTGACCAACTCGGCGCGGCTCGCGCAAGGCATCGAGAGCGGCGCGGCCAACGCGATCCTGATCAAGGTCAACCAAATCGGCACGCTCACCGAGACTCTCGAAGCGATCGAGCTAGCACACAAGAACATGTACGCTTCCGTCATTAGCCACCGCTCGGGCGAGACGGAGGACACCACCATCGCCGACCTCGCCGTCGCGACCGGCGCTGGCCAGATCAAGACCGGTTCGGCGAGCCGCTCGGACCGCACGGCCAAGTACAACCAGCTCCTCCGTATCGAGCAGGAACTCGCGGGCGCGGCGCTCTACCCGGGACTCGATGCCTTCCGCCTCTAGCGCAGTCGGGCGCTCTTGGCGTTGATCGACCCAACAGCGTAAGTTGGTGGGAACGCTGCCCCCTTCGCCATGCCTTCATCGATCCGTTCCTTCCTCGCTGCGCCCGCGCTGCGCCGACGCGTCGTGCTCCTCGGCCTCGTGCTCCTTGCGGCATGGGTGACGTTTTTCGACTCGCACAGCCTCGTGCGACGCGCGGCGTTCATGATGGAGCAGCGGACGATGCGCGCTGAAAATGCGGCGCTGCACGCGGCCATCGAGGCTCGCGAGGCCGAACTTGCGGCGCCTCTCACCAACGCCACCGTGGAGCGGCTCGCGCGCGAACAGTATGGCATGCGGCGCCCAGGTGAAACCGTCTACCGCGTCGAGGCGGAGTAGTAGCTCCGGCCGTCGACTCGTCCACCCAACCTCTCGCCCTGGTGTCTACCTACGCTATCGGCGTCGATCTCGGCGGCACGACGATCAAGGTGGGCCTGGTGGAGCAGGAGCGGGGCATCCTGCGCCAGGCGACGACCGACACGGAAGCCCGGCAAGGCCCGGACGTCGTCGTCCGTCGTATCGCTGAGACGGTGACCCACATCTATGACGCCCTACCGGTAGGCTCGACGCTGGTGGGCTTGGGGGTGGGCGCCCCCGGCGTGATCTCGTGGGACCGCACGACGATTTCGAAGCCGCCGAATTTCCATGGGTGGAATCAGGTCAACCTGTGCGAGGCGCTGCTGGAACTCGTAGCGCCCCTTCCCCACGACTGTCCGATCATCGTCGAGAACGACGCCAACGTGGCAGGGCTCGGCTCCGCGTTTTACGGGGCTGGACGGCCGTACGACTCGTTTATCATGGTCACCCTGGGCACCGGAGTGGGCGGGGCCATCATCTACGAGAACCGAATCTTCCGAGGCGCCACCGGGGGCGCTGGCGAGTTTGGCCACATGACGATTGACTACGAGGGCCCCTATGCGCGCAGCGGCGTGGCGGGTGCCATCGAGGCCTATCTGGGGCATCACTTTCTGAGCCGACACGCCCGGTACCAACTGCTGCAGCGCACCACGCGGCTCCACGACATGACGGGGGCCGACCTCCACGACCTCACTCCCGTAAAGCTGCACAGCGCGGCCGTCTCTGGCGACCCGGCTGCGATTGAGCTCCTCGCCTGGGCTGGCCACAAACTCGGCGTGGCCCTCGGCTCGGCGATCAACCTCCTCGATATCCGCAAGGTGGTCGTCGGCGGCGGCGTTTCGGCGGCGGGCGACTACATCCTGGAACCCGCGCGCGCCGCGATGCGCCGCTACGTGATGCCCGGCCTCGTGGACGACCTCCAACTGGTGCGCGAGACGCTCGGCAACGAGGCCGCGATACTCGGGGCGGCGCGCCTGGCCTTCGAGCAGGCCGAGACGAACACGCGCCACGTGTTTTGACTCAGCGTGGCAGCGCCCCGGTTTAGTCCCGCCAGACTCAGGGTATTCTGACGGGCCTCTCGTGTGGCAGGTAGTGGATCGTGGTATCATGCGGCGGTCTCGATTCTGGTTCGACTATTCCGCCTCCCAGCACTGCCTTGTCCCTCTCGCTGCGTCCCGTGCTGATCGCCGCGTTGCTCACGTGGGGCTGCCTACCTATGTGGTGACAAGAGGTGTCTACCTCGATTCCTCAAGAGGATGTCCGAGCGGGCGCTGACCCTCCAGCCCGAGGGGCCCAAGAAGGGCCCGATCAGCCTGTCCCCTTCGCCGCGCGGGACTCGTTGGTATTGCGGTTCGGCGAGACTGACAGCACGCGCGCACCCGTAGACCAGGACGATGGCGACACCGCCTCGCTCTTTGGGGAAGCGACCGTGCGTTACGAAGAGGCACTCCTTGAAGCCGCGGCCATCGACTTGTTTTTTGCACGCAACGAAGTGCGAGCTCGTCAGCTGGCCGAGGGCGACACGACGGGGCAACCGCGTTTCACTCAGGGCAGCGAGGGCTTCACAGGCAGGGAACTACTCTACAACCTCAACACCCAGCGCGGACGCATCGTGGGCGCGCGAACTCAAATCCAAGACGGCTTTCTGCTCGGCGAGATCCTCAAGCAGAGCGACGCCAACGTACTCTACGGCCAGGACGTCGGCTACACGACGTGCTCGAACCCGGAGCACGTGCACTACGCGCTCAATGCAAGCCGCCTCAAGGTCGTCGATCAGGAGTGGGTCTACACTGGGCCAGTCCAGCTCTACTTGCTGGGCATCCCGACACCGGTTTGGCTGCCGTTCGGCTTCTTTCCGGCCGCCGAAGGCCGCCGCAGCGGCCCCACCCGTGTCACCTACGGTGAAGACCGGACCTACGGGTTTTTCATCAAAGACATGGGCTGGTACTGGGCCGTCAGCGAGTATTTCGATGCGCAAGTCACTGGCGGCCTCTACTCGAAAGGCTCGTACGAACTGGGCACCCAGTTCCGCTACGCACGGCGGTACAACTACTCCGGCTCGCTACGCCTGAATTACAGCTTCCTTCGCCAAGGCGAACGCGGAGACCCGACGGGGAGCGTCAGCCGGTCGGGCCAGGTCAACTGGAGCCACAATCAGGACCTGAGTCCAACCTCCCGCCTGAGCGGCTCTGTGAACCTCACTAGCCGCAGCTATCTGCGCGGCATCTCGACTGACATCAACGAGAATGTTAGCCAGTCCACCAACTCCTCGGTCTCGTACTCAAAGAACTGGAGTGGCGGTGCCCGGCAACTCACCTTGAATTTCCGCGCCAACCAGAACTTCTCAGGGTTGGGCAGCACCGACCTCACGCTGCCCAGCGCGTCGTTTAGCCAGCGACAGCTTTTCCCGTTCCGGCGCGAGCGCCTTCAGGGGCGTGACGAGGCGTGGTTCGAGAAAATCAACATCAGTTACTCGGGCGACCTCAACAACCGCTTCAGCTTCCGCCCCGATTCCACCATTGAAGGCTACCAGGAAGCTTCGGTCTGGGAAGCCCTGTTTGACTACGATGCCTTTGTCAACGCGACCGGCGACGAAGAACGCTTCCGTACCACCGCGACCCACCGTGTACCGGTGCAGGCTTCTTTCAACTTCCAACGACTTCCCTTCCTCGGCCTCCCGTTCGTCCTCAACCTCACGCCCAATTTCAACTACACTGAGAACTGGTTCACTCGCTCCGAGCGTCGGTTCGTGAACGAGGAGGGGGGCGTGGAGACCGAGACGGAGTCAGGCTTCACCGCGATTCGCACGTTCAGGATGGGGGCCAGCGCGAACTCGAAGCTCTACGGCACTTTCCCCGTCCGTATCGGGGCTCTCGATGGCTTCCGCCACATCGTCACACCCAACCTGACGTACACCTACACGCCTGATTTCTCCTCGGACTTCTTTGGCTACTATCGGAGCTACACCGACACGTCGGGAACCGTCGTCGAATACCCGATCGTGTCGGGTGCAGGGCTGACCAACCGCGCCTCCCAGACCCTCGCGATGAGCGTCGAGAACACGTTTCAGACCCGCATTGCGAGGACCGATTCGACCGGCGTGATCGAGCGCACTCCCTTGCAACTGCTTCGGCTGACGGCCAGCACGAGCTATGACTTCGAGCGGGACAGCCTCAACTTTTCAAACCTGAGCGTGCGTGCCTCGACCAACATTGGTCAAGCGTTGACGCTGAATGCCACGGCGACGTACTCGTTTTACGCTGTAAACGGAGAGGGGCGTACCCTGAACCGATCGCACTTTGCCGAGACGGGCAGCCTGCTTCGTCCTACGAATTACACGCTCTCGCTTCGCACGTCAATCGGCCCCGGCGGGCGCATCCAGGAGGCTCAAGGGGAGCCGCTTCGCAATGTGTTCGATCCGTTTCCTGGCGACCCGTACGCAGAGTATGCACATCTCGAAGAGCCCCGCTTCGTGAACTATGGCATCCCATGGCGAACGACCCTCAGCTTTAGTTACCGCCTCACTCCAGCGCTCGGCTCTACGCCGAAGCGTGAACAAGCAACTCTAGATGTCTCCGGGCTTTCGTTTCAACTCACGCCTGCCTGGCGTATCTCCGGATCGACGGGCTACGACTTCATCGAGAAGGAGATCACGCTCAGTTCGCTCAACTTGGTACGCGACCTCCACTGTTGGGAGATGCAGTTCAACTGGGTCCCGTTTGGCACGTTCAAGCGCTTCGGGTTCTCGATCTACGTCAAGAGCGGTCAGCTCCGCGACTTCCTGAAGCTCGACGTGCCGCGCTCGGACCGGAGTAGCCAGCTCGACGGCGTGTTCTAGGGCATGTGGACGTTCGATCTGATCGGCGCTCACGGCCCCCATTCGGCGCTCGCGGCGTTGTGTTCGTCGTCCGATCCTCCGAGATCGCGCTCCTCATGCGCCTTGCAGAGCCACAAACGGTTGCAGAGCCACCAACGGCGTCTCGTGACCGCCTGCCCCCCTGATTGTCCACACGCCCTCGTGCGTCCCCCAGGCCATTCGCGTGGCCTGCTTGTCCCCCTTCCCCCTTTTTGCCTGACGTTGCTCCATGAACTCACTCGACGCACTCCGAACTCGACTGGCCACCGTGTACGACCTCAACAAGGCCGCCTCTGTCTTGGAGTGGGACCAAGAGACCTACATGCCCCGCGGGGCCGCAGAGGCGCGCAGCCAACAGCTTGCTACGTTGCGCAGCCTGTCGCACGCACACTTCACCGACGACGAGACCGGGGCACTCCTGGAGGACGCACATATTTCTACGTCCGACCTAGACGCCGACCACCCGACACGGGCCCTGGTCCGCGTCACCCAGCGCGATTACGACCGGGCGACCCGGTTGCCGGCTCGCCTCGTTTCCGAGTTCGCCACAGCGACTTCACGCGCCAAACAGGCTTGGCAGGCTGCGCGCGCCGACGACGACTACTCCCAGTTTGCGCCGCATCTCGAACGCGTGATGGCACTGAGCATCGAGAAGGCAGACGCCTTCGGCGCAGCATCTCCGCGTGACCGGTATGACGTGCTGCTGGATGAATACGAGCCCGGCATGACAGCTGCCGAGGTCGCGCGCGAGTTTGCCGAGCTACGAGCCGGCCTGGTGCCCCTGGTCGAGGCCATCGCCGGGGCCCCTCAGGTTGACGATCGGTTTCTCCACGCCCCGTTCGACGAGGACGCGCAGTGGGCGTTCGGGCTTGACGTAGCCCAAGCCTTCGGCTACGACCTGGCGCACGGACGGCAAGACCGATCTACCCATCCATTCTCCACGACGTTCGCGATCGACGACGTGAGGATCACGACCCGGATCGACTCGCAGTTTTTCCCGTCGGGGTTCTTCGGGACGTTGCATGAGACCGGGCACGCGTTGTACGAGCGGGGCGTGTCGTCCGACTACGCGCGCTCGCCGCTCGCCTCGGGCACGTCGCTCGGCATGCACGAGAGCCAGAGCCGACTGTGGGAAAACCAGGTGGGGCGCAGCCGTGCGTTCTGGCATCACTGGTACCCGACGTTGCAGGCGGTCTTCCCCACGCAACTCGGCGGCGTGGCCCTGGATGTGTACTACCGCGCCATCAACCGGGTCGCCCCCAGTTTCATTCGGGTGGAGGCCGACGAGGTGACCTACAATCTGCACGTGATGGTGCGCTTCGAGATCGAACGGGCGCTCATCGAGGGCTCGCTGGCCGTTGTGGACGTGCCTGAGGCGTGGAACGGCGCCATGGAGGACTACCTCGGCGTGACGCCGCCCACCGACCGCGAGGGGTGTCTCCAAGACATCCATTGGTCGCTAGGCTTGGTCGGCTACTTCCCGACCTACACGCTCGGCACGCTCATGTCCGCACAACTATTCGCCGCGGCGCAGCGTGACCTTGGAGACTTAGCCAATCACTTTGCGAGGGGCTCCTTTTTACCCTTCCGCGAATGGCTTCGCGCACACATCCATCAGCATGGGCGGGTGCACACCGCGACGGAGTTGCTGGAGCGTGTCTGCGGAGTGGGACTCGACGCCGGTCCCTGGCTTGAATATGCACGTGCCAAGTACACCTTGATTTACGATTTGGCCGCGTGAAGCCCTCAGAGCAAGGTGGCTTGGTTTTAGTTCTTCCGGGTGTCCACATTTTGCTTGCATCATGCGCCGAATCTTCAGAGCTTAATGCCTAACATGTAGAAGGGCGCGCGCACCTCTCAAGCAGAGTCGCTCCACTCTATGCCAGGGTCGGCCTGACGGTCTCTCTGGTAGTTCGGGTGCTCCACCACCCGTCGCTCCCAATCCCTCCTTCTGAGCGAACCAATCATGCTGGTCACCCGAATCGCCTACCGTGCGTGCACGGTCGGGGCCTCCCATATACGCAGCCGCGTGGGGCGCTCTCTGGCTCTCGCGCTCGCCCTAGCGGCAGCTAGCTTTCCTGCGTCCGCCCAGGAGGTGGATCACCGTCCCGTCGTCTTGACTGGGGCCGACGTGCCAGCCCTCGTGGGCGCATCGGTTACTAGCCCAGTCTGTTATGCCTTCGTGGAGGGGGCCTGGGCACAGTGCCCGCTCCAGATCGACGAGCGCGACATGCTGGACCCCGCCTCAAACTACCCGTCCACCGTCTCGGACGCGAACGAACTGTTTGGCGGCGCCCCGCAGTTGCTCTATACGGCACCGCAAGACTACCCAATGGCGGGCTTCACCCCCGTCGTTCCAGTAGACAGCGACCCCACCTTCGACACGGACGATGAGTTGGTCCTCATGGCCCGCTTCTTCGGCGAGGTGGTGAGCCCGCAGGCCCCTCCCTTTGCTCCCGATGAGGTCGTGGAGGTGCTCTTTGATGGGCGCGCTGCCTACGTGTTCGAGCCCACGCAACCGCTCGCCCAAGACGCGGGCTACGACTTTGTGTCGTACACGTTCGACCTACTCTCTGGCGACTTCCCAGGCACCTACAATTTTGAAGGAGACACCACCCTCCCGGATGAATGGGCAGAAGGAGATTACCTCGCGGCCAACCCCGAGTACAGCCCTGTTGAGACGGCTTACTACAAAACAGCGTTCGAGGACCGGTGGATCCAGCGCACGCTGAGCCTCACCGACGACCTAGGCGACTACGGCCCAGACATCCTGGACCGCGTCAAGTTTGGCACCCGTCCAAACACGATGGGCAACAATAACCGCTGCAGCCGCTCGATCTGGACTGGCAGTGCGCGGCGCGGGACGCTTGGCATCCAAAAGGATGGGCCCATCCGCGCGCTCCGCTGGGCACAAGGCTTCAACTCGGGTGGTCTCAACTACATCTTCTACACGATGTACGAGCAGTTCATCGTCTACAAGATGGCTCACCAGATGCACCGGTCGCCGGGCGCGTCGATGTGGTTCGACCTCGCACCGGAAACATCCGGCATGCTTCACCGAAGCAACCTCTTCACGGGGACCGTCACGGTCGATGGAAGCACAGACCGCGTCAGTGATGGCTTCGTGGACGCCTACCTTGAGTGGGACCACTTCGCGGGCAGCCAGGGCAGCTTCGTCTCCGTGTGGGACGCCAGCACCAACATCCCCAACGCGTTTCCTCACTCCTACTACGAAGACAACCTGACCCCGCAGGTGAAGCAGTGCACGGGCGACGAGGTCGCCTATGCCTCCAGCGGCAACGTCTACATCTTCGGCAACAACGTCGACGATGCCAATGTCCCGTGGACGGACCCGTCCAGCAACCTCTCGATCGACAGCGATGGGAATCTTCGCTTTTTGCAGCTGGAGCGGCGCATCGTGCCAGATGGACCCAACATGCCCGACACGCGCGCGGACTCGCTCGTGACCGTCCTGCAGTCGCCCATCACGTTCAGCGCACAGAACGTCATGGTGATCGGCGAAGACACGCTCGCGCCGACGTTCACCGGTTCGTATGACGGCCTCGCGTATGCAGGCACGGCCTTCGACAACCAACTGGGCGATACGGGTCTCGACTCGCTCGTGCTCGGTACAACCTCGACGAACCTCGCCTTCAGCGCCGACCCGTTCGTCCCAGGCGATGCCTCGGTGGGCTTCACGGTGGCCCCAATCGACCTCTACGCACCCAGCTCGGGCTACGTGGTTGCCGCAGACACGGTAGGCAATGTGGACTCTCTCGCCGTCTCCTTTACCGCGCTGGTGCCTGACGATGCAGCGCCTGTGCTCGCTGGCTCCTACAGCCGCAGCCAGTTCGACGGCACCGCGACCGACGACCACATAGATGCAGCGGGGATCGCCTCGGTAGCGCTGGGCGACAGTCCCAGCAACCTCGCCCTCGCCGTCGACCCCTTCGCCGAAGGCGACTCCCCCGTCGCTTTCGTCGCCACCCCCATCGACGCCCTCCTCGTCGCCTCTGGCTACATCGTCGCTACGGACACCGTTGGCAACGCCGATTCCCTCTTCGTCGAGATCACTCCGCCGGACCCCGACACCACGCCCCCGGTGCTCACAGGCAGCCTCAACGGCTTTGCGTTCAGCGGCCATGCCACCGAGCGTTCGCCTGACGACACCGGCCTAGCGACGGTCGCGCTGAGCGCGGACGCCGAGAACGTGGAGTTGGTTGCGGACATGTTCACGGCGGGTGCTGACTCGGTCGGCTTCGTGGTGACGAGCCTCGACGCAGATCTAGCAGGCACGGGTTGGATCGTGGCGACGGACGTCGAGGGGAATGCGGACTCGCTGGCGGTGTCGATCGCGGCACGCCCAGCTGACACGACGGCTCCGGTGGTGAGTGGCATGCTCGACGGGCAGACCTACACGGGGTCGGCCTCGGAGCAACAGACGGACGACCGTGGTCTGGCGTCTGTGGTGCTTTCCGCCGATGCGTTCAACCTCTCCCTTTCAACCGATGCCTTTACCAGCGGTGATGCAGTGTCTACGTTCACGGTGGCCCCCGTCGATGTAGAGTCGAACGCCGCTGGGTGGGTAGTCGCCACCGATGTCGTGGGCAACGCCGATTCGGTCTTTGTCGAGATCCTCCCCCCGCCAGACACCGCAGCGCCTGTGATCGCGGGCACCGCGAGCGACTCCAGCTATGACGGGACGGCCACCGACGCCGTTACGTACGATTCAGGCATCGCTTCGGTCGCGCTCAGCGCCGACGCGGTCAACCTGTCGCTCGCTGTCGATCCCTTCACCGCCGGCGACGATGTAGCTACGTTCTCCGCGGCCCTCGTCGAGACGACAGATACCGGGACGGGCTACGTGATCGTCAGTGACGTGGCAGGAAATGCCGACTCCGTACTCGTGAGCCTCGACGGCATCCCCGCGTTCCAGTACGACATTGAGGCTACGGCCGTCGCAAGCTTTGATACCGCAACCAGCGGCACGATCACAGTGACCGTGTCGAACATCGGCAGCGACACGATGACCGACGTCCGTGTCGTTCGCCAGTCGGCCACCGGGGCCACGGTGGACTCCAGCCCTATCACGCTCGGGAGCATCGACCCTGGCCTGTCGAAAGAGGCTGTGTATGCGTTTTCGAACGCGACAGCTGGCGCGTCAGCCTCGTTCCAGGCACAAGACCTCGTTGTACGCTTCAACGAAGGCGACACCGTCAACAACGACGTCACGGTCTCACTCGAACCCCTCGTGGACGTGGCGCTGCCAGTCGTGTCAGGTACTACCAATGGCACAACCTTCACCGGCACCGCTACGGACGAACAGGCTGACGACACGGGTATCGCCAGCATCACACTCGGGTCGAATGCGCTGAACCTCAACTTGATGGTAGACGCCTTCACGTCGGGCGATGCCACGGTGGGCTTCTCTGCCACCTTAGCTGATCCGCTGGCCGATGCGTCAGGCTACGTGGTCGCCACCGACGTGGCGGGCAACGCCGACTCGGTCTTCGTCTCCCTGGTCGTGCCCGACACCGGACAACCAATCCTGACCGGGACCTATGGGCGCAGCCGCTACGATGGGACGGCGACCGACTCGCAATCGGGTGTAGAGTCGGTGACACTGGGTGACAGCCCCACCAACCTCGCCCTCGCCGTTGATCCCTTCGCCGAGGGCGACTCTCCCGTCGCTTTCGTCGCTACTCCGATTGACGCCCTCCTCGTCGCCTCCGGCTACATCGTCGCTACGGACACCGTCGGCAACGCCGATTCCCTCTTCGTCGAGATCACTCCGCCAGACCCTGATACCACGCCGCCAGCGCTGGCTGGCAGCCTTAACGGCTTCGCCTTCGACGGCTATGCCACCGAACGCAGCGCCGACGACACTGGGCTGGCTTCGGTGACCCTGAGCGCGGACGCCGCCAACCTGGAACTCGTCGTAGACCCTTTCACGGCGGGTGCGGACTCCGTTGGCTTCGTAGCCTCGAGCCTAGACATTGACCTCACCGGAACGGGCTGGGTGATCGCCACCGACGTGGAAGGCAACGTGGACTCGTTGGCGGTGTCGATTGCGGCACGCCCAGCTGACACGACGGCCCCGGTGCTCAGCGGCACCTTGGACGCGCAGACCTACACAGGGTCGGTCACCGAACGCCAAGCCGATGACCGCGGCCTCTTCACCATCGCGTTGGCCGCCGACGCCTCCAATCTCAGCCTCAGTGTGGACGCCTTCGAGACCGGCGCCGATTCTGTCGGCTTCGTGGCAACGGCGGTGGACCTTGATCTGGCAGCGATGGGATACGTTATCGCCACCGACCTCATGGGGAACGTGGACTCGCTGCTTGTAGACATCGCGGCCCGTCAACCCGACGCGACCGCGCCGGTGGTTAGCGGTGGCCTCGATGCACAGACGTTTGCTGGTTCCGCCACCGAGCGGCAAGCCGACGACCGGGGCCTCGCTACCGTCGCCCTGAGCGTCGATGCGGTCAACCTCACACTCCTCGTCGATGCGTTCGAAGCCGGAGCGGACTCCGTGGGCTACTCTGCGATGTCCGTTGACCCTGACCTGGC
>JBCCLD010000043.1:0-17934 GCA_039027055.1 Bacteroidota bacterium
ACGTGGAAGCCGCGTTCGATGAACGCCTTCGCCACCGGATGGTGGAGGTGGTTCGGCGTGACGATGCTGACAAAGTCGATGCGCTCGCTGTCGGGCAGCGCGGCCTCGCGCTCGGCCATCTCCTCGTAGGAGCCGTAGACGCGGTCGGGGTGCAGCCCGAGCGTCGCGCCGAAGTCCTTCGACTTCTGCGCCGTCGAGGAGAAGACCCCGGCGACCAGCGTGGTGAGGCCGTCCAGGCGGGCGGCGCGGCGGTGGACGTCGCCGATGAAGGCGCCGGGACCGCCCCCGACCATGCCATAGCGAAGCGGCTTGAACATTGTTGAACTACGGGGTTGGAGGTGAAAAAGCAGAAGGAATCAGCCGCCAGCGCGGCCTGCAGCCCAGCGGATGCCGCCGAGGAGGTGGGCACGGAAGAGCGGTTCGGCATAGCTCTCCGCCGTGTGCCCGCCCGCGGTGTACCAGGCTCGCCCACCGTCGAACTCGTGGCACCAGGCGATCGGGTGGTCGTCGCCCATCGTCCCGCCGTCGTAGGTGGACGCGTCGAGGCGCGCGAGCACGCGGACGCCCTCCGGAGGCGCCTGGAAGTTGTACCACTCGTCGAACCGCTCCCAGCGCTCGGGCAGGTCCGCCGTCGAGGGATGTGCGGTGTCGGGGACAACGACCGTGGCCGTCTGCTCCTCGGGGTGGCTGTCGAAGTAGGCCCCGAGGAGCGCCCCGTACCACGGCCAGTCGTACTCGGTGTCGCTCGCGGCGTGGATGCCCACGAACCCGCCGCCGCCCTGGACGAAGCCCTGCAGCGCCGCCTCGGCGGCCGCGTCGAGCACCTCGCCGGTGGTGCTCAGGAAGACGACGACGGCATAGGTGGCGAGCGTGGTGTCGCGGAACGCCGAGGCGTCCTCGGTGGCGTCGACTGCGAAGCCGTGCGCCGTCCCGAGGTCACGCAGCGCCGCGATGCCGTCGGCGATGGAGGCATGGCGGTAGCCCTCCGTCTTCGAGAAGACGAGCACGCGGAAGACCTCGGCCCCGTCTGACGGCGGCGCCTCTCCAGCGTCCTGAGCGGTGCAGGCGCTGGCCACCAGGAGGGCTGCGAGCAGCAGTCCTAAGCGCATGGGGACGATCCAGCAGGCAAGGCGTCGCATGGGGGCGCAGGCTAGCGGAGCGACTCGACGTGGGCGATGCTCGTCTCGATACTCGCGAGCGCGTCGTCGGGGTGGTCGTGCTCCACGAAGGCATAGGTCAGCCCCGCCTGCTCGGCCTGTGCAAAGATGGCTGCGAAGTCGATGACACCGTCTCCGACTGGCGCCATGGTGCCGTCAGGCGTGCGGTCCTTGACGTGGACGAGCGGGAAGCGGCCCGGGTAGCGGGCGAAGTAGTCAAGCGGGTCGTACCCGGCGTGGACGACCCAGTAGAGGTCCATCTCCAGGTCGACGACCGCAGGGTCGGTGCCTTCCACGAGGCCGTCGTAGCCCGGCGTGTCGCCGCCGAAGGTGTCGAACTCGAAGTCGTGGTTGTGGTAGGCGAGGCGGATGCCCGCTTGCGCCGCTCGGGCCCCGTAGCTGTTGAGTTCCTCGCCGAACGCGCGCCAGCCGTCAACGCTCGTCGGGCGGTCTCCGGGGTCGAGCCAAGGAACGACGACATACTCGAAGCCCACGAGTTGCGCCACCTCTAGGATCGTGTCGAGGCCGCCGTCCTGGCGCAGCCGCTGGATGCCGACGTGCGTGGACGGCGTGGTCAGGCCGAGGTCGCCGAGGACGGCGCGGACAACGGCCGGGTCGCGGTCGTAAAAGCCGCCGTAGCCGCCGTGGTCGGTCGCGTAGTCGGCGAACTCGACCTGCTCGTAGCCCATCCGCCGGATGGCTTCGAGCACGCCCACGAAGTCGCCCTCGAAGACGCTGCGGACGGTGTAGAGCTGCACGCCGATCTGGGCGGGCACGGTGAGCGGCATGCCGAGGCGCGCGCGGGCAGCCGCAGCCGGTCCGAGAAGCGCGAGGCCGCCGAGCGCAGCGGCCGACGACGAGAGGAAGGAGCGACGATCCATGACGGGGGGAGGTGACGAGGGAGTGGCAACGCACGGACGTCCGTACGAAAGCGGTTCCACAACGTACGAACGCGCCGCCTACTTAGACACACGCCCGCTGCGCTGCAGGTCCCGAAGTGCGCGATACCCGAGCAGGCGCACGCCGCGATCGGCGAGACGCTCCTGAACGCTTGTATCAAGGAGCCACGCATGCTCGGCGGCCCGCGCTGCCGCGGCAAACGGACGCGAGGTCCGGCTCGTCATGTGCGCCATCTCAGGCGACCGCCGCGCCGGGTGCAACGCGATCTCGGTCACGCCCGGCAGCAACGACGCGAGCGCGCGCGTCCAGACATCGAGGATGGGCTCGTCGGCGTTCTTGTCGGCGTAGGCATTCTTGTCGGCGTAGGCATTCTTGTCGGCGTAGACGAAGCGATCCGGAGAAACCACCCCAGCGTCCGCCATCGCAGCCCGGCACCCGGCCAGTTGGGACGCGTCGTGCGCGACCAGCGTCGCCTGGGAGAGCATCCGCACCGGCAGGCGATAGTCGAGGGCGAGGCGGCGGTAGACCACATCGAACCGGGCGTCGAAGTGGAGCACGCCCATGTGCGCGTCGAGGTGCGTCACGTCGAGGCCGACGGCGAGCGCGGTGTCGATCTGGGCGCGGCATTCGCGCTCGACCTCGGCGGGGGTGGCGTGCTGCCAGACCTGCTCCGGCCGCGCCCAAAAGAAGCCGTGGGGGTCGTAGAGGCCTGGGACCTCGCGGGGGCTGCACAGCGGCCGCCACCGCGCGCCCTGCATCTCACTGGTGAGCGTGAGGTGCACGCCGAGGTCGGCCGCTGGGTGCGCCGCGGCGTAGGCGCGCACCTCGTCGAACCAGCCCGTGGGCACCATCGCCCCGGCGGTCTGGAGCAGCCCCGCATCGAAGGCCTCGGCGATGGCCTGGTTCGCGGCGTGGCTCATCCCGGCATCGTCCGCCGCGACGATCAACACGCGGTCCGTCGCGGCGAAGCCCAGACGCTCGGCCAATGTGGGGCGCTCGGCCAGCATCGGCACGGCTACGCCTCGACCGGGTCCGTCCTCAGCACGACGTAGCCGTAGCCGGGCAGCGTGAGCGCTCCCGCGTCGAGCGTGGCCTCCCCGAAGGCCGCCTCGGCCCCTGCAGGCGACGCGTCGAGCGAAACCGTGACGGCCTCGGCGCGCGTGTTGACCGCGACGAGCATCGTCGTGCCCTCGTGCGTCATGCGGTAGGCGATCACCGTCTCGGGCTGGTCGTGCGCTACCGTCTCAACGACGCCGTGCGTGAAGACGTCGCTCGATGCGCGGAAGGCGAGGAGGTCGGTATAGAACTGCCGCATCGCTGCGCCCTCGGACCCCTGTTCGCGGCTCACCGACACCTTCTCGAAGAGCGGGATGCGCTGCGGGTCGGCATACTCCTGGCCGTTGTAGACGAGCGGGAAGCCCGGCATGAGCAGCATCGCCGTGGCGGCCGCGCGCGCGCCGTCATCGCCGCCGAAGAGTTCGAGCGGCGTGGCGTCCCAGGCGGTCTCGTCGTGGTTGGAGGTGAAGTTCATCCGCAGCGCGCCCTCGGGGTAGGTCGCCTCTTCTTCCGCGACGAGGGCGACGAGGCTCTGCGCGGTGGTGTCGCCGGTCCAGACGTCCTTGACGTGGGCGTAGCGCGGCCAGCCGTAGCTCGCGTCGAAGCCGGCGGCGTGGACCTCGCCTGTGCTCCACTCGGCGAGCATGAACACCGGCTTGATCGCGCGCAGCGAGTCGATGGCCGCAGCCCAGAAGTCGTTGGGGACCATCCCGGCCACGTCGCAGCGGTAGCCGTCGATGTTGAACTCGCGCACCCAGTAGGTGAGCGCGTCGATCATGGCGGCGCGGGTGTCGGGGTTGTCGTAGTTGAGGTCGGCGGTGTCGGTCCAGTCGGTGAGGTTGCCGGCGTTGTCGCGGGGGATGATGATCTCGCCGTTCTCGTTCTGGGTGTAGTAGTCGGGGTGCGTCTCGATCCAGGCGTTGTCCCAGCCCGTGTGGTTGGCCACCCAGTCGATGATGAGCTTCATGCCGCGTTCGTGGGTGGCGTCGACGAGCGCGCGGAAGTCGTCCTCGGTGCCGAGGAAGGGGTTGACGGCTTTGTAGTCCTGGATGGCGTAGGGCGAGCCGAGCGTGCCCTTGCGGTTGGCCTCGCTGATCGGGTGGATGGGCATGAGCCAGAGCGTGTTCACGCCGAGCGCCTGCAGCGAGTCGAGGCGGGCCGTGACGGCGGCGAAGGTGCCCTCCTCGGAGAAGTTGCGGACGAAGACCTCGTAGAGCACGGTCTCCTCGTGCGCGAAGGCGGCCGTCTCGACGGGGACGCCGTCCTCGCCGTCGGGGGCGGGGTCGTCGGCCTGTTGGCAGGCGGGCAGCACGAGGAGCAGGGCGAGCAGGGGGAGGAGCAGGTGCATGGGTTCGGGACGAGCGTGGCAGGTCGAGAAACGGCAGGGAGGCGCTTCGGAGGTTCCCCTCCTGGACCGAGCTTATCCTCGCGCAGGCGAAAGGAACAGGGGTGCTGGGAAGGCGAAAGCTCCGCAACGCAAGCAATTGCACACGCTCATCGGAGCCGGTCATCCCTGGAGCCAGCCTCCAGATGTGACGATCGACCACCCCCAACCCCTCCTGTCCAGGAGGGGAGTAATTCGAGGCACAGGAAAATACCGCACGCTCCCCCTACTCTCCATGGGCGCGCGCGTCGTATTGTGGGGCTCGCCTGCCCATCGATCTGCCGCCTCTCATGCGTCGTTTCCTTGCCGCCCGCCCCCTCGCTGCCCGCCCCCTCGCCGCTCTCGGCCTTGCCCTGTGCGCCGCGCTCGCGCTGAGCGCCTGCACCCACACCCGTCCGCAGCTCGACCCGCAGTCGGGTGCCGTCCCGGACGCCCCAGCCCCGACGGGCCCGCACATGCACCGCGTCGTGCTGATCGGCAACACGGGCGCGGCGTTGGAGACCGACGCCGCGCTGGGCCGCCTCGGCGAGGAGCTCGCCGCGCTCGATGCCGATGACCAGGAGGCGACGACCGTCGTCTACCTCGGCGACGTGATGCCGGGCGGGATGCCGGACTCGTCGTCGACGAGCCGCGCCGAGGCCGAAGCGCACCTGCGGCGGCAGCTGGCACCGCTCGCGGGCTTCCGCGGCCGCGTGATCGTGCTCGCCGGGGACCGCGACTGGGAGGGCGGCCTCGCGGCGCTCCGCCGCACCGAGGCGTTCGTGGAGCAGCACCTCCACGCCCTCCTCGAAGACGAAGCCGACGACCCCGACGTCGACAACACCTTCCGCCCCGACGGCGGCTACCCCGGCCCCGAGGACGTGAAGCTCGCCGATGGCCTCCGTCTCTTCGCGCTCAACACGGGCTGGTGGCTCACCGACGAGGAGCGCCCCTTCGGCGACACGGGCGACTACGACCTCGTGGAGCCCGTTGACATGCTCGCCGAGCTCGAAGACCGCCTGGAAGACCGCGACGACGACGACATCGTGGTCGTTGGCCACCACCCGCTCCTCTCGAACGGGCGCTACGGCGGAGCCTACCCGCTCGCCGACCACCTCTTCCCCCTGCGCAACGCTGTCGGGCCACTCGGCTACGTCCTCCCGCTTCCCCTCGTCGGCTCGACCTACCCGCTCTACCACGCCTACATCGGCACCGACCAAGACTTGGCCGAGGCGCGCTACGCCGCGCTCAACGGCGCGCTGGAGCGGGTCTACCGCACCCACGGAAACGTGTTTGTGGCGGGCGCGCACGACTTCAGCCTCCAGCACTTCCCGCTGAGCGCGGGCGAGTACAACCGCCACGCCATCGTGAGCGGTGCGGGCGTGCGGACCGAGGGCGTCGCGGGCGGCGGCGCTACGGCGTTCACGGCCGCCCAGCCGGGCTACGTCGTGCTCGACTTCTACGAGGACCGCGCCGTGTGGCTGCGCGCCCAGGGGGCCGCCGCCGAGCCGCTCGCGCGCTACCAGATCCGCGAGGCCGACCTCGACTACGTGCCCGACGGCGAGGACGA
Source organism: Bacteroidota bacterium (assembly GCA_039027055.1). GTDB lineage: Bacteria > Bacteroidota > Rhodothermia > Rhodothermales > Rubricoccaceae > JBCBEX01. The sequence goes on from JBCCLD010000043.1 coordinate 6,047, forward strand.
GCCGGAGGTGCCCTTGGACGTGATCCCCGACGCCGCCGAGCCAGAGCCGGGCTCGACGGTGCGCGTCGCCATCAACCCGGCCTACGACGACCTCGGCGGCCTGGGACGCGCCTTCGCGGGCAACCACTGGCGCGACGCGTGGTCTACCACCGTCACGCTGCCCGTCCTCGACCTCGGCACCGTCGGGCGCGACGCGACCCCCGTGGCCCCCGTGAAGCGCAGCGGCGCGGGCCAGACGTACGGCCTGCGGCTCGTGGAGGTGGAGGACGACGACCGCACCTACGCGCTGCGCTCCATCGACAAGGAGGCCACCCGCCGCTGGCCCGCCGAGTTGCGCAGCGCCTTCGCTGAGGCGGCCATCCAGGACCAGACCTCGTCGTTCCACCCCTTCGCGTCGCTGCTCGTGCCGCCGCTCGCCAAGGCCGTGGACGTCTACCACACCGAGCCGCGCCTCGTCTACATCCCCGACGACCCGCGCCTCGGCCGCTTCCAGTCGTACATGGCGGGCCGCCCTGCCCTCCTCGAAGTGCGCCCCAACAAAAACATGGGCGACATCGCCTCGATGGGCTTCGCCGAGGACGTGCGCTCCACCCCAACCATGTGGGAGGAGGTGATGGGCGACGTGGACCACGTGGTCGACCAGACGATGTTCGCCCGCGCGCGGCTGCTCGACCTCTGGCTCGGCGACCACGACCGCCACGACGACCAGTGGCGCTGGGCCGCCTTCGAGCCGTTCGAGGTCGACTCCACGCTCACCGGCGACGCCCGCACCGACGGCAAGATCTACCAGCCGATCCCCCGCGACCGCGACTACGTCTTCATGCGCATGGACGGCATCGGTCCGTGGCTCACCAAGGAGTTCTTCGCGCGGCAGTACCAGGGCTTCGGCTACAGCTTCGGCTACGTCCGTGGTAGCCTACTAAACGGCCTCGGCCTGATCCGGCGCTACACCAACCGCCTCACCCGCGAGGAGTGGGTGGCCATCGCGCAGCAGATGCAGGAAGCCACCCCGGACGCGTACATCGAGGCGGCGATCCAGGCCTCGTGGCCGCCCGAGATCGTGGCCCTGCACGGCGAGGAGATCGGCAACCGGCTGCGCGTCCGCCGCGACCGGCTGGTCGAGGTCGCTGAGACGGTCTACGCCGACATGGCCGCCGTCGTGGACGTGGTCGGCTCCCACAAGCACGAGCGCTTCGAGGTCACGCGCCAGCCCAACGGCGACGTGGAGGTCGTCGTCTTCAAGACCAGAAAGGACGGCGAAGTGGTCGAGGAGGTCTACCGCCGCCTCTTCCTCGCCGACGAGACGAAGGAGCTGCGGCTCTATGGCCTCGACGGGCAGGACCGCTACGTGCTCACCGGCGACGGTGGCTCGATGAAGGTGCGCCTCATCGGCGGGCCCGGCGAAGACCATGTCACCAACGCCTCCACGGGGGGCGGCTGGGGCGCGCGCACGCTCGTCTACGACAGCATCGAGGGCACGACCGTCGAGCGCGGGCGCGACACGGGGCTGCGGCTCTCCGACGACCCCCGCGTGCTCGACTACGACTACAGCCACTACGTCTTCAACAGCAGCATGCCGCTGCTGGCGTTTAGCGCCAACGAGGAGGACGGCCTCTTCGTCGGCGGTGGCGCCACGTTCACGCGCTACGGCTTCCGCCGGGCACCCTATGCCAGCCAGCACCGCATCTCGGTGTCCGTCGCCGCGGCCACGGGGGCGTTCTTCGCCGACTACCGCGGCCACTTCACCGACGCCGTAGGCGGGTTCGGCCTCATGCTCGACGGTGCAGCCGCCACGCCCAACAACGTCCGCACGTTCTTCGGCCTCGGCAACGAGACGCCCAACACGGACCAGCAGCGCGAGTTCTACCAGGCACGCCTCGCCGAGGGCGAGGTCGAGGCCCGGCTCATGTGGACGCTCGCGTCGCGGGCGTCGATCTCGCTCGGCCCGCGCTTCACGTTCTTCGATGTGACCGAGGACGAGGACCGCTTCGTGGGGACTCCGCAGGCGGGCGTCGCCCCGTCGTCGTTCGAGGACCAGTGGTTCGGCGGCCTCGCCGCCCGCGCCGAGTTCGACGCGCGCGACAACGTGGCCCACCCGCAGCGCGGCTTCCGCTGGACGCTCGACGGCATGTGGAACGTCGGCCTGAACGACGCGGCCGAGACCTACACGCGCCTGGAGTCGGCGCTCTCGCTCTACCTGCCCGTGGCCCCGCAGCGGGTGGTGCTCGCCCTGCGCGCCGGCGGAGCCCACAACATCGGGGACTTCCCGTTCTTCGCCGCCAACACGCTCGGCAGCCGCGAGACGCTGCGCGGCTACCGGCGGACGCGCTTTGCCGGACGCACCTCGTTCTACCAGAACGCCGAGCTGCGCGCCCGCGTCTTCAGCGTCCAGACGTACCTCACGGCCATCGACATCGGCCTGCTGGGCTTCGTGGACAACGGCCGCGTCTGGACCGAGGCCGACGACGGAACTACGGTTTCGCAGTCGTTCTTCGAGGGCTACCACCAGGGCTACGGCGGCGGCCTCTGGGCCAGCTTCTACGACATGTTCGTGCTCTCAGGCACCGTCGGCACCTCGGAGGAGGAGACGCTCGTCGAAGTCGGCGTCGGATTTATGTTTTAGGGTTGTCGGCGTTCGGCTGTCAGCCGACGGTCAAGCCCATTCCGAAAGCTGGTAGCTGAAAGCCGACCGCCATGCTCCTCGACATGCTTGGCGATTGCCTCCAGACGCGGCGGCTGGGGCACGTCGCGCAGGGCTTCGCGGCGCTCGGCTCGACGATGGACGAGGCAGCGGCGTGGGCGGCCGAGGGCGCTCCGCACGGCGCTCTCGTGACGGCGGAGGCGCAGACGGCCGGCCGCGGGCGCCACGGGCGCGCGTGGCACGGGACGCCGGGCGCGAACCTCCACCTCACGCTCGTGCTGCGGCCGACGCTGCCCCGCCGACGGTGGGGGCTGCTCGCCATCGCAGCAGGACTGGGCGTACTCGAAGGCGTCGCGGCGCACCTTCCGGAGGTGGCCAACCGCCTCGCGCTGAAGTGGCCCAACGACGTGCTACTCGACGGCCGCAAGCTGGCCGGGGTGCTGGTCGAAGCCCGCAGCGACGCTGCGCTGCTCGGCATCGGCGTGAACGTGAACGAGGACGCGTTTCCCGACGCACTCGCCGCCCGCGCCACGTCACTTCGACGCGCGGTGGCGCTCGGCACCGCTCGGGACGAGATCGACCGCACGGCGCTCCTCGCCACGCTCCTCCTTGCCCTCGAAACCCGCCTCGATGCCCTGGACACGGACGCGGACGCGGTGCTCACGGCAGCCGCACGGCGCCTCACCGGACGAGGCGATGCGGTGACCGTCCGCGCTCCCGACGGCACGGCGCTCCACTCCGGACGTGTCCTCGGCCTCGCCCCGGACGGCGGGCTCCGCCTCGACACCGGTACCGGCGACGTCGTCGTCCACGCCGGGGAGGTGACGCTGTCGGAGGGTTTGAGGGTTTGAGCAAACCGGTCAGATTGGGGCACACGCAAGCCGGGTCAAATCAGCTTGGTTGAATCCGAGCAGAATCTATCCAGGGCGCTTACTCTCCTACCCCACCACGCCCCTACTCCCACACTCCTGTGTTCCTCGCGCTTGACCTCGGCAATTCGTCTGCGAAAGCGGGCCTCTTCGAGGTCGACGCGCCCCCAGAGGCCGAGCCGGTTCGGACGTTCACGCTCAAAACACTCTCGGCAACCAAGCTGAGACGCGCGGTGCAGGACGCCGACGTGTCGCCGACAGCCATTCGCGCGGCGGGGCTTTGCTCGGTGGTGCCGAAGCAGACGGTGCGCGCTACCGACGCCGTCGAGGTCGTGTGTGGCGTGACGCCGGTGGCCGTGCGCGCGGACGGGCCGCTGCCCATCGGCATGGCCTACGAGACGCCGCGCACGCTCGGGGCTGACCGCGTTGCCGCTGCCGCCGCCGCGCACGTCTTGTACGGCCGCGACGCCGTCGGTGCCGCCCGTCCGGTCATCGTCATCGATGCAGGGACAGCCGTGACGCTGGAGGTGGTCGACGCGGGCGGGACGTACCTCGGCGGGGCCATCCTGCCGGGGCTACGGCTCCAGCGCTCGGCGCTCGCGCGTGGCACGGCGCAACTCCCCGCGGTGCCCCCCGTAGCCCCGCCGTCTGCCATCGGCACTACGACCACGACGGCCCTGCAAGCGGGCATCGTGCTCGGCCTGATCGGCGCCCTCGACGGCCTGCTCACCCGCACGATCACGCAACTGGAAGGCGGTCCCGTGGTCGTAGCCACCGGCGGCAGCGCCCCGCTTCTCGCGCGCCACCTCGACCGCATCGACACCCTCGCGCCGCACCTCGTCCTGCAAGGCGTCCGCCTGCTAACGGCACCCCCTTCCTGACCCGAGCCTCTGTACACGCCTGCCATGCTTCGCCTGCTTCTCCTCGCCGCGCTCCTGCTCCCGACCGCCGCCTTCGCGCAAGACGACGACGAGACCCCGACCGATCCGAGCGACGCGCTGATGCAAGCCCGCGCGACCTACAGCGACGGCAACTACGCCGCCTGCGCCCGCAGCTACGCCGCTGTCATCGACCTCGGTGTCGTCAACGACGGGGTGGCCTACAACGCCGCATGCTGCTTCGCGCTCGCGGGCGACACGGAGCAGGCGTTCGTCTACCTCCAGCAGTCGCTCGACGCAGGCTGGCGCGACGCCGACCACATGCAGGCCGACAGCGACCTCGACGCGCTCCACGACGACCCGCGCTGGACGGAGGCCGTCGCTGATGCCGAGGCCAACTACGCCGCCTACGTCTCGACCATCAACCAGGAGTTGATGGAGATGCACGCCGCCGACCAGTCCGAGCGGCGCGCCCTCATGCGCGGCGAACTCGACTGGGACGTCGTCACGCCCAACGACGACCGCCGCCGGGCACGCGTCTACGAGATGGTGGAGGCCGGCGAGATCGTGGCGGCCGCCGACTACTTCCACGCCGCGATGATCTTCCAGCACGGGCGCGACTCCACGGACTACCGCAACGCCCGCGACTTCGCCCAGCGCGCGTACGACCTCGACCCGTCGCACAGCACGGCCTCCTGGCTGATCGCGGCCGCCACCGACCGCTACCTGTGGAGCATGGACCAGCCGCAGGTCTACGGCACGCAGTCCACGAAGGACGACGACGGCCGCTGGACGCTCGACCCCCTCGACGCCAACGGCGTGACTGAGGTCGAGCGCGTCGCGCGTGGCGTCACGCTCCAGGCCGCCTACGACCGTGTCGCGCGCATGAATGCCCAACTCGACGCCGAGTCCGTCGAGTCAGAAGAGCCCCACGAAAATGAACAGGACGGCCGCTAGGTAGGTGCGCCCAACCTCGTCGAGGCCGGGTGGCCTGAGTTCGGGCTCCGGTCCAGGAGGGCAGCTCGTGTCCAGCCTTTATCTCGAAGGCCAGACAGCCACCCTACTTCTCCCTTCGAGCTTCTGCCTTCCTACTCAGCTAGCGTCCGCGTCGAGGAGCGTCTGGATGCGCGCCACGATCATGTCGATGGCGACCTGGTTGCGGCCACCGCGCGGGATGATCACGTCGGCGTGCCGCTTCGACGGCTCCACAAACTCGCGGTGCATCGGGCGGACGAAGTGGGTGTACTGGGCGAGCACGCTCTCGACGGAGCGCCCGCGCTCGGTGAGGTCGCGGCGGAGGCGGCGGATGAGCCGCACGTCGGCCTCGGCGTCCACGAACAGCTTGATGTCCATGCGCGCGCGCAGGTCTGGCTCGGCGAGCACGAGGATGCCCTCGACGATGAGCACCGGGAGCGGATCGACGCAGACCGTCTCGGCGCGACGCGTGTGCGCGGTGAAGTCGTAGGTCGGCTTCGCGATGGTCGCCCCGGCGCGCAGCGCGTCGAGGTGCTGCACCATGAGGTCGGTTTCGAGCGCGTCGGGGTGGTCGAAGTTGAACGCGGCGCGCTCGTCGGGCGGGAGGTGGCTGAGGTCGCGATAGTAGGCGTCGTGGTCGAGTAGGGCGATGCGGCGCGGCCCGAAGGCCTCCACGATGCGGCGCTGCACCGTCGTCTTGCCCGACCCCGAACCGCCCGCGATGCCGATGACGACGGACATAGACGAGGCAAGGGGTGAAGGAAGCCGCAAGGTAGGGCACATTCGAACCGGGACGACCGCGCCGGGACGACCGCGGACGCCGCCCTGCTGCTGCGCGTAGCTTCGGCGGCCTTCCCCACCCTGCCCCTCGTCGGATGCCCCCCGCCCGCCTCGCCTTCCTGCTCGTCCTCAGCTGGACCGCTCCCGCTCTCGCCCAACCTCTGCCGCAGGCCACGCTGCCCGACTCCGTCGTGGTCACGGCGACGCGCGGGCCGACCTCCGCCCAGCAGACGGGCCGCGTCGTGCAGGTGGTCACCGCGGCTGAGATTGCTGCGCTGCCGGTGCGCTCCGTGGACGAGTTGGTGCGCTTCGTGGGCGGCGTGGAGACGCAGGCGCGCGGCGGCTTCGGCGCGCAGAGCGACTTCACGCTGCGCGGCGCGACGTTCGGGGGCACGCTGCTCTTGATTGACGGCGTCCGCTTCAACGACCCGATGACGGGGCACTTCCTGAGCGACCTCCCGCTGCCGCTCGCCGAGATTGCCCGGGTGGAGGTGCTGCGCGGCCCGGCGGCGGCGGTCTACGGGCCCGACGCGCTCGGCGGCGTGATCCACCTGCTCACGCACACCGGCCTCGGCGCCCGCACCGACGCGCAGACGGCGTCCGGCACCTTCAGCGACGACGCCACGCGCTTCCTCGAACTCGGCGCGCGCACCGCGACCGAGCGCAGCACGTTCAGCCTCGCCGTGGACGACGCCCGCACCGACGGCGACGCCGTGCTTGCCACGGACGGCACCGCCATCATCGGCTCCGACGGGCCCGTGCGCACCGACCTCGACCGCCGCGCCGCCTCCGCCGCGATGCACCTCAACCTCGGCGAGGCGACCACGCTCTACGCGCGCCTCGGCGGCGACCGCCGCGACTTCGGGGCGTACCAGTTCTACACCGACTTCCCCAGCGACAGCGCCCGCGAGGCGACGAGCACGACGTGGGCGCACGTCCGCCTCCGCCGCACCGGCCGCACGAGTTGGACCGCCCACCTCGCCGGTCGGCTGCACGGCGACACCTACGCCTTCTTCCCCGGCCTCTCGCCGAACGAGCACGACACCTACCGCGGCCTCGCCTCCGTCTACGCCGCCCGCGACCTCGCGCCGACGCTGCGCCTCACGGCGGGCGCAAACGCGGACGCGCGCGGCATCGACAGCAACAACCAGGGCGACCACCAGGATGGCGCGGCGGGCGTCTTCGCGCAGGCGCTCTGGCTCGCCGCTCCGACGATCACGCTCACCGCCGCTGCGCGCCTCGACTACGACGCAGGCTTCGGGTGGGAGCCGACGCCCTCGCTGAGCGCCGCCTGGACGCCGAGCCCGCTCGTGACCGTGCGCGGGGCCGCCGCCCGGGCCGTCCGCGCGCCGAGCTACGTCGAGCGCTACTTCAACACGCTCAACCCGAGGCCCGACGGCAACCTCGGCAACCCCGACCTCCGCGCCGAGCGCGCCTGGAACGCCGAGGCGGGCGTCGACCTCATGCCGCTGCCCGGCCTTGCGCTTCGCGCGACGGGATTCTGGCGACGCACCGACGACCTCATCGACTTCGCCAAGCTCACGCCGGGCGCGACGTTTTTCCTCGCGCAGAACGTGCTCGCCGTCACCACGCTCGGCCTCGACCTGGACGCGGAGGTGCGCCGCACGCTACGCACCGGCCTCGGCACGGGCTTCGTGACGGGCGCGGTCGGCTACACGCTGCTCGACGCCACGCTCGACGGCGAGGTGGAGGGCGCGACGTACAAGTACGCGCTCACGAACGCGCGGCACCACGTGCGCGGGCAGGTCGCGCTGCGGCTCGGCGGCGCGTCGCTCGGCGTGCAGGCGCTCTGGAAGGAGCGGCTCGACGGTGAGTCCTACGCCGTCGCTCACCTGAAGGGCGGCTATGACTGGCGGCTCCCGCTCGCCGCGAACGGGCTACGCCTCGGCGTCTTCGCGGAGGTGCACAACGTGTTCGACGAGCGCTACGCCGAGGTCTTCGGCGCGCCGATGCCCCGCCGTAGGCTGCTCGGCGGCCTGCGCCTCGGACTTGGCGTGTGACGCTAGCGAAGCACCGTCAGCGCTTGCGTCACGACGGTGCCCTTCGCCTCGGCACGCACCACGTAGACTCCGGTGCTGAGCGCCTCGGCCTGCAGCAAAAAGCGATGCGTGCCCGCAGCCAGCGGCCTGGCGTGCAGCACCGCCACACGGCGACCCAGCACATCGTAGACGGCGACCTCCGCTGGCCCAGACTCAGGCATCGTGAGCACGAGCGTCGTCGCCCGACGGAACGGGTTCGGCCCGGCGAGGTCGAGCGCAAGCGTCGTCGGAGCCGCCCCAGCGTCTTGGTTGGCCACGCTGCCTGCGACCGCAATCGACGGTGCGAACTCGCTCGTGTTGCCGTCCGCGTCGGTCGCCGTCGCCACGAGACGGGAGCCGGTGGGCACGACCTGCGCGGGGTTGAACGCCACCTCCCGCTCGGTCTGCGCTTGAGACGCTGCATAGGTGTCGGTGCCGAGGAAGACCTCGCCCTCCTCCCCGTCGGCGCCGGCGAGGTAGAAGGCGACCGTGAGCGGGTAGGCCGCGTTGGCCGGGGCCGTGTCGACGGCATAGCGGACGGTGAAGGTGGCGACGCCGTCGCCGGTGGCGCTGGCGAGGTCGGGGAAGTTCTGGCGGTTGTTGGGGCCGGTGTCGGCATCGCCCGCGTCGTTCGGCGTCACCCCGTTGCCACCGAGGTCGATGCCCAGGCCCCCGTTCGCGAACGTGCTGTTGCGTGCAATCTGGACGCCCTCGCTCCGGTTGACCAGGATGCCGACCTCGACGCTGTGCGCCACGACGTTGTCTTCGAGCCGATTGGCCCCGGCGTCGTTCACATCGATGCCGTCCTCCTCGTTGGGAATGGGGGTGGTACCGTCCACACCAACGCCGATCAGATTGTGGCGGATGAGGTTCGAGACGCTCCCGCTGTCGAACACGTCGATGCCGTCGTCCCCATTGCCCGAGATGACATTGCCGGCCGCGGGGCTCTCACCGCCGATGATGTTGTCTGCGGCGTTTTCCAGGAGGACGCCGTCGTCGAAATTGCGGAGGACCGTCAGGCCCGTCGCGTCCACGCCAATGTAGTTGCCTGCGATCACGTTGCCCGTTGCAACGCCGTCCGTTCCGTCGATCTCGACCCCGATCCCCTCGTTGCCCGCGATCACGTTGCGGGCTCCAGGCGTGGTGCCGCCCACGCTGTTGCCCGACGCGTTCGCGATGAAGATCCCGCCGCGCAGGTTTGCGCGCCCGCTCGTGCCCGCCAGGTCCGTCCCGATCAGGTTGCCGAGCACGCGCGTGCCCGCAGCGCCCTCGTCGAGAGAGATGCCCACGCCATCGTTGCCCGAGATCACGTTGCGCTCGCCCGGCGAGAGCCCGCCGATCGTCGTCTCCGAAGCTGCTCCGACCTGGATGCCATCCGAGTTGTTCGGGAAGACGAAGCTCCCATCTGGAGGCAATCCGATCACGTTGCCTGCGACCGTAGTTCTGGTCGCCCCGCCTTCGATGCGCACGCCGTCGCTGCTATTCCCGCTGATGAGGTTGCCTGCTCCGGGCTCCGCGCCTCCGACCACGGTGTCGACTGACCCATTCTCGACCAGGACGCCGAAGCGGCGGTTGAAGCCGAAGGTGGCCGACGCCCAGGGCCCGAGGTAGCTCCCCTGGATCTGGGCGGCCGTTGCGCCGCGTACCCGGATCCCCACGAAGTTGCCCGTGACCAGCACGCGGTCCGAGACCTGCGGCCCACCGATGCGGGTGCGGGCCGCCCCATCGACACGGATGCCATCGCCTCCGTTGCGGTTGAATCCCTCGCCAGACACGGCAGCGCCCGCAAAGCTGCATGTCACCCCCGCATCGTTGCCGGCGATGACGACGCCGTGCCCCCCCACAGGCGCAGCGGGCGTGTCCGTTGTGAACCCGCCGACGACGAGCCCGCGAAGCTGTACGCCGTCCCCGGCGAGCACGAAGCCGTTCGCGTCGGCCGGTGCAGCAGCCCCATCGATCTCGACGAGCAGCGTCGCTGGCCACGTGCTGCAGTCGGCCCCCGGCTGCGTCAGGCCGTCGATGGCGACGGCTTCGGTGACCGTAGGCAAGGCGGTCTGCGGCTGGATCGTGTGCGGCCCCGCGCCCGGGATGGCAAACGCAATGTCATCGGCTCCAGCATTGGCGTTGGCGTCGAGGATGGCCTGGCGCAGGGAGCCCGGCCCGTCGTTGGCTGTGGTGGTGACGGTGAAGGTGGTCTGCGCTGAGAGCACTACGCTGGTGGCGAGCGTCAGGGCGACGACGAGGAGAAGGCGAGCAAGCATGGTCCGTCGAGGTAGGAGGCAAAGCCGGTGGTAGGAGGAGCTACGCGGTTTCCCGGGCGATATCATCACAGCCTCCGGCTTTTTCCGGCAGCGCTCAGGCGCTCGGATCGCTGCCTTTTCCCCGAAACTTCGCCCCGGCTTCGGCGAGCGCGCACGCCCACGATTTCAGGCGCGGCTATTTTGCGTAGCCTTGACTATATGGGCGTTTTCCAGCGTACTGGCCTGCGAAAAGCGCCGCGCGTTTCCCCCCATCGCCTGCCTTCCAGCAGCCTGCCTCTACCCCGTAGCCTCATGAGCACGACCGGCAAAGTTCTCCAGGTCATCGGTCCCGTCGTGGACGTGGACTTCCAGGACAGCACCGTCCCCGAGATTCTCGACGCCCTCACCGTGGACCGCGGCGACGCGGGCCTGCTCGTCCTCGAAGTGCAGCAGCACCTCGGCGAGAGCCGCGTGCGCGCCATCTCGATGGACTCCACCGACGGCCTCACCCGCGGCACCCCGGTCGTGAACACCGGCCAGGCCATCGCCATGCCGATTGGTGACGAGATCCGCGGCCGCCTCTTCAACGTCGTCGGCGACGCCATCGACGGCCTCCGCCAGCCCAACGCCGAGGGCCGCCGCCCGATCCACGCCGAGCCGCCCGCCTACGACGAGCTCTCCACCAGCGTCACGATGCTGGAGACGGGCATCAAGGTCGTTGACCTCGTGCAGCCGATCGCCCGTGGGGGCAAGGTCGGCCTCTTCGGCGGCGCGGGCGTCGGCAAGACGGTCCTCATCCAGGAGCTCATCAACAACATCGCCAAGGCCCACGACGGCCTCTCGGTGTTCGCCGGCGTCGGCGAGCGCACGCGCGAGGGCAACGACCTCCTCCGCGAGATGCTCGAGTCGGGCGTCATCAAGTACGGCGACGACTTCATGCACGCCATGGAGGAGGGCGACTGGGACCTCGCCAAGGTGGACATGGAGAAGCTCAAGGACAGCCAGGTAACGCTGGTCTTCGGGCAGATGAACGAACCGCCCGGGGCCCGCGCCCGCGTGGCGCTCTCGGGCCTCACCGTCGCGGAGTACTTCCGCGACCTCGGCGGCCGCGACGTGCTCATGTTCATCGACAACATCTTCCGCTTCACGCAGGCGGGCTCGGAGGTGTCGGCGCTGCTCGGCCGCATGCCCTCGGCCGTGGGCTACCAGCCGACGCTCGCCACGGAGATGGGCCAGATGCAGGAGCGCATCACCTCGACCAAGAAGGGCTCGATCACGTCGTTCCAGGCGGTCTACGTCCCGGCGGACGACCTCACCGACCCCGCCCCGGCGACGACCTTCGCCCACCTCGACGCCACGACGGTGCTCTCCCGCCAGATCTCGTCGCTCGGCATCTACCCGGCCATCGACCCGCTCGACTCGACGTCGCGTTTGCTCGACCCGCAGGTGGTCGGCGAAGAGCACTA
>JBCCLD010000044.1:0-17902 GCA_039027055.1 Bacteroidota bacterium
CCGTGAACGGTTCGCTACGCGTCGAGCTGCGCAGTCGTCGGTGTTCGAGTACATCGAGGTGTTCTACAACCGGCAGCGTCGGCACTCCACGCTGGGCTATCTGAGCCCGTGCGACTACGAAGCTCAATCCTTCCACAAGGGTGTGTCCGTCAAAGCGGGGTAATCTCAGGTTGCCAACTTCTCTGCCACAACTACGACCCCGCCATGATCCAGCACACCCACACCTGCGCCAAGTGCCACAGCCCCAACATCGTCAAGAACGGACACACAACCGCTCCGGCTCCCCCCAGTACAAGTGCAAGGACTGAGGCAGCTACGGACTGAGGCAGCTACCGCGCCACCGTGACCGGGCGCATCTTCGGCATCAGCAACGTGACGGTGATGGACCTGCTCAAAAAAAGGCCAAAGCGCTGCCCGCCTTCAAGAGGAGCCTCATGCCACCGAGTAGCCCAGACGTGCCCATTTTAGAACTCGATGAGGTGTTCATCGCGGATGCTCGATCCGCGTTCGTCGAGCGCAAGAACAACCAGGTACGCATCTGGGTGGCGCTCGACCGGGCGACGCGGCAGGTGGTGAGCTACTAGTGTGGGCGCAAGGGGTCTTCTGCGCGATCACCTCTGGACGTGATACGCTTTCGGTTCGTCGATGTCAGGATCGCCGAGGAGGTGTTTCGTGTCGCGTAGGGCGTGTTGACCTCGGTCCGATACGCAACACGCCCTACGCAACACAGAGCCTTGCTGACATCGTGACGCCGAATCCGTACCACGTCGATCTTAGCACTACCGCGCGCGATCCATTCGGGTCGAGCGCCGAGAGGAACGAAGTAGAGGCGAACGGGGGCTGCGAGCGCCGATCAGACCGAATGTCTACACGCCTTAGCCGTGAGGCCGCCATCCGGCACCGCCTACCTCCGGCACGCCCTCTGGAATACACTGCGAGATATGGGGACGACTGGGTTCCAAAATCGCGGCGTAATCGCAACGGGAGGCTCTGGGGTAGGGCGCTACTTTCCGCCTCGGTATGATCGGCGGCATGACCGGTCCTACGGGAGCATGACCGGTCCCTCACCTCTCATCCGCCTCGAATGGTCATGCTCTCGCTCGCTCGCGCGCCCCGTCGGGGTGCCCTGACGGCTGTGCTCGTCGTCCTCGCCGCCTTCGCCGTCCCTGCGCAAGCGCAGCCGGTGCTCTACGTCGATGCCGAGGCCGCGTCGGGGGGCACTGGCTCCGCGTCGGCCCCGTTCCGGAGCCTCCAGGCGGCCACCGACGCGGCGAGCGCCGGCACCACCGTCGAGGTGCGGCGGGGCGTCTACCGCGAGACGGTGTTTCCGAGCCAGGACGGGCTGACCTACCGGGCCGCCGACGGCGACGCGGGGCGTGTGATCGTGAGCGGGGCCTTGACGGTGATCCCGTCGCGGCTGTGGTACCGGGACACCCAGGTGCTGCCCGGCGAGACCGTCTGGGCCTTCGACTGGCCCCGCAGCGTGCCGTGGCTTTCGTACACGTTCAACCCCATCGTGTCGAGCACCGACGCGGCGCAGCGGCGCGAGGCGTTCCTGGTGCTCAACCCCGGCGTCCCGCTCTCGGGCGTCCTCGCCGATGAACCCTCAGGGTCGGCGCTCTGGGACGGGCACCTGCTCCTGCCCGTGGCGCGGCCCGAGGACCTCGACGCGCGCTACGCCGATCCCGACAACGGGATCTACGGCACCTTCTACGTGGAGACGACCGGCGGACCGGGCACGGCCCCGCGCACGGTCTACGTCCGCTTCTACGACCCCGACGGCACACAGCCCGCCGGCGCCGCCGACATCGCGGACCGCGCCCCGCGCTACGCCGCCCGCCGCCGTGCCTTCTGGCCCAACCGCGCTGGGCAGCCCGCCGACCCAGACGCCGTGCAGGCCTGCGGGGACGCCCGTTCGCCCCGCGACCTCACCGTGCGAGGCCTCGTCTTCCGCCACACCAACGACTACCCCCAGAACGGCGCCGTCTGTCCGGGCAGCGAAGGGGCCACGTTCGAGGAGGTCGTCGTCGAGTATGCCAACGGCACCGGGCTGGTACTCGGCGATGGCGGCTCCTACGACGAGGCCGGTGGGGGATTCCCGCTCGCCGGGCGCGGCCACACGTTCCGCAACCTCCGCACGCAGTACAACGGCCAACTCGGCATCGGCGGGGCGTGCCGGGACTGCCTCTTCGAAGACGGTGGGGCCATCGGCAACAACTGGCGCGGCTACGACCTCGGCTGGGAGGCCGGCGGCGTCAAGTTCAGCAACACCGAGCGCACCGTCCTCCGCCGCTTTGAGGCGCGCGCCAACCGGGGGCCCGGCCTCTGGTTCGACATCGACAACCGTGACAACGTGGTTGAGGGGTGCACCGTAGCCGACAACTGGTACGCGGGCGTCTTCCTCGAATACCGCACCTACCGCACGCTCGTCCACCACAACCAGGTCACGGGCACCATCCGCAACGACGGCACCGACGCCTCCGGCACAGGCATCTTCCTCCAGACCGTCCGCGACAACTACGTCTACTGGAACACCGTCCGCAGCAACGAGGGCAACGGCCTCTACCTCCGCGCCGACGTCCGCTACGGCCACATCGGCTACCAAGCCGGCCGCGACGCCGCCACGTTCGCCCAGGACTACCCCGGCACGCCCCCGTTCACCGACGACCCCTTCGCGACGCAGCGCTATGCCGGGCTGCGCACCTACGTCTTCAACAACCTCGTCGTCGACAACGGCCTCGACCAGAGCCTCATCCCGCTCGGCGAGGGCTACGAGGTGCAGGTCGAGGAGCACCTCGGCGGGGATACGCGCTTCGACGGCACGCGGGCGCAGGCGCTGACCAACGAGTTCGGCAACAACGCCATCCGGACGCTCCCGAGCGACGGGGCCACGTTCCGCGCGCCGTTCTTCGCGGTGTGGCGCGCCGACGAGGACCCACCCTTCGCCCTCGCAGAGGTAGCCGATGCGGAAACCGAGTTGACCGTCACGGGCGCGCCCAACGTGGCAGTGAACGCGGGGGAGGACCCCACCCGCGTGGCCTCGGACACGCTCAGCCAGCCGCTCGCCGACCTCTATGCCTCGCTCCCGACGAGCGCTCCGGGGGCGGCTGGGCTGACGTTCGATGACTATAGCCCCGTCTGCGACGACCTCGTCGGGGCCAATCCGCGTGCGCTCACCGACCCGACGTTTCTCGCCGCGGTCACGCGCACGCGCTGCGATGGCGGTGCCCCGCCTCCCCCTCCGCCCCCACCGCCGCCGCCGCCTCCTCCCCCACCGACGGGCGAGCGCGTCGTCGGCCAGGCGTTCCTGCTCGACGTGGGGCAGCAGACAGGACCCGAGGCTTGGTTTTCGTACACCCTCGACGCGGACTTCGCCGACCCGGTCGTCGTGATGCCGACGCCGCAGGGGCTCACCAACGAGATCACCACCCGGGTCCGCGCCGTGACGCCGGACGGCTTCGCCTACCAGATCGACGAGTGGGACTACCGTGACGGTGTGGTGACCTACAGCGCCGCGCTCCCCGTGCTCGTCATGGACGCCGGGACGCACGGCCTCGCCGACGGGACGCTCGTGCAGGCGGGCTACGCGCAGGATATCGATGGGTCTGCCGCGGCCGTGACGCTCGACCCTGCCTTCGCGGACGCGGGGCGCACACCGGTGGTGTTCGCGCAGGTGACCACGGACGAGGGCCCCCGCGCCGTCGTGGCTCGCGTCACCGACGTGACGGCGACGCAGTTCGTCCTGCGCCTGGACGACGCGGTGGTCTACGCGGACGGTCCGACAGGCGAGAGGGTAGCCTGGGTCGCGTTCGCGCCGGGCCCGGAGAGCGACGGCGAGGCGGGCTTTGCCCCGAGGCCGGTCTCTCACAAGTGGACGGCGATCTCGTTCGACCGGGCCTACGCCGAAACGCCGCTGGTCCTCGCCGCGGTGCAGACGCGCAACGACGCGGCTCCGGCGGTCGTCGGGACCCGCGACCTGGAGCCGTCGCGCGGCGGCGGGGACGGGCGCGTGCGGGTGCGCGTGCTCACGGACTGCTCCGATGCCTACTTCGCCTTCTTCAGCCGCTGCCTACGAGGCGGACTCAACCACGGCGCGGAGACGGTGGCCTACCTCGTCTGGCCCACCGGCGACTTCGTTACGCTCGATCCCGAGGCCGCGCAGCGCTCGAACGCCGAAGCAGAGGGCATTGCGAGCAACGCCGTGCTGGTTGATGCCTATCCGAATCCGTTCACAGCGGCGGCCGTCTTCCGGGTCACGCTAGGACAGGCGCAGCGCCTCGACCTCGCGGTCTACGACCTCCTCGGGCGGCGCGTGGCACAGCCGATCACCGGCACGCTCGACGCAGGCACGCACGAGGTGCACCTCGACGGCCACGACCTCGCGGCGGGGCTCTACGTCTACCGGCTCACCGCAGGCGGGCGCACCGTGACAGGCAAGCTCCTACGGGCCCGCTGATCGCAACCACACTCCGTCTCGCTATCCGGCGTCGAGGCCGCCGTCGAGCGCGAGGGCGTGGCCGGTGACGTAGGCCGCCGCCGCCGAGGCGAGGTAGGCGATGGCGGCGGCGACCTCATCGGGGTGGCCGAGGCGGCGCGCGGGGATGCGCCTCGTGAGCTGCTCCAGCGTCTGGCCCATCTTCTGGAGGCCGTCGTCCACCATCGGCGTGTCGGTGAAGCCCGGGCAGACGGCGTTGACCCGCACGCCCGTCCGCGCGACCTCCAGCGCTGCCGTCCGTGTCAGCCCGACGACCGCGTGCTTGCTCGTGGCATAGGGCGCGTGGAAGGGAAAGCCGTTCAGCCCCGCCACGCTCGCCACGTTGACGATGCTACCCTGCCCCGCCTCCACCATCGTCCCGAGGGCGGCCTGCATCCCGTGGACGACGCCCATCACGTTGACCTCGAACACCTGCCGAAAGGCGTCTGGGTCGAGGGCCGCCAGCGGCAGCACGGGCCCCTCGATGCCGGCGTTGTGCACCGCCACGTCCAGCCGCCCGTGCGCGTCGAGGATCTGCGCGACGAGCGCTCGGCAGGCGTCGGCGTTCGTCACGTCGCAGCGGACGAACGAGGCGGTGCCGCCTGCGGCCTCGATCTGCGCGACCGTCTCGATCCCGCCCGCCTCGTCGATGTCGGTAGCGAACACAGCGAAGCCATCGGTGGCAAGGCGATGGGCGGTGGCGCGGCCGATGCCGGAAGCGGCGCCGGTGACGTAAGCAGTACGCATGGCGAGGGAGAGCGTGTGACCGGAGATGGGGGCCTTCATGTCGCACGCGGCACCGGATCGGTTCCCCGAGTCGTTCGCCTGCGATGCGGAATCCCAATCTGAGCGAGTCGTCAGGCCCCGCGCTGGAACGACGCGTACTCGGCGGCGAGCGAATCCGGATTCACCTCCCAGGCGCGGCTCTCGTTGGCGCCGTCACCATGCTGCGCCTTGACCGTCCGCAGCGTCTCCACGCCAAGCCGGTACCACCGAAGCGCCTCGGCGCGATGCGTGGCGCGTACGTCGGCGCTCGCCGCGCGCTCCGCCAGGGTACGGTGGATGCGGGCGGTGTGGCCATAGGCCGAGCCCAGGTTGCCGAGGTAGACGAGGGAGGTGGTCTCGTGCGAGATCGTCTCCTGCAGCCGGATGGCGGACGCGCACGACGGCAGCGCCTCCGGCAGCCGGTCGGCGCGCACGAACACGCGGCACATCGAGCGGTGGAGGAGCGCCACTCGGTTCGCCGCCTCGACGTTGTCCGGGTCGGCGTCGTAGCGCCGCTGGGCGATCGCGAGCGAGCGCCGGAGCGCCGCAAGGGCGTCGTCGGTGCGGCCACGGTTGGCGTAGACGCGGGAGAGCGCCGAGAGCGCGCGCGACTGGGCTTCCTCGCCCTTCTGGTTGGTCGGGTCGATCCGCACCATGGCATCGGCGTAGGCCAGCGACCGGCGGATGGAGGCCGGAGCTTGGTCGTCGTCACGCAGGCCGAGGCGGCCCTGGGCCTGCCCCAGGTATCCGTATGCGATGTGGAGCCCATACTGCACACGCGAATGGTTCGGGTGCACCGCTTCGAGGCGGTGGAGCAGGGGGAGGCCTCGTGTGTCCATGAGGGTAAAGAGCGCCTCGCTCTGGCCGGAGAAACTGAGGCCGTCGGCGCGGTAGGAGTAGGCGCGCCAGAGGTGGAGGGCGAGCGCAAGATCGGCAGGGGCGTCGCGCAGGAGACCTTCCAGCACATCAATGGCCGCGTCGACCGCGGCGAGCCCCTCGTCGTGCTGGCCGTCGAACACGAGCTCCCAGCCGTGCTCGCTCTGGATGCGTGCCTGGACGTGCAAGGCGTCCAGGTCTGGGGATGGGGATGCGACGAGGGGGTCGAGGAGGTCGAGGGCCCGATAGCGCATGGCGGCTACGTCCTCGTCGCCGCCGCGCCACTCGACCACCGCGGCCAGGTGGCCGTAGCTGTCGGCCAGCGCAAGGCGGACGCGCGCGTCGGTCGAGTCCCGGCGCCACAGGGCCGCGCGGAGCTCAAAGGCGCGGCGATAGCTCTCCAGCGCGCCCTCTAGGTCGCCGAGGTTTGTGTAGTGAGGATGCCCCTGCACCTCGCCAACCTGCGCGTAGGCCTCGGCAAGGTCGAACTGCAGCGCGGGGTCCGTGCGGCCCTCGCGGTAGAGGTCGTCCAGGTAGGCGAGGGCGCTGGCGACGAGCGTCCGTCGGGCGGGCGTCGCCCCCGGCAGGTCGCGGATGCCGTCGTGCACCTCGGAGAGGAGCGTGTTGGAGAGCGCGCGCAGGCTATCGAACCGCCGCTCGGCGATGCGCGCCTGGTGCGTGGTGGCGACGATGCCGCCCAGCAACGCCAGCAAGATCAGCACCGAGGTGCCAACCCCCACCGCGTGCCGCCGAACGAACGCAGCCGTGCGATAGGCCGGGGTGGCGGGCCGAGCCCGGACGGGCAGGCGTAGCAGGTGGCGCCCGAGTTCGTCGTCCAGTTGCGCGGCGAAGGCGTAGCGCTGCGCGGGGTCTTTCTGCAGCGCCTTCGCCACGACCGCGTCGAGGTCTCCTCGGAGGCTACGGCGAAGCCCTTGAGGCGTTGTGCGGCGCTGCCGTGCAAGGTCGGACAGCGACGATTCATCCGAGGAAGGCCTCTCGCCCGGTTGCTGCGCGACGATCTCGCTGAGGCGCGGCGCCGCCTCCCGGCACACGAGCCGCTCCACGTCGGCCGGCGTCAGGCCTTGCACGTCATACGGCCGGCGCCCCGTGAGCAGTTCGCAGAGCAGTAGACCGAGCGCGTAGACGTCGGTGGCCGTGGTGAGGGACGCGCCTCGAAGCTGCTCAGGGGCCGCGTACGTCGGCGTCATCGCCCGAACAGCCGTACCGTCGCCCTGGCTGTCGGACGCGGCTTCCTCCGCGAGCAGCTTGGCGATGCCAAAGTCGAGCAGCTTCACCTGCCCCTCCGGCGTCACCAGGATGTTAGACGGCTTGAGGTCGCTGTGGACGATCAGGTTTTGGTGGGCGTACTGGACGGCGTCGCACACGTGGCGGAAGAGCACGAGCCGCTCGTGGACCGACAGCTGCTGCTGGTCTGCATAGACCGTGAGCGGCGCGCCCTCGACGACCTCCATCACGAGGTACGGCAAGCCGCTGGGCGCGCCGGGAAAAGAAGGCGTCAGGCCGCCATCCAGGAGCCGCGCGATGCCGGGGTGGTCGAGCGAGGCGAGCAGGCGGCGCTCGGCCTCGAAGCGGCGAACGAGCCCCCGCTCGGCGCTGGCCAGCCGGACAAGCTTGATGGCGACCTGCCGCTCAAACTGCCCGTCGGCCCGCTCCGCGAGGTAGACCACGCCCATGCCGCCCTCGCCGATGAGGTGGAGCAGCCGGTAGGGTCCCAGGCGCGTTCCCGCCTCCAGCGGCAGCGGCTGGTCCAGCAGCGTCCATACCGTTGGGGCAACGGGGGTATCGAGAAACGGTGTCTCGTCGTCGTGCGCGTCGAGGAGGCCTTCCACCTCCGCGCGCAGGGCTGGGTCCCCGCAGGCCTCGTCCAAGAAGGCCGCACGCTCCGCACCCGGGCGACCGACGGCCGCCTCGAAGAGGGCTTTCACCTGCTGCCAGCGTTGCGTGTCCATGGGCTAGCTGTACGATCCCAGGGTGTGGTTGCCCTCTACTGTGCATCCTCGGCCGATGGTGGCTCACCCACCGTGGGGGCATCGTGCAGGGCGCGCCGCAGCCAGGCCCGCGCGGTCTGCCAATCCCGCTTGACGGTTGCTGGCGAGATCCCGAGCGCCGTGGCCGTCTCGTCCACGCCCAGCCCGCCGAAGTAGCGACACTCCACGACCCGGCAGAGGCGCGGGTCGAGCTGGTCGAGGCGTTCGAGCGCGGCGTCGAGGGCCAGGAGGTCATCGACGCGGGCATCGGCGAGGAGCATGGCTTCGTCGAGCGAGAGAGCGGGCCGGCCGCCGCCTCGCTTGGCCGCGTTGCGCTTCCGCGCGTACCAGATCAGCACGCGTCGCATCACCCGCGACGCGATCGCGAAGAAGTGCGCGCGGTTCTCGAGCGGTCCCGGCACGTCGGCGGCGAGGTTCAGAAAAGCCTCGTGGACGAGCGCCGTCGTGTTGAGCGTGTGTCCGCTGCGCTCCTGCCGCATGTGGTGGTGTGCCTGCCGTCGCAGCTCGTCATAGACCAGCGGGAGGAGGCGGTCGAGGGCTGCCTCGTCGCCCTCCTGCCACTGGTGCAGGAGCTGCGTGACTTCCGGAGCCGTCGGTGGGGGCATTGTGCTGGGAGAGAGGCCAGGGGACTGGAAACATAGCTGTTGGGATCGAAGCGGTCAATCCAGCCAGCTGGGCGGTGAGCCTCCGCGCGCCGGATTGTCCCATCTCTTGGTGACCGCTCCCCAACACCGACGCGAGCACGCGCCCCGCGTGCGGCCCGCTCACGCTCATCCACGCGACCACCATGCTCCGACGTACGCTCGCTCCGCTGGCTGTGCTGATCGGTCTATGGGCCGGCTCGACGGCCACCGCGCAGACCCCGGCTCCCGCGACGCTGGACGCCCGCGCCATCTACCTCATCATGGACGGCTCGGGGTCGATGTGGGGAGAACTGCCCGACGCGTCGCGCAAGGTCGCCGTCGCCAAGACGGTGCTCCAGGACTTCGTGGCGCAGGACTTTGGCGCGGCCGACCTCGCACTGCGCGTCTACGGCCACCGCGAACGGCGCGACTGCCGGGACTCTGAACTCGTGGTGCCGCTGGGCTCGGCGGAGACCGTCGTGCCGCAGGTCGAAGCGTTCGTGCAGGCGCTCAGCCCGCTCGGCATGACGCCCATCGCCTACAGCCTCCGCCAGGCCCTCGCCGACCTCGACGGGCGCGCCGGCGAGATCATCCTCATCACCGACGGCAACGAGACGTGCGATGAGGACCCCTGCGCGCTCGTTCGGGCGTGGCGAGAGCAGGACATCGACATCAACGTGCACATCGTCGGCTTCGGCGTCGAGGCGCAGGAGCAGGCAGCGCTGCAGTGCATCGCGGAGGCCGCAGGCACCGAGTATCGCGACGCGGGGTCGGCGGCGGAGCTAGCCGAGGAGCTGTCGCAGATCCGCGAGGAGGTGGTGACGGGCGAGCAAGCAGGCATCGCCATCGACGCAGGCTCGGTTACGCTCACCCTGCGCGGCGTCGACGAAGACGGCAACGACTTGCTGGTGGAAGGCCACCTGATGCAGGACGGGGCCGAGCGCTTCGCTGTCTCCAGCGACGGGCGCCATGTGGTCGAGGCGGGCACGTACGACCTCGTGGTGGGCGTGCGGACGCAGAACGGCACGCTCTACCGCCCGGTGACGCGCCCGCTCACTACGAGCGCCACCGAAGACACGGTCGTGGAGGTTGAGGTGGCCGTGCCTCCGTCCGTCGACGCGGTCTTCATCGAGGACGGCGAGGAGCGCCGGGGCGCGCTCATCTACGCCTACCTGGGCAACACCGACCTGGGCAACACCGACCTGGGCAACACCGACCTGGGCAACACCGAGGCCTTCACCTTTCGCTCGTTCGATACGGTCTATCTCGACGAAGGCAGCTACACCTTCCGGACGCAACTCAACCAAGACAACGCGCTCGAACTGACGGAGACGTTTGCGGCGGGCGAGCACAAGACGCTCCGCTTCGAGGCCCTCGCGACCGTCCGAGCACGGTTCAGCATGCTCGCCGGCGCGTCCGACGTACGGCTGCGGGGCAACTTCGACCTCTGGCGGGACGGCGAGAAGCGCTACGATGTCCACACCAGCAACGGCGCCGACATCCGCCCAGGCACCTACGACGTCCATCTCGAAAACGACCTCATCCCCCACGTCGAGCGCGGCGTGGTGGTGCCACCCACCCCGGATCGGCAGCACATCGAGATCGTGGTGCCCGTCGGGTTCGTGACGTTCGTCTACGAGCGCGCGGACGGCTCGCGGGACGACGACCGGCGCGTGTTTGTTGGGCGCGGCGAGGGGCGGCGCGCACGCACGCTGCAGTCCGGCGTGCGGGTGCCGCTGACGCCCGGCACCTACAACGTGGTCGGTTGGCCAGGGGACTACGCCCCCATCGTGTTCGAGGTCGCTGCAGAGGAGGACCGCACTATCCCCATTCGCTCCCCGTGACGCCAGGCCGCCTCTCAGCGCCCGCTCTTCCTCTCCAGACCAACCCTGCGATCCCATGCGCCTCCCTCACCTCCGGCTCAGCCTCCTCGTCTTCACGCTCGGCATCTGCGGCATCGTGGCCGCGCAGAACGGACCCGTGGCGCATCCCTCCGAATCCGTTCCCGCTCACCAGGACGTGGGGCCTGCAGAGCCGATGTCCATGCGACACGTCGTCGACATCGCTGCGGGCGAGCAGCACTCCGTCGCAGTGCTCGACGATGGGAGCGTGTGGACGTGGGGCCTGAGCGGCAATGGTCAGCTCGGACGCGAGGTCACGATCGACGACTACTGGCTCCCGCGCCGCGTGGACGGCGTCTGGGGGGACCTCGTGGCTGCGGGCGGCTCGATCACCTACGTCTACGCCGACCGCCCCGAACGCGACACGCTCTGGAGCACCGGCTATAACCACAAGGGCTACCTCGGCTATGGCCCGACGGGCGACGAGCCGCGCTTCACGCCTCGTTCCTTCCCCGAGCTCAAGGACCTCGCCTCGTGGGGGTCGACGACGCTAGCCCTGCTGGCCGACGGCACGCTGATGACCTGGGGTGCCGGTGAGTCGGGACAGTTGGGGACGGGCGCGACCCCGCTCGTGCAGGTGGAACCGGTCATGGTCCCTGGGATCGATCAGGCCGTCGCGATCGGCGTCGGCGGGGGCTACAGCCTCGTGCTCATGGCGGACGGGACCGTTCGCACCTGGGGCATGAACAACGCCAATACCCTAGGTGTGTCCGGAATCTCCAGCACGGCCTCGACCACGAGATCGATCACGGGCCGTATCGCTGGCGCGGTGTCTGGGGTCGTTTCCCGCGCATCCGCCAGCAAGATGTTCTCCGACGTGCCCGTCGAGCCCGCCATCGACGAGGTCATCGCGATTGCGGCAGGCGGCGAGCACGTCCTCGTCGTGCGCAGCGACAGCACCGTGTGGGGCTGGGGTTCGAATCGAGGAGGTGCCCTCGGCGAAGAGGACCACGCTGGGACGTTCGCGGAGCCGTTCCAGATCGAAGGCCTCTCCAGTGTAGTGGCCGTTGCGGCAGGTAGGGAGTTTAGCCTCGCGCTCACGTCCGATGGGAGCGCCTGGATGTGGGGCACCATCACCGGGTCGCCGGGCTACGAGACGCCTGCTCACCGCATCCGCCGGGTACCGGACCTCGCCTCTATCGCGCAGATCGAGGCCGGGCACCGCCACGCGTTCGCGCTCAGCGAGGACGGCACGCTCTGGGGCTGGGGCCTGTCGAGCCAGGGCCAGGTCGGCGCCGAGGCCTCCGAGGGGGCCACCGACTGGCCACCGCTCCCCATCCGATTCACCCCGTAGTCCCTGCCATGAAACCGAGAC
Source organism: Bacteroidota bacterium (assembly GCA_039027055.1). Taxonomy (GTDB): domain Bacteria; phylum Bacteroidota; class Rhodothermia; order Rhodothermales; family Rubricoccaceae; genus JBCBEX01. The sequence continues at coordinate 11,964 of JBCCLD010000044.1, forward strand.
CCAGGACCATGCGCTCTTCCCACCGTCCCACGCCGATGCTCCGCGCCGCGCTCGCGCTTCTCTTGATGCTTCCGCTGATGGGTGCCCGCTGTAGTTCCGAGTCAGAATCCGCTCCTGCTGCCGCCGAGGCTGCAGCAGCGGCCTCGGCCGAGCCCGCTTCGTCCCAGTCAAGCTCAGCCGAGACAGAGTCCGACTTCGTGGCGGCCTGCCTCCGCGCGCTCGAATGGAACCGCGAGCTGTGCCGGTGCGCCGACCGGCTCTCCGAGGCCGAGCTTTCCGAGACCGCCCGCACGTTCGTCATCGCGACCTTGAACGAAGACGAGACTGCGACGGGCCGGATGAGAGGACAGCTATCCTTCGAGGACGCCACCTCGGCCGGCCTCTTCATGGTGCGGGCAGGCCGCGTGTGCGGCGAGAACCCCGATGCCTGACACGGCCGCCAAACGCCCTCCTACGGCGGGCTCCTCGTAGGCGCCCACGCTTCAGCGCACGGCGTACTTCCCGATCGTCGCCAGGATCTTGTACGACGCGCCGACGGTGCCGCGCAGGGTGCCGGTGATCTTCGAGACGCCGATCCGGCGGCGGTAGCTGACGGGTACCTCGGTGCAGCGGAGGCCCTGCCGCAGCGCCTTGATCTGCATCTCGACAGTCCAGCCGTAGGTCGTGTCCTCCATGTTGAGCGCGTCGAGGGCGTCGCGGCGGATGGCTCGAAAAGGGCCGAGGTCAGTGAAGCGCCCGCCCCAGATCACGCGCATCAGCCCGCAGGCGAGCCGGTTGCCGAAGAGTGCCTGCGGCAGCATCGCGCCGGGCTCGACCAGGTCGTGCTTGCGGCCCGCCATCCGCGAGCCGATCACGAGGTCGGCCTCGTCGCGCTCGATGGGCGCGAGCAGCTGCGGGAGCTCGTCGGGGTGGTCCGAATAGTCACCGTCGAGGAAGACGACCACGTCGGGCTTGGCGTCGTCGGGGAGCGCCTCGACGTAGGCGAGCCCGCGCAGGCACGCCGAGCCGTAGCCACGCCGGTCCTCGCGTACCACCGTCGCGCCTGCCGCCTGCGCGTTGGCTTCCGTCTCGTCCGTCGAGGCGTTGTTGATCACCACCACCTCGTCCACGCGGTCGGTCGGCAGATCGCCGATGACTTTGCCGATGGAGCGAGCCTCGTTGAAGGCGGGGATGAGAACGATAGTGCGCATGGATGATTGGTGATGTTCGAAGGCCGATTTATGACTGGGGGTCTACGATTGAGGGTTGTATCTGAATCGAATCGTAAATCAACCATCTACCATCCTAAATCCCGCAGGGCGTTGCCGGTGAGGCGCATCGTGACCCAGTCGCTCATGGGCTTGGCGCCGAGGCGCTCGTAGAAGTCGAGCGCCAGTTGGTTCCAGTCGAGGACCTGCCACTCCAGGCGGTGCGCGCCTCGGGCGACGGCGTCCTGCGCGACAGCTCGGAGCAGCGCGTAGCCATGGCCCTGGCCGCGCGCCTCAGGGCAGACGTAGAGGTCTTCGAGGTAGAGCCCCCAGTTGCCCCGGAAGGTCGAGTAGATCGCGAAATAGATCGCAAAGCCGACCGGCTGTCCAGCGTCGTCCTCGGCGAGGAGCGCGTAGAGCGGGGGCGACGCATCCGGGACGAGTCTTGCGCGCAGATCGTCTGCCGTGGCGACCACCTCGTGGCGCAGCTTCTCATAGTCCGCGAGCGCGCAGACGAGGTCGTGGAGCGTGTCGGCGTCAGCAGCCGTGGCACGGCGGACGGGCATGGCCGGAGGTGGCGGGGTGTGAGGGTGTGGGTGAGAATAGCGAACCTAGACATGACGACGTTGTCAAGCGGAGGCACGCAGCACGAGCTTGCTTACACACACGGCCTCCCTGAAGAGCTGAACGCCCGAAGAACTGAACCACTCGCCCATGCGCGCCCTTCGCTTTCACACGACCGGCCGCCCCGCTGAGGTACTGCGTCTCGACACGCTACCCGATCCAGAGCCGGGCCCCGGCGACGTCCGCGTCCGGCTCACGCACCGCCCCATCAACCCGGCCGACCTGCTCGAAGTGCGCGGGCGCTACGGCACCGCGCCGGATCTTCCCGCTGTGGCTGGGCACGAGGGCGTCGGCGTCGTGGACCGGCTCGGCGCGGGCGTGCCGGAGGAAGCGCTCGGGCAACGCGTCGTGCCGCTCGACGCGGGACCGACGTGGCAGACGCACCTCGTCGCGCATCCGCGCGACCTCCTCGCCGTGCCTGAGGGCCTCCCCGACGAGGCGGCGGCGCAGCTGTTCGTCAACCCGCTGACGGCGTGGCTGCTCGTGGACCAGGTCGGTCGGCAGCACCGCGGCGTGTTGCCGGAGGGTGCGTGGCTCGTGCAGTCGGCGGGGGCGACGACGGTAGGGCGGCTCGTCGTGCAGCTTGCTCGGCACGTGGGGGCACGCAGCGTCAGCCTCGTGCGGCGGGCGTCGGACGTGGCCTTGCTCGAACGCCTCGGAGCTGACGCGGTGATCGTAGTGGGGGACGAGTTCGATGGCCGAGCCGCCCGGGCGCAGATCCGCGCGGCGACGGGCGGTGCCTCGATACGCCTCGGCATCGACGCCGTCGGTGGCGCAACGGGGGCACTCGTCGCGTCGGCGCTGGGCGAGGGAGGCGTGCTGCTGTCGTACGGCGTGCTCAGCGGGCGGCCGCTCCCACTCGACGTCGGGCGCGTCATCTTCCGACGGCTCACCGTGCGAGGCGTCTGGCGCACGCGCTGGTTCGCGACGGCTCCGCGCGCGGTGAGCCAGGCCGCGCTGGTCCACCTCGCCGACCTTATCGCGCAGGGCGTCCTCACGCTGCCCGTGGCGGGCACCTACGACCTCGCCGAGATTGCCGGTGCGCTCGCCCACCAAGCACGACCAGGGCGCCGCGGCAAGGTGCTGCTGACGCTGGAGCAGCCCCGCTTCGCGCGCTGAGCGCCAGCCCGGGAGGGCTAGCGCGGGAGGGCTAGCGCGGGAGGGCTAGACGCACATAACGCACATCTGCTCTTCTCCCTATACGCCAAACCACACGTCTCGGAGGCCGGGAGGGCCTGCTCGTCACCGGCGCATACCACGTGGTGCTGCTCGGGGTGCTGTTCGTCTCGACGTACACCGTGACGATCCCACAGCTCGGCTGCGTGGAGGTTGACTTCGAGCCCATCTGGGATCCCTACGCAGCATCGCATGGGTCGCCGCCCTCACCCTCGCGAGCGCGAGCTCTGCGGGGGGTGGCTGCAAGGGGAGTTTGCACTGCCAGTTTCTGCAAACGGCATCAGGCCTCTGAAAAGAACCGACCTAGTATGCTCCCGACCTCCTTCGCGTGAAGCTGTCCTGGAAGCACGGTCCTGTAGATGGGGTCCGAGGCAACCAGGGCTAATCCTGACGTAAGAGCTGTGATCTCAACAAACAACGTATGTGTGTTTTGGTCGCTCCTCCACCCTTCAGCTTGTGCCTGTCGAATGAGCTCTTCGTGGAGGCGAGCGTAAGCGTTAGCCTCCCGGTGGAGTTCGTCATCCGCATGGCGCATCACGTCCTGGTTGCGGATGAGCATGTGGTGGGCAGGGTATTCTGCCGCCCAGGCAACGTATCCCTCCGCCATGGAGCGCAGCTTCTCCAGACTACTCATGCCGTGCTCGTTAGCGCGCTGCCCCGCCGAGGCCAAGAGCGTCGTGATCCCTCGCTTCGCGATCGCTGCGAGCAGGGCTGAGCGAGTCGGGAAGTGCCGTATTGGCGCAGCGTGGCTGACCCCGATGTCCCGTGCCAACGCGCGCAGGCTTACCGCTTCAACTCCCTCAGTCTCTACGACCTCGATTGCTCGATCAATCAACGCGCGGCGCAGATCACCATGGTGATACGGTGTTGGATTCTTGGTCGTGTGCTTCATGTTGACAATGCCAGCATTCTATTCTATGTTGTCACTGACAACATTACTCTTGGGATACTCTATGTCGAGCAAGCTAAAAACACTCAAGGCCGCCTGGCCAGTACTGCGCAGCGCCATTGCTCGTGGGCAGTTGTTTCGTCCACAATGCGAGCTAGTCGACCCAGACCCAGACCTCGTTGCACACTACGATGTTGAAATTCCGATGTCTGAAGGCTATTCGCTCACGGCGAACGTCTTTCACTCCCGATCACGCAGGTCCGCGGATCAATCCGACCCGGTCGTGATGTGCGCCCATCCGTACGACAACCACCACATTCCTGACCTGGGTGGAACACCGTTCGGCGGCCCACCACAGCAGTATCGCCTGCTACCCCAGTCTGGCGGAACGCCGCGCTTTTCCACGTTGACAAGCTGGGAAAGCCCAGACCCCAATTTTTGGGTACCCGCGGGATACACGCTCGTGAACCTCAACCTGCCGGGTTTTGCCAACAGCGGGGGCCCGGCCTCGGTCATGACGCACCACCAAGGCATGAGTTTTCGAGAGGCGATTGCGTGGGTCGGAGCGCAAGATTGGTGCGACGGCAACGTCGGCCTCTGCGGTGTGAGTTTCCTCTGTATCAGCCAATATCTCGCCGCTGCCCTACCGGATGGCGAAGACGCACCGGAGGCCTTGAAATGCATCAGTCCCTGGGAGGGGGTATCTGACCTCTATCATGATCTTGCATGTCGCGGCGGGGTTCCTGACGTTGGTTTCCTCAACTTCTGGTGGCATACCGAGGTCAAGGACTCCATGAACAACTCGCTCGCGGAGTACCTTGAAACGGAAGAGGCCATTCCGTTAGAAGCGCTGCGCGCGCATCCGTTTTACGACGAGTACTGGAAGGCAAAAGCGCCACCCCTGGAAAACATCCGGGTGCCCATGTTAGTGTGTGCATCCTTCTCCGACCATGAGTTGCATACGTTTGGCTCCTTCCGAGCCTACGAAAAAGCGCAGTCTCAGGAAAAATGGGTGTACACGCACCGCAGTGGAAAGTGGACCGAGTTCTATAAACCGGAAAGCTTGGCCCTACAAAAAGACTTCATGGATCGGTTCCTAAAGAACAAGCCCAACCAGTTTGATAGTCTCCCGTCCGCACGAATTGAAATTCGCCAACGTCGTGACGTCGTCAAAGAGGTACGATGGACGTCTAGTTGGCCATTGAAGGACACAACGTACCAACCGCTTCATCTCGCTCAAGACCGAAGTCTTGCGACTGCGCCACAGAGTGATGAACAGGAAGCAGTCTATGACGGCTCTACGGGTAAGATCACATTCGATTACACCTTTTCTGAAGACACCGAGGTTATCGGCTACATCAAGCTGAAGGTGTGGGTCGAATCCCGTGGTGGTGCGGGCCAACCTACGCCTCCTGATGACATGGTCTTGTGCTGCTTCATCGACAAGCTCGATGCCGAAGGGCAAACCGTGCGCTTCTACGGCTCCGTAGGTCAGGATCAAGACATGGTGACGCGTGGCTATGGTCGCGCCGCGCTACGCGAGTTGAACCAGCAGGAGTCGCGGCCTTTTCACCCGGTCCTGGCGGCTGCGCGAAACGAACCACTGCAGCCTGGGGAGATCGTGCCGCTTGAACTCGCATTCTGTCCAAGCAGCACCTTTTTTGAGAAAGGATCAACTCTGCGCCTGATCATTTCCGGTGCAGATATTGTTCATGCACCCATCTTCAAGAAGGACACCACCATCAATCATGGACGTCATGTCGTGCACTTCGGTGGAGATTTTGATTCTCACGTTCTAGTTCCAATAATCAGCACTTAATACCAAACTCATAGCACGAATCACTTTGAAACTCTGCATGATTTAGACTTATTTATACCAGCTATGGCTACGAACTTTCGATCTTGTCATGCTGAACTTGATTTATAGCGAAACGCAGAGGCTTTGATAGCTCCCCTCCTGGACAGGAGGGGCTGGGGGTGGTCGATCATCGAGCTTCGGTCGGCAATCCCCTCTGGCTCCCCCTGACCAGGGGGAGAACTTCCTAGGTGGCCTCTCAACGCCA
>JBCCLD010000045.1:0-17899 GCA_039027055.1 Bacteroidota bacterium
CAATCCGCGCAGCGGATGAAGTCGAAGGATCTTGTTCGTATCTCTCTGACAAGGTGGGGCTATGGTGCTGGCCCATAGATCCTTCGACTCGCTGCGCTCGCTCAGGATGACATCGTTTTGCGAAAACCTACCCCTGTCAGCCTGGTCAGGGGGAGCCAGAGGGGGTTGCCGGCCGAAGCTCGATGATCGACCCCCCCCAGCCCCTCCTGTCCAGGAGGGGAGCTATTAAGGTCTATGCATTCTGCTATAAGGCCGTTCTCCTCCTGTCCAGAGCCTGCCCTCGCGAACGCGGCGGAGGGGAACTCTAAACGCGGCTTCGAGGCGGTCACGAGCCGACAGTCTCGGCTGCCACGTCGCTAGCCCGGTCTTCGACATCGAAGGCATCAGCCCGCACGTGGTGATGTGGTGCGAGACGACGGCGTGAGCGCGTAACCGTCTCGCCGGGTATCACGCGCTTCCTTGCCGGAGACGCCACGCGTGAACCACACTCGGCACATCGTGATGCCAGTCGGGCAGCATGAGCGAGGCGGCGAGGCCCTCCGCATCGGTCACGACTCCCATCCACACCGCCATGGCGAAGAGCGTCGTTCCGGCACCGACGAGATAGACCTCTGCAAAGCCGAGGAGGAGCAGCACGCCCCACGTCTTCGCGGACCACATATGGTAGGCCGCAATACGCCGGTACTTGTCGAACTCGACGATGAGCCGACTCACGCGAAGCGCTGCAAACACCCCCAAGCCGACAGCATGTCTGCCCAGCACATCGGGGTCCACCACGACAACCGCCACCGCGATGTAAAACACGACATCAACGACGCTGTCTGCGAGGCGAAGCATGGGCGTCGCTGCCGCGAGCCGCCGTGCCACGACTCCGTCGAACACGTCGGAGAGAAAAGCGACGAGCAGGATCGCGAAGAGCCATGGCCCCGAGGCTCCGGCCACCGCCAGCACGACGATAGCCGGGGCACTCAGCACGCGCAGTGCGATGAGACTCCAGGGAGCGGGGTGCACTGAGCGCGTCTACGCCTCTTCCAACTCGCCGCGCTCGGCCATGATGGCGTCCTGGACGTGGCGCGGCATCGCCTCGTAGTGGCTTGGGCGGGCGACGTGGAGGCCGCGGCCCTGCGTCATCGAGCGCAGCGAGGTCGAGTAGCGGTAGAGCTCCGCCTGCGGCACCTGCGCCTTGATGACCTGGAACGGCCCGTTGGCCTCCATGCCCTGGATGCGGCCGCGGCGCGTGTTGAGGTCGCTCATCACGTCGCCGAGGTACTCCTCCGGGATCTTCACTTCGAGCTCCTGGATGGGCTCCAGGATGGCGGGCTGCGCCTCGCGGAAGCCGATACGGAAGGCCTGCTTGGCCGCCGTCTTGAAGGCGTTCTCGTTCGAGTCGACGGAGTGCATGCCGCCGTCGTAGACGACCACGCGGACGTTGCCCACGGGGTAGCCCGCGATCGGCCCCTCCTTGAGCGCGTCGGCGACGCCCTTCTGGATCGCGCCGAAGAAGCGCTGCATGTCGATCACGCCGCCGACGATCGCGTCGACGAAGTGGATATGCGCGCCCCAGTCGGTCTCCATCATGTGCTCGCCGCGCTGCTTCATGTCCTCGGGCACGTCGAACGTGTCCGTGAGCGGCTCGACCATGATCGAGATGTCGGCGAACTGCCCGGCCCCGCCCGACTGCTTCTTGTGGCGGTACGACGAGCGCGAGCGCCCCCGCACCGTCTCGCGGTAGGAGACTTTCGGCTGGTCGTAGTCGACGTGCACGCCTGCGCGGTGGTCGAGGATGTACTGCGCCACCTTGAGGTGCATCTCGCCCTGCCCGGCGAGCGTGATCTGGCTCAGGTGCGGGTCGTGCTCAACGTGCAGCGACGGGTCTTCCTTGACGAGTTGGTGGAGGCCCTGCGCCAGCTTGTCCTCCTCGCCCGAGGTGGACGCGCGCACGGCGACGCGGTAGCGCGGCTCCGGGAACTCGATTGGCGTCACGACGGCGTCGGAGCCCTTGAGGTGCAGCGTGTCGTTGGTGGCGGTGTCCTTGAGCTTGACCGTCGCGCCGATGTCGCCCGCCACGAGCTGCTTCACACCGTCGCGGTCCTTGCCGTTGATCGCGTAGAGCGCGCCGAGGCGCTCGGTGCCACCATTGTGGGCGTTTTCGAGGTCGAGGCCCTGCTCCAGCGTGCCCTGGTAGACGCGGAAGTAGCTGTATTCGCCGACGTGCGCCTGCGCCTCCGTCTTGTAGACGAACGCGACCGGATCGCCGCTGGGGTCTGCCACCACGGTGCCGCTGTCCATCTGCGGCGTGGGCATCATCTTCGGGCTGGGCACCACGTTGTCGATGAAGCTCATCAGCCGTGTCACGCCGATGTTCTCGGTGGCGACGGTGAGGAAGATCGGGAAGAGGCTGCGCTCGATCATCGCGGCGCGGAGGCCTTGGCGCATCTGGTCTTCGGTGAGCGTGCCGTGCTCGAAATAGAGGTCCATCAGCCCCTCGTCGTTCTCCGCGATGTTCTCGATGAGTTCGTTGTGCAGTTCGTCGGCGCGGTCGCGGTAGACGTCGGCGATCTCCTCGAAGTGCGCCTTGCCGTCGTCGCCGAAGCGGATCTGCTTCATCAGGAGCACATCGATGATGGTGCGGGTGCCCTTGCCGCCTGGGATCTGGACCGGCGTGGCGGCGCGGCCGTAGCGCTCCTGCACCTGCGCGAGCGCGGTCTCGAAGTCGGACCCCTCCTCGTCGAGCTTGTTGAGGACGAACATGGCGGGTGTCTCCGTCATCTCGCAGTAGGTCCACCCAAGCTCGGTGCCGACCTGCACGCCCTCGGTCGCGTCGAGCACGAAGAGCGCGGTGTCAGCGACTTTCAGCGACGCCACGACCTCACCCGCGAAGTCGAGGTAGCCGGGCGTGTCGAGGATGTTGATCTTATAGCCTTTCCACTCTGCGTGGAGGAGCGCCGAGAAGATCGACATCCCGCGCTCGTGCTCCGAGTCGTGGAAGTCGCTCACGGTCGAGCCTTCTTCGACGGTGCCCATGCGCGAGATCGCGCCGGCGCTGAAGAGCATCGCTTCGGAGAGCGTCGTCTTGCCGCTCCCCTGGTGCCCTACAAGGGCAATGTTGCGGACGTGGTCGGCGTCATAGACATTCATACGGGTACCTCGATCAGACAGGGCTGGGGCCGCCCCTCCGAAGGCAGCCGTTCGACAAAAAAGTGGGCGCGGCTCGGGTGAATTTGGGGGCCCGGAACCGCTTTCGGAGCAAGGAGGAGGAAGGTCGATGTTGGTTAAGGAAATGTCAAGACGAGTTCCGGTGGTTCAGTGCTCCCGTCGGTCCGTGAGTTCGTGGGTCGGCTCGTCGGCCGACGGCTGGTAGCGGGATTCTCCCAGAAACCTGCCCTGGTACTGCGACCGTTTCACCCTGTCAGGTTCAGTGCCACCTCGGTCAACCACCCCGTCCCGAAAAGACAGGCAATCCCGCAGCGCAGTGCGCTGCCCTGTCCAGAGCCTGCCCTCGCGAACGCGGCGGAGGGGAACTCTAAACGCGGCTTCGAGGCCAACACAACCCGACAGCCTCGGCTGGTCGCAGTGCTAGCCGCTTGCCCTTCATTGCCTGCACCGTAGGTTGGCCGTTTATCTCCACCGTCCACCGTCCATGCTCACGCTCGGTATCGAAACTGCTACGGATGTCTGCAGCGTTGCGCTGCTGGAGGGCGACGCGGTGCTCGCCGAGGCGTCGCTCCGGATGCCGCGACAGCACGCGGCGCGCCTGATGCCGCTCATCCGTGACGTACTTGCTCACACGGGACGCTCGGCCACCGACCTCGACCTCGTGGCCGTCTCGGAAGGCCCCGGCTCCTACACCGGGCTGCGCATCGGCGTGAGCACGGCGAAGGGGCTCGCCCTCGCGGCCGACGCCCGGCTCATCGGCGTATCGTCTCTTGAAGCACTGGCGTGGCAGGCGGCTCCCTTCGCCCAGCCAGGCGACCGCATCGCTGTTGCGTTTCCCTCTCGGCGGGGCGAAGTCTATGCGGCGGGCTTCATCGCCTCGCCTGAGCAAGAGGTCGGGCCCCTCCTCGGTGCGGAGCCGACGGCTGTTGTGCTTGACGAGGCGGCAGCATGGTGGCCCACATCCACGGTACCCAGAGGGTCGACCCTGTTCATGGGAGCGGCGGCGCAGGACCTCGCCCTCGTACTCAAGCCCGCCCCCTACCGCGTTGTCCATCACCATGACGTAGCTCCCTCTGCCGTGGCGGTAGCTCGCCTCGGGGACGAGCGCGCATACGACGTACGGGACGGGGCCTGGCACACGGAGGACGTGGCTTCGTTCGAGCCGTCGTACCTTAAAGAGTTCGTCGCTGGGAAACCCCGCCCCCTCTTCTAGCGGTTTACTTTGTTCACCTCTTGGCTACCCCGCCCTCTGGCCGCCCTGTCCCCTCATCCACGCTCCTCGCAGCCTCATGGCCTGGTTCAAGCGCAAGACCGCGGGCATCCAGACGGCCCCCGCCGACAAAAACGAGACGCCGGAAGGCTACTGGCGCAAGTGCCCCATCACAGACGAGCTAATCTCGCTCCGCGAGCTGAAGGAAAACCACATGGTGACGCCCGCCGGCCACCACTTCGCCATGAGCGGCCTCGGCTACTGCGCGATGCTCTTCGACGACGGGGCGTTCACCCGCCACGACGACAACCTCTTCGCCACGGACCCGCTGAAGTTTGAGGACCGCAAGGCCTACGTGGACCGGCTCCGCTCGGCGCGCAAGAAGACTGGCCTCAACGACGCCGTCGTCTCGGGGACCGGCACCGTGGGCGGCCACCCGTTCTCGCTCGCCGCGATGGACTTCTCCTTCATCGGCGGCTCGATGAACTCGGTGGTCGGCGAGATCATCAGCCGGGCGATCCAGCGCGGCCACGACGAGGACCGCGCCGTGATGGTGATTTCGCAGAGCGGCGGCGCGCGCATGATGGAGGCGGCCTTCAGCCTGATGCAGATGGCGAAGACGTCGCTCCACCTCGCCCGCCTCGACGACAAGGGCCTCCCCTTCTTCTCGCTGATGACGAACCCGACGACAGGCGGCGTCACGGCGTCCTACGCGATGCTCGGCGACGTCCACCTCGCCGAGCCCGGCGCGCTCATTGGCTTCGCCGGCCCGCGCGTCATCCGCGAGACCATCCGCCGCGACCTCCCGAAGGACTTCCAGACGTCGGAGTTTCTCCAGGAGCACGGCTTCGTGGACCTCGTGGTCCCCCGTCCGAAGCTTCGCCAGACGCTCATCGGGATGCTAGACCTCCTCTTCGAAGACGCGGCCAACCACAACGCTGAGTTGGCGCACGCAGGCATGAACGGGCAGGCAGGGTAGGCGTCGTGGGTCTGGTGCCGCAATACTTTCGGCTGCCTGAGGAACGACTGAAGCGAGGACTCAGCAGCTTCACTGAAGCTCACCGATTGACGGAAGAGCTCGTTGAGTTCTCGGCGACCTGTGTGCTAAACCCTGATGAAGCGGCGCACAGCCCATTCGGGGTAGCCGACCCTGACAAGGCATGGGATGCCATTCACTACGTGCTCGACCCTGGAAGACGTGTGAGCAAGAGGTACACCAGAACAACCGGGCTTGGTGGGCGCTTGGTTCAAGGAACGATACCAGTTCGCGACTCTCTGCGGAAGCAACCAAATTGGTGGATTGGATACACGATGCCGCTCGCTGTACAGGCTCTTGCTAAGGAGCTACGGACCGTCGATTTCGGCGCGTTGCTCGCTACCGCCCTACTAGGGCGCGTGGACAATCGGTCTGATCGGTGCTCACGGCCTCCGTTCGGCCTCCGCTGCGTTCCACTCGTCACGCGATCCTACGGGATCGCGCTCCTCGTGCGCCTTTCGGAGACGCAAACGGCGTCTCGTGAGCACCTGACCCGATCAATGTCCACACCCCCTAGACGGTGCGAACGACCATCTCTATTCGAATTACGACGACGCCAGCCTCGTGTACTGGTACGAGCAACTGGTAAGTCTCTACCAATCGGCCGCCGATCTCGATCAGGCCGTCTTGATCTTGGAAAGCTAGACCCGAAGTGATCCAGCCCTATCCCTGGATCTCCGTCACCAGTTGGATCTCGCGCAGCACGCCTTGCACGCGGAAGCAGTCCTCGAACTCGCCCTCGTAGACGGTGTCCTTGCCGCGCGTGTGGACCGTCCAGGCGTGGCCTTCGGCTTGCGCTTCGGAGCAACCCGTCGCCTTGACGAGTTGCACGATCACCTCGTCGAACGTGTGGATCTCGTCGTTGAAGAGGATCACGCGCCACGGGCTGTCGATGCGCTCCTCGACGACCTCCTCCTCGACGGTGAGCGTCTCGGTGTCGGGCGACGAGGGCGCGACGGGGCTCGCCCAGGGCCAGGCGAGGTCAGCGCGGCACGCAGGCCGTGCGGAGGCAATCGAACGAGGGGGCCGCATCGGTGGTCGAAGGGGATGCGAGGGAGGGAGACTAGTACGGTGGCACGGCAAGCATGACACGGGGCAAGTAAAGGGCACCGCCCATCTTGCTATGACTCTCCTTGCTGCTTGCAGCCTCACACGTGGCACTTGTCTAAGCACTAGTACGATGACCAGTCAAGATTGTCGGCTCGTATGGGCCTCGAAGCCGCGTTTGGAGTCCCTCCCCCACTTTCGCGAGGGCAGGCTCTGGACAGGGCAGCGCACTGCGCTGCGGGGTTGCCTGTCTTTTCGGGACAGGGGTGGTTGACCGAGAGAGCACGGAGCATGACAAGATGAAGCGGTCGCAGTACTAGGCCGGCTCAACCGCAGACACAGTCACCGTGAAGTCCTCCATGACCGGGTTGGCGAGGAGCTTCTCGGCGGCCTCCGTCGCGAGCGTGTGCGCAGCGTCGGCGTCGGGCGCGTCGAGCTCCAAGGTGACGATCTTGCCAACACGGGCGTTCTGGACGGCGGCGTAGCCGAGGTCGTGGAGCGCGTTGGCGATGGCCTTGCCCTGCGGGTCGAGGATGGACGGGCGGAGCGTGACGCGGACGGTGGCGATGTACATGCAGGCGAGCAGCGACAAGGCGCGATTGGGGAGCAGAAGCGCCGCTGGTTAGGCCGAGAACTAGGGAGCGGGAATAGCCTCCTCGTCTTCGTCCTCCAGCGCGGCGCGGACGGCCCAGCGGACGTTGAGCACGATGCCCACTGCAAGATACACCGTGCCACTGAAAAGAAGCCCCACCTCGCGGAAGAGCGCGGCGAGGACGAGGCCCAGCGCGAATGCGAGGAACCGCCACCGATAGCGGCGGAAGTTGGCGCGCTTCGGCGTCGGCAGCGTCGGGAAGCGGACGGGCGAGACCATGAGCGCGCTCAGCACCACCACCATCGTCACGAGGATCTTGGACACCGTCTCCTCGGGCAGGCCGTCGAACCAGGCGTTGTCCTGGAAGGTGAGGATGAACGTCACGATGAGGCCCGCCTGCGCCGGGATGGGGAGCCCCGTGAAGAAGTCGGTCTTCTCCTGCACGCCGGTGACGGCGGTGTCGAGGACGTTGTAGCGCGCGAGGCGGACGGCCCCGCAGAGCAGCGGCAGCGCGGCCAGCACGGGTCCGAGCAGCGCCACCTCGCCCAGCCCGAACTGGTAGAGCAGGAACGACGGCGCGAGGCCGAACGAGACGACGTCGGCGAGCGAGTCGAGTTCGAGGCCGAAGGTAGACTGCGCGTTGGCCAGCCGCGCCATCATGCCGTCTAGGAGATCGAAGAACGCCGCGAGCACGATCAGCCAGGCGGCCGTGGCGAAGCGCCCGTCGCTCGACATCACGACGGAGAAGAAGCCGCTCAACAGGTTCATCAGCGTGAAGAATGACGGCACCGCGACGGGCGGGATGCCCCGCACGACTCGGCGGCGCGGCCGTGCGGCACGGCGGCGGCTGAGGCTTGGCCGCGACGAACCTGAGGGGCGTGGAGGCGTCTGCATCAGCCGATCTCCTCCAACACTGCCACGGGGGTTCCCACCTGCACGGTCCCTGCCGGGAGCCGCCCGATCACGGTCTCCCCGGCCGTCACCCGGTCGCCGATGGCCACGTCGAACGTGACGTGGGGCGGGACGATCACGTCCATGCGCGAGCCAAACTTGACGATGCCGTAGCGGTCGCCCGCCCGGTAGGGGTCGCCGGGCGTGGCGTAGAACACGATGCGGCGCGCGACAGCCCCGGCGATCTGCTTGAAGAGCACCTTCGTCCCGCTCGGGTGGACGAGGCCGACCGAGGAGCGCTCGTTCTTCTCGCTCGCTTTCGGATGCCACGCCACGAGGTACTCGCCGGGGAAGTATGCCGCGTACTCGATCGTGCCGTCGGCAGGGATGCGGTTGACGTGGACGTTGAGCGGCGAGAGGAAGATCGAGAGCCGCCGGCCGGGGCCGTCGAGGTAGAGCGGCTCGTCCTCGTCGACGATTTCGAGCACCTTGCCGTCGGCAGGTGCGAGGAGGAGCGTTGTGGTGTCGGGGGGTGGCGTGCGGACGGGGTCGCGGAAGAACCAGACGGTGAAGCCGAGCACGAGCGCGCCGAGCATGGCGAGCACCCAGCCCAGGCCGCCAAGGAAGGCACCGAGCGCCGTAAGCAGGAGCGCGACGAGAAAGGCACCACCGATGAGCGCGTAGCCTTCAGGAGCAAGCACGAGAGAGATAGGGGCCGATGAGGAGAGCGTGTGCACCCGATCGATGCACGGTGGCTATCAACGTAGGACGGCCGCCCCTACGTTCCATCGTCTGCGCTGTGGAGATCGCTAGCATACAGCAAGGCCCCGCCTTCGCATCGAAAGCGGGGCCTTGGGACTCGGACGCCGATGGACGCGCGACGCTACCGAGCGACGCTACCGAGCGACGCTACCGAGCGACGGTCACGCGCTGAGCGTCGCGGAAGCCGTCGCCGGTGACCACGAGGATGTAGGTCCCGCTGGCGAGGCCGCTGGCGTCCACGCGCGCCTGGACGGGCGTGCCGGCCGAGGGGGTGCCCTCATAGAGGGTTTGCACGGGGCGGCCAAGCACGTCGTAGAGCACCGCGCTGACAGGGGCACTACGGGTGACAGCAAACTCCACCGTCGCGTCGAGCGTGCCCACGGCGCTGCCGAACGGATTCGGGTACGCCTCCGTCACCCAATGCGTGCCAGGGATGCCCACGGTCACCTCGACCTCGGGGAAGATCTCGAAGCCGCCGTCGAAGTCGAGTTGGCGGAGGCGGAAAGCGTAGGTGCCTGGTGCCAGGTCGGGCGCGCGGAAGCTGTAGAACTGCGCTTCGGAGGTGGTACCGTAGCCGCGTACGAAGTCCAGCACCTCGAAGCGCTCGGCCTGCGGCATGCGCACCTGTACCTCGAAGCCGCTGTTGTTGGTTTCCGAAGCGGTCTGCCAGGCAAGCACAGCGTCGGTCCCGCTGAGGCTCACGTCGAAGGTGGTCAGCTCGACCGGGATCACCTGCGCCGACCCCAAGCCGATGGCATCAAGTTCGAAGACAAACTCGGTCGTGTTCGAATCACTGTCGCCGGTGAGGCCAACGACTGTCGCAACGAAGTTGAAGACCTGGGAGAAGTCGGGCGGGTTGGCGCTGCTCTGAACGAAGGCCGGGATCGGGATGCTCACCGGGACCCAATCGCTCCCCGTGTCCGTGACCTGTATGTTCTCGCGGCCCTCGTTGCCCCCTGCCGACAAGTTGGTCTGGATGTTGAATTCGATGATGGCCGAGCCGTTGGCACGCAGGAAGAAGTTGACCGTCTCGCTGCCGGTGATGTCAAGCGGCGCGACGGGGATCGTCCGGCCGAACCCGGCGAACCCGCCATAGTCGTCACCGTCCACGGCACCGCTGAACGCGTTGGCGGAGCCGTCTGGCGTGTCCGTCGTCAGCGAGGCGGCGATGCCTTCCCCCCCCGCAAAGAAGAAGAAGTCGTTGAAGTCGGCGTTGTTGAAGTCTTCTACCGATGTCTGGGTATCGAGGGTCAATCCGTCTACGATGAGGACGTTGTTGATCTCGACGCTCGTGTCTACCGCCCCGGTGCCGTCGCCCACGGGAGCGCCTGCGACCGTGAAGACGTAGTTCGCCAGGTCGTCGAATTCGAAGGTGGCTGCGTTCGTGGTCAAGAAGGTCGAGAGCGGGATTCGGTAGGTCGTGAACCCCGCTTCCTCGTTGCCCGCGCCGAGCTGGAACTGGAGGTTGTTGCGGATCTCACCGTTGCCGCCGCCGCCGGTGTTCTGGAAGTTGATTTCAAGTTGAAAGGTGCCCTGGCTCTTGAGATCGAGCACGAGGACCGGCTGGGAGAGCCCGGTGATGTCGAGGGGACCGCCTTCGATGGGTTGACCGAAGCCAGCGAAGCCGCCCGTGGCGTCTGCGTCGATCTCGAAGCGCGCGGTGAGATCGCCGCTGCCGATGTCCACAGTGCTCAGGGTGGGAGTGCCGCCGCCCTGAAAGACGAAACCGCCAGGCCCGAGGCCGTTGTCGAAGTCATCAACGGTGATCTGCGCCTGGGGCGCGGCCGCGAGCGCAAACGTGGCTAGGAGAGCGAGCGCCACACGGAAGCTCGCGGGGGAGAGTAGCTGTTGAAGCATGGTAGTGGTGGGAAAGGATGGGGGTGAGCATAGGGAAAATAGCAGGCACTGAAAACGTTTTCAAGTTGGCCGCTCCCCTTTTGTAAGCGCTACCATTGTTCGACAGAGCCTACAGGTCCATCAAAGGCGAGACTCGTAGCGATCCGTCCGCGAAATGTCGTGGCGCTACCTTCTCCCCCGCTGCAGCCCTCCTTTCCACCCATGCGGCACAGCTTGGAGCCGCACCTGGGGCGGCACCGGCCTCTTGGCCCGAACCCAAAAAAGCGGGAGCGCCACTTTTCAGCAGCGATCCCACTCTAACAAACCCATTGGGGTGCCCAAGAGAGGACTCGAACCTCCACGACCATACGGTCACTACACCCTGAATGTAGCGCGTCTACCAATTCCGCCACTTGGGCATCAGGACTTTGAACTTACAGCGTCCGCCCCGGCGCATGCAATACGCTGCGAACCCCGCGCGGCACCCCGCGCGGCTCTTGGCCTTGTCTTCATCGCCCCTGCCGTGCGTATGCTCTGCCTCCTTCGACCCCTGCCGCCTCCCGCCATGCTTGCCCGCTCACTCCCCGCCGCGCTTGCCTTGCTTCTGCTCGCACCGTGCGCCCGCGCACAGGACCGCCCCTTGCCCTACCCGGTGCTCCAGCCACCCCAGTTCGAGCGCGCCATCGCGCAGGGCACCCGCACCGCGTTCGGCGCACCCGGTCCCAACTACTGGCAAAACCGCGCCATCTACGACATCGACCTCACGATCGACACGGCCACGCGCTCGCTCGCAGCCACCCAGCGCGCCACGTATTTCAACAACAGCCCGGACACGCTCGCGCACCTCGTCATGAAGGTGCGGCAGAACCTCCACGCCTCCGGCGTCCCGCGCAACCGCACGGTCGAGGTCACGGGCGGTACCACCATCGAGGCACTCAGTGTAGATGGCACGGCCTACTCCGCCATGGCAGGCCGCCTGCAAGCCCCCGCCTACGACATCGGCGGTACGCTTCTCACCATCGCCCTCGCTAACCCCATCGCCCCGGGCGGGCGGGCCGTCGTGGAGACGACCTACTCGTTCCCGGTTCCCAACGCAGGTGGGGCACCGCGTATGGGCCAGGACGGTGAGGTCTACTTCCTGAGCTACTTCTATCCGCAGTTCGCCGTCTACGACGACGTCTACGGCTGGCATACCGATCCTTATCTCGGCATGGGCGAGCACTACATGCCATTCGCCGACTATGACGTATCAGTCACCGTGCCCGAGGGCTGGCTTGTCTCGGCGACCGGCACGCTGACGAACGCGAGCGACGTGCTGGCTCCGCGCGTCCGGGAACGTCTAGCGCGTGCGTTGACCACGGACGAGGTCGTGCGGGTCGTGGAGGAGACGCAGCGGCTGCCCGGCGAGTCGACGGTGATGTCTGGCGGGACGCTCACCTGGGCGTACCGCGCTGAGGACGTGCGCGACTTTGCCTTCGGCGCGTCGGCGGCCTACGTCTGGGACGCCACGCGCGCCAATGTTGGCGACACTGATGCCGATGGGCAGGACGACTACGCGCTCATACACGCGCTCTACCGCCCCGACGAGCAAGCCTGGCGCGACCGCGCCGCCGAGTTCTTGCGTTTCTCGGTCGAGCACCTCTCGGACGTGTTCTTCCCCTATCCGTATCCCCACATGTCGATGGTAGAGGGCATCATTGGCGGCGGGATGGAATACCCCATGATCACACTCATCGGCAGCGACCGCAACGAGCGCTCGCTCTTCGGTGTCACCTACCATGAGACGTCGCACATGTGGTTTCCGATGGTGGTCGGCAACGACGAGAAGCGCTACACGTGGATGGAGGAGGGCCTGACGAGCTACAACACCCAGCTTGGCGAGGAAGCCTTCGTGGCGCAGGGCGGCTTCGGCGACCAGGACATCGACCCGTGGGCACGGCGGCGGCAGTACCACTACTTCCTCGCAGGCACGGGCTACGCCGTCGAGCCGATGCGGCACGCCGACCAGACGCGCATCGGCGGCGCAGCGCGGGCCGTCGACCCGCTCGGCAGCGCGGCCCGCACCGTGGCGTCCTACTCGACGCCCGTCGTGATCCTGCGTACGCTCGAGGGCACCTACGGGCGCGAGCGGTTCCTCGACGCCTACCGCTCCTACGCCCGCGACTGGGCATTCAAGCACCCTTACCCGTGGGACCTCTTCAACAGCTTCGAGCGCTACCTCGGCGAGGACCTCGACTGGCTGTGGACGCCGATGCTTTTCGAGACGTGGGTCGTAGACCTCGCCCTCGGCGATGTGGAGTCGACAGCGGACGGCGTGACGGTGACCGTGCGCGACCTCGGGCTCGCGCCGGTGCCGGTGCCCGTCGAGGTGACCTATACCGACGGGCGCACGCACACCGAGCTAATCCCCGTGCAGACCTGGCTCGATGGAGCGTGGGAAACAACCGTGACGTTCCCTGCGGGCGCTGTAGCCAGCGTCGTGCTTGATCCGGGCGGCTACCTCCCCGACGTGGCCCCGGGCAACAACGCGCGGCGCTTCGACCCTGACCCGATGACCGACACGAACGGTCCGTGAAGAAGAGCGGCACGAACCTTGTCTCGATTGCGGAGCGCGCAGAGCCTCCCTATCTTAGTCGTTCTGCCCTTCCTCGGTAGCTCAATGGTAGAGCATGCGGCTGTTAACCGCAGGGTTGTAGGTTCGAGTCCTACCCGGGGAGCTTTCAGGGGCCGGTCATCACCCGATGAACCCGGCCCCTGCTTCGTTTTCGGCGATTCTGGTTCGCCGACCGACTGTACCACACCCTGCCTCCGTGCGCCGCTGCCTGACACTTTGCCTGACACCCAGGTGTAGGAGGTAGATGAGGTGGTACTCGTACGTGGCCGGTCTCCTGACTGGGCACAGCGCGTCGCAGCGCCAGGTCAACGCACACGCCCTGTGCCTGTACGACGCAATGAGGTAATACAGGGCATCAAATCCGCCAGCGCTGGGCGCTCGCGGCGTGGTTTGCACCCATCGCGGCGAAGGTAGTACGGCCCCTCGGCGCTCACACGGCAAGGTCGGTCGGGACGGGCTACGCCCTCCTCCGGCTGCGGCAAGGGCGTGCTCGCCATGCTCGCTCCGACGCCAGGCCGACGAGCGGCCCGCCACTCCGCTGCGCGTGGCTCTGCGCGCTCCCTGCCTCCACCTCCGGCCCTGCTCGATTTCGCACGTGCGTTTCGCGTCGCGGCGCTCCGCCGTGGCTGCTTTCCTCTTCATCCAGCACGTGCCTCACCATGTCCCTCACTTCGTTTCCGGCCAACGTCTCCACGCTCAAGTCGCGCGCCATCCCGGCGGTGCAGTCCCGCTCCCTCGTCGTTGCGGTCGTTCGCCTCCATCCCTCTGAGTGTCACGGGTGGGCTGCCACGCTGGCCGTCGGGGAAGTCGGCGGCGTGTGTCGTCCTGTAGCCCGGGTGTCCGTCTCGGGTCGCACGCGTGCTCAGGCTCGCAACAGCGCGGTGGAATTGGCCCGCCGCTATGCCCGTGCGCTCACGGAGCTTCCTGCGTCGTCTAGGCCTGCGCCGCTTCCGCCCGGGCCTGGGCTTGTCAGGGAGACGTCAGCCTGCTATAGTCGCCCGGTGGCTTCGGAGCCACTGGAGCACGTGGAGATTGAGTGCTTGCCAGGGGGTGGCTTCCTGCTCACGCTCACGGGCGGCGGCTTTGACGGGACGTGCGTGGTGATCGCACCTCGCGAGTCAGCGTTGTGGCTCGTAGTGGAGGACCTGGCGGGCCTCTGTGGTGGCCCCACGGGTCCAGATGCTATCAAGCGGGAGGCAGCGCTCTTGAATGACCTGCTGCGCTTACTCCACGAACGAGCGTGTGGGCGCCGCCTTGCGGCGGCATAAGCGACCCATGTGCCTCTCCTGGCACAGCCCAGGGGAGGCTCTTATAGCTCTCAGTGCCTGCTCATTTCCGTACGAGGTCTCCCGCGGTCGCGCGCTCCCGTACACGGTGCAGCGTAGTCACTACGCCAACCCTTCTGCCGATTTACAGACGGCGATGGTATAACGAGGGTATACTAAAGATTCTTGGCCACGCTTTAGACGTCCTACTTCGTCCTTGCCCTGATGCAGTGGACTCACCAGACGCCTCTTCGAGGTCTTCGATATCGACGCGCAACTACCTGTATGGACCGACTGCTAACGTTCGCCGCCCATCGTGATCCGTTCGTGCGAGTCGCAGATGGTCCCGTCCAGCAGCGTGAAGGCCTAGTACTTGACCTGCTCCAGCAACGCTCATTGGGTCACATCCTCGTCCTGGAAACGTCCGGGCCCGCGGAGCAGGCCAAGGCGCTTACAGCGAAGGTGCGCACTCGCTTCCTGGACCTCGACGTAGAGTCCGAGTCACTCGCCTTCGATCTGTCGCTATTCGCCAACCAGAGTTGTTGCTCGACAACCTGAGTTGACAACTGAGGAGCAAAGATCGGCCCTAAGATCCCATCGAATGGGGCATAGGAGCCTGGCACGCACCTCGAGTCACCTGTGGCACGACTCACCCGTTCACGCCAAGTACTTTTCCTAATGCCCCGCTTCTCCAAGCAAGTTCTCTCCCAGCACCTCCGCACTCTCTGCGAGCGTCAGCTCGCCCTCAGCCTCTACACGAACGAGGAGCGGAAAAAGATGACTGGATGGCCGGAGGAAGACAAAACGAGGGGCCAGGTACTGCAACTCGCCGAGGAGGGAAATCGCTGGCAGCAGACGGTGATCAAGAGGCTCCGCGACACGTTCGGGGCGAGTAACATCATCGGAACTCCCGACCCGAGCAAGCCGACAGGCTATGCGACGACGGACCTCCGATCGCTCCTACAGGCGGCGACGCCGAACACGTTCATCGTCGAAGGGAAGTACGAGATCGATGACCCAGCCAGCACGTTCCGCCAGGCAGTCGGAGCGGCCGACCCAAGTGGAGCGGCCACCATCAAAGACTTCAACGGGAAGGGGCTGGCCTTCTCCGCAGTCGTCCCGGACATCATCCAGGTGTTCGACCCGGCCGATGGCTTGTTCGATGCAGAAGTACGACCGGACGGCAGCGTACTCCCCCTCAAGAAAGGGGACCCACGCCTACAACTCCGGGTCATCGACGTCAAACTGACATCGGATCCCGGCGCTCCCTACTTCGCTGAGGTAGCCTACTACGCGATGTCTCTGGCGGGTTGGCTTGTGGACGAGGGGCTTGATGCGGACTATGTCGTCGTCCCGGAGGCTGCTGTATGGCCTGGCTCGCATCAGGCCTCCCAACTTCGCGTTCAAGTGAATGCGTGGAAGCAGGACGGTTATACCCCGACCATCCAGGAGCTGATCGCAGCGATGAAGCCCGACCTCGAGGCGCTGGACCTCGAGATCTTCGCCCCGCGGATCCGGCGCTTGATCAGCCAGACGGTCCCGCGGCTCTTGCTCGAGCCCAACTGGAGAAAGCACGACTGGCACGTCGCCTCGTACTGCAGCGGGTGCGACTTCCTGGGATACCCGTGGGGGCAACACCTCACGCCGCCCAAACCGACAAGGAAGGACCTATGCTGGCACGAAGCAGAGAACATCGGGGACCTGAGCCGGGTCCCGTTTCTCTCGCGAGGGACGGCCCGGGTGCTCAGGGACAACAACATCCCCGACGTTCCGACGCTCGCCCAAAAGGGCTCCAGCGACCCGGACTACCGGCACGCCATTCACCAGCACCAAGAGCTCCGAGCACAGCAGACCGTCATCCCCAGCAGGGCGCAGGCCTTGCAGGGGGGCACTGCGTTCGTCGCTCCCGGGAGCGGGAGGTCGGCCGCGATGCCGAAGTGGGTCGACCTCCGGGTCTACCTCTTCACCGAGTTCGACCTCAGCAGCGCGATCTCTTTCTCGTTTGGACTGAACGCCTATTGGCGCGAACCAACCCTGCCCACTCCTGGCCAGCGGCGGTACCAGAGGTGGCAGCCGGCAGTGTTCTTCGTCAATAGCCGGGACGTGCAGACAGAGGAGCAGTCGTTCCTTGCTTTCCTCCGAGCGCTCAAGGACATGCTTGACTGGGTCCGTGCCGAGGACGACAAGGATATCGCTTCCGGACGGCGCAAACACCGGAGCACCATGCAGTTCTACCTGTGGGACGCCGTCCAGCAGGAGCACTTCATGCGGGTGGTGGGGCGGCACCTCGACGCGATCCTTCTGGACTCTACACTGAGCGATCTGGCGTGGCTCTTCCCCTCGGAAGACGTACTTCCGAACCCTACCGCCTCGACGCGAAAGTCCCCGATCACGGTCGTAAACCAGGCGGTGAAAGACCACGTCGCGTCGCCCACCCCGCACGTCCTTTCCCTTCACCGGCTCGTCCAGGAATACCGCCTTGTCAAGGACGCCTCATTTACGGGTCCTCTTCTCGAATACCTCCAAGATCCCCTGAGCGACCTCGTCCCTTCCGAGCGTGGACACGAGCTCTGGGCTGAACCGAACCATCCCGACTATGCGGCCCGGCTCGACCGGTTCGTCAAGACGTGCAAGAAGAAGCTCCGGATGCTGGAGGCGGTCCGGAACCGCCTCCACGACGACATGCATCCGTCGTTGAGCGACCACGCAGCACCGGGAATCAGCGTTGGCCCGCCTGGCCGAATTGTCCCAGCTGCGAGTTGGGACGCACAGCTATGGTATGGATTCGCGAAACTTGACGCGGAGATTCAGCAGCTTGAGGCGGAACAGGTGCGGTCGATGCCCCCGCACGAGCGAGAGGCCCGTTTCAAGAGCGCCCGCCTCGAACAGCGGCTTACGGGAGCGGCAGAGAAGACCGCCCTCGCCTCGTTCAACCTCCAGCCTGCCCCGAGCCGGTTCGTGTACAAGCTCAGGGACGGATCGCGAGACGTCAGGATGAAGCCGGGCGACTTCACCGTGTTCATCTCCCCCGAGGGCGACCCCGCTCTGCCCGACCAGCGGTTCCAAGAGGTCGTGGTAGGCACACCCCTCGAACAGCAGTACGCCAGTTCGACGTCGTACGGCACTCTCATGAGGGAGGTGCTGGAGGTCGCCATCGAGGCGATAGACCGGGACGCAGGGGTCATCGTCCTTACCCAGAGCAACAAGCGCTACCCCTCGTCGATCCGCGATCTGGAGGCCCACACCGCAATAGACCTCCGGCAGGATGCGATTCTGGACTCAACCGCCCCCGACTTCTTTACCTCGAAGCTGAGGTGTGCTCTTCGCGCTGTAGGTAACCCGCCAATCGCAGTCGATGACCCTCTAGTACGACGAGCGGTTGGCCTCGTCGGGGCTAGAAAAACGAAGACGACGCCGCACACCCCTGCCGCCGATTACCTGTGGGACGCCCCCGCCAGGCACGCTGACCGCGTCACTCGAAACTGGAGGC
>JBCCLD010000046.1:0-17783 GCA_039027055.1 Bacteroidota bacterium
CCGTGCGTGCGCCGCGCGAGGTGCGGCGGGCCGACGAAGCCGCGCATCGAGAGGTAGCTCGTTGTCTCCTCGACGGGCGTGAGGTGGCCCTCGTACTTCTCGCCGAAGAGCTGCACCACCCGGCGGCGGAGCGCGTCGTCGAACGCGAGATCGGACTGCACCGGGGTGCGGTAGACCTCCGCGCCGTCGTGCGTGAGCAGGAAGCCGACGCGCGGGTGGGAGAGCGCGAGAAACTGGAACGTCTCGACGAGGTGCTTGAACTCGGTGGCGGCACTCTTGAGGAAGTTGCGCCGCGCGGGGACGTTGTAGAAGAGGTGCCGCACGGCGATGCTCGTCCCATCGGGGGCCGCGCACGGACGGTTCTCCTCGACGGTGCCACCGTGGACGCGCACGAGCGTGCCGGTGGCGTCCCGCCGCCGCTTCGTCTTCAGCTCCACCTGCGCGACCGCGCCGATGGAGGCGAGGGCCTCGCCGCGGAAGCCGAGCGTGTGGAGGCGTTCGAGGTCCTCGATCGCGCGCAGCTTGCTCGTGGCGTGGCGTCCGAAGCAGCCGAGCGCGTCGCGCGGCCCCATGCCGCAGCCGTCGTCGACGACCTGGATGAGGTCGCTCCCGGCGCGCCCGATGTGCAGTTCGATGGAGGTCGCCCCGGCGTCGAGGGCGTTCTCGACGAGCTCCTTGGCTGCGCTTGCGGGGCGCTGCACCACTTCGCCCGCCGCGATCTTGTTGGCGAGCGTGTCCGGCAGCGTGCGTACCAGCCCGTCGCCCTCCTGCTCGTCGGCGATCACGCCATCGCCATCTACATCAGACGGGGTCACCTCAGCAGCGTCATCCGCCGAGGTATCGAGTGGAGTTGGGTCGAGGTCGTCGCGGGGGTCGAAGTGCGACACGCGGGAGGGTGAAGTCTGAAGGGGTGGACGTGTGAACGTATGCAGGGGGTGTGCATGAACGTCCACACGTTCACACATCTGATACCTGCACACTAGAATCTTGCGGATTCTGCCTAGCCGAGTTGCATGTAGATGAACAGCGCCAGCAGCAGCAGCACGGCCACGGCGATGAACTTCGGCTGCTGGCCGCGCCGGACGTTGCTCTCCATCTTGATGCGACGGCGCAGGCGTTCCTCACGGGCCTCCTTCTCCGGATTGTGAAAGCGAGGCTGGTAGTTGAACGAGCGGGGCTTCGCTCGCCGCCGTCCGAGGTTGCCGAAGAGGTTGCTCATGGCCGGGGTCGGTTGGTGAGTCTGGAGCAGGATAACCCCGCCCCTCTGCCACCGTTCCGTCACGTGGTGGGTCTCTGGTCCTGGGTCGAGGGGCGATTTCGACGGGGACATACCGGACCCACGACCCGAGACCCACGATGCCTGACCGGGTAGATGACACATGATGGGAGCCACCCAGGTGCCAGTTGATGGGAGCCACCTATCCTACCGTCTCCACCTCTGACAAGACCGAGATGAGCAAAAAAAGTCCCTCCACGCCCGCCGCCGCGATATCGTCGCTGCGGTCCGGCGTGGCCACTCTCAGCGTGCCGTCGCCGAGCAGTTCCACGTCAGCCGACGCACCGTCCAGCGATGGGTCGAGCGCGCCGAGGGCCAACGCCTCGACCGCGTCGATTGGAGCGACCGCTCCCACGCACCCCACCGCGTGAGGCACCGCACCCCGCCTGAGATGGAAGCGCTCCTCACCGAAACCCGCCAGCGACTCCGCGACGAGAGCGTGCTCGGCGAATACGGGGCGGCGGCCGTTCGCCGCACCCTCCTTGCCGAGGGCGTCGATGACGTGCCGAGCGAGCGGACCATCGGGCGCGTCTTCGAGCGACGAGGCCTGCTCGACGCCGCGCACCGCCCCCGGCGCAAGGCCCCGCCGAAGGGGTGGTACCTGCCCGAGGTCGCCGCCGGGCGTGCCGAACTCGATTCGTTCGATCTCGTCGAGGGGCTCAAGATCAAAGGCGGCCCCTTGGTCGAGGTTCTCAACGGGGTCTCCCTCCACGGCGGGCTCGTCTGCTCCTGGCCCTGCGAGGCCGCGATCCGGGCCACCGACATCGTCGAGCGACTCGTAGGGCACTGGCGCACACACGGACTACCGGACTACGCGCAGTTCGATAACGGCACCGTGTTCCACGGGCCCCACATCCACCCCGACGTCGTGGGGCGCGTCAGCCGGGCTTGTCTCGCACTCGGCGTGGTGCCGGTGTTCGCGCCAGTGAGCGAGCATGTGGGCGATGTCCCCTCGCCCTTCCAAGCGGCCGTCGAGGGCTACAACGGGCTCTGGCAGTCGAAGGTCTGGGGGCGGTTCGAGCACACCTGCATCGAGGAACTGCGGCAGCGCTCGTCTGCCTACGTCACCGCGCACCACCAGCGCACGGCCCGCCGTCGAGAGGCCGCCCCTGAGCGGGCGTGCGTGCCCGCTCACTGGGCGCTCGACCTCCAAGCTCACCCAGGCGATAGTCCAGCCGCCCGAATCGTCTATATCCGGCGGACGGACACGAAGGGCCACGTGCGCGTGCTGGGTCGCTGGTTCGAGGTCGCCCCTGCGTGGTCGTCGCGGCTGGTGCGGTGCGAGGTAGACTTGTCCGGGGGGCGGGTCCGGGTCCACCGCTTACGGCGTCGCGCGCCGTCGGACCAACCGATCCTGGCCGAGCACCCGTACGAGCTCCCCCGCCGAGCGTTCTCAGAGTGACCGCCTTGGGGTGGCTCCCGTCCTCTGTCAGTTGCCAACGCTGCGACAGAAAAGTGGCTCCCATCATCTGACATTCACCCCCTGACCTAAAACACCTGCGCGACGTGGAGGAGGTAGTAGTAGATCAACGGCGTGGCGACGAGGAGCGCGTCGAAGCGGTCCATGAGGCCGCCGTGGCCGGGGAGGTAGCCCGCCGAGTCCTTCACGCCGGCGGCGCGCTTGAAGAGGCTCTCCACGAGGTCGCCGAGTTGACTGATCGCCCCCGCGATGAGACCGAGGGCCGCCACATCGAGCCACGACAGGTCGGGCACGGCCCACGTCTTGAGGAGCGCGATGGACACCACGGCCCCCAGGAAACCGCCGAGCGAGCCCTCCCACGTCTTCTTCGGCGACACGCGCGGGAAGAGCGGGTGGGTCTTCGCGAAGCTCGACCAGGTCTTGCCGGTGAAGTAGGCGAACGAGTCGGCCGTCCACACCATGGCGAAGACACCCGCGGCGAGCCAGAAGCCGAGCAGCGGGTCGTCCGGCCCCTCGCGCAGCGCGACGAGGTAGCCGAAGAGCGTCGCCGGGTAATAGACCGTGAACGCCGTCACGGCCACGTTTTCGAGCGGGCGCACCCTGCGGCGCGCGAGTTCGGCCACGAGCAGCACGAGCAGACCCACCACGAGCAGGTCGATAGCGTAGGGCACGAGCGGCCACACTGCCGCGAGCGCCCCGAGCGTGCAGCCGAGCCAGCGGTTGGGCTCGACCTCGCCGCGCACCTCGGCCATGTGCATCACCTCCTGCTGCGCCAGCACCGCCGCGACGACGGTGAGCACGCCGAAGACCCAGCCGCCCAGCCACACCGCGCCCAACACCAGCGGCGCGGCGACCAGCGCCGTCAGGACTCGGAGGGTGAGGTTGGACATGGCGTTGCCAGTGGGTCAGTGGTTCCGTGTTTCAGTTCCTCCGTGTCCTTCGGTACTCGACCAGCCTCAACTGAACCACTGCATCACCGAATCCCTGCATCACTCCTTCGTCTCGCCAGGGCGACCCAGGCCATCGAGGCCGGAGTCGAGGGCCGACTCGGACGCGTCGTCGTGGGCGGGCGGGGCGTCGAGGTCGGCAGCCAGCGCAGCCTCCTCTAGTTCGGCATCCGTGAACTGCACGGCATTGAGGACGTCGTGCGCGTCGCCGAGGCGCGACGGCGGGACCATCACGAAGACGTGCGCCATGTCGCCTACGTTGAGGTTGAAGGCGTGGTCGCGCTTCGTGAGCACGACGGCAGGGATGCCCGCATCGTCGAGGCGGTCGCGGACAAGGTCGGCCTCGTAGTCGGTGGACGTGCGGTAGGCCACGGTCCAGCCTTCCACGTTCGGGTTCAAGTCGGGCATGAGTCGGGGGAGTGACGTGCGTGAGAGATACGTGGGGTAAGCTACGCGTCCCGCCTCGCCTTCGTTCACGCCGCACCCGCCGGCGGCAGCGCCTCGAGACGCACGGGGTCAACCTCGACGTCCACCTCGGTGTCCTCGACGCTACCCGCGTCGCCGACGAGCGCTCGTCGGCGGCGCTGCATCGCCACCACGACGGCCGCGAACAGCCCGAGGCTCACGAGCGCGCCGTACCACGGCATCGTGGCGTCTTCGAGCGCCGCTACCTGCGAGTCAGGGTTGCGCTTGGCATAGTCCATCATCAGCACCGCCAAGCCGTTGTTGAAGAGGTGCAGCACCACCCCCGTCCACAGGCTGCCCGTCGCCCAGACGGCGAAGGCGAGGTAGGCCCCGAGGAAGCTCAGCGGCAGCGCCTGCGTGAGACGCATGTGGTAGAGGCCGAACACGATGCCTACGATGAGGATCGTCGCCAAGATCGGGACGCGGCGTTCGAGCTGGCGCTGCATGTAGCCGCGGAAGAGGTACTCCTCGCAGAGCGCGGGCGTGAGCGCGACTAGCACCAGCGCCAGCCCGACCGAGATGTCGAGGTTGCCGAAGAGCCCCTCAATCATGTCCATCTGGCTCTGGTCGAAGTCGCGGATGGCCTGCGGCAGCGGCAGCGCGTTGTTGAGTTCGGCGAGCCACGTGTTGAACGGCAGCAGCACAAACAGGCCCACGATGGCGAGCACCAGGCCAGGCCCATCAGCGCGGCGCACGTAGGCGAACTGCGCCCGCTGCCGCGTGTGCAGCATCACGATGAGGAAGATCAGCAGCCCGAAGCCGAGGTACTGCCCGACCGCGTTGCCGATGAGCAGCAGGTCCGCGCGCTCGGTGAGCTGCGTCATCATCTCGGCAGCGTCCGGCGTGTTTCCTGCTTCGGCCTCGGCCAGGATGATGGGCAGCGCCAGTGCGACCATGGCGATGACTCCCACGACCTGATAGACAACGAACGCCACCACCGGCACGAGGATGGCGAGCAGCACCGGGTGAAAGTTCTGCCGCTCCAGCCAGCCCGTGAGGTGCACCGGTCTCGCCCACGCCCACGGGTCGCGCATCACGGCCGTTGGCTTGGCGAACGAACGCGGGTGGGGCCGGTCGGCGAGCATGCCACGCTTGCCGAGGAGGTCGGCGTCGGAACGCGGAGGCGTGGCGGGCGCAGAGCCGGGCTGCGGCGAGGAGGTCGGCGTGTCGCTCATGGAGGTGGGGAACGGGAGCGCGGGGGAACGGGCAAGCGGGGGAACGGGAGCGCGGGGGAGCGGGCAAGCGCCGTGCCTTACGTGGTCACTGGTAGTTTTGTGCCTCGTCCGTTGTCACTGGAGGGCGGTTGAACCACCTTCGTCCCACTCCTTCCTGGTCCCATTCCTCAGGCCACTTCCAGCGTCTCATGTCCTACTTCTACCTGCTCCAGCACGGCGAGCCAGTCGCCTTGGAAGACTTCCACGGGGATGCCGCCGAGCGCGCTCGATAGGTCCTCGGGGGAGTTTTTGCCGGGCACGTTGTCGAGGAACAGGCCTTCGAAGTTGACGCTATCGGGAGGGAGCAGGACGAGGTCGCCGAGGGTGCCCTCGTCGGCGAGCGGCTTGAGTGCCTTGTGGAAGCTCTTGTAGTTGAGCAGCCCGCTCACCGTCACCGAGTCGCCGAAGAGCCGGTTGTGGCACTCGACGACCTGCACGTCGAGGCCGTCGACCTGCCGCAGGACGGGCGCAATGCGGTCGCGGAGGAGGTCGGCGGTGAGCGTGCCTGTGACGAGCGTGAGGCGTCGCGGCACGGGGAGCACCTCGGGGAAGTCCCCGGCCTGGAAGGCCAGTTCGTTCAGGAAATCGCGGCTCATCCCGACGCCGTTCTCCATGAGCGGGTAGCCGTCGTAGGTGTCCTCCTGGGGAAATTCGAGGTCCGCGAGGATGTAGACCTCGTCGGAGAGGTAGACGAAGCCGCGCCCGATGGTCTTGCGGAAGAAGGCCTGCCAGCGCTCGGTGAGGCGGACGAGTTGCTGCGCCTCCGTCGGCGAGACGAGCCGTAGGTCGGTCAGGTCACGGCGGTGGCGCGTCAGCCCGACCGGCACGATGGACACCGAGAAGAGCTGCTCGTGGAATTCGTGGAGGTCGAGGATCGTGCGGACGAGCGCGCCCGCGTCGTTGAAGCCGGGCACGAGCACGATCTGCGCGTGCATCTCGATGCCGTGGGCGTGGAAGAACCGCAGCTTCTCCATCAGCCGGTCGTGCCGGGTCCGGTGGCCCATCATCCGGCGGCGGATGGCGTCGGTGGTGCAGTGGACGGAGATGTAGAGCGGGCTCAGCCGCTGCTCGACGATGCGCGCGAGGTTGCGCTCGCGGAGGTTGGTGACGGTGATGTAGTTGCCGTAGAGGAACGACATCCGGAAGTCGCCGTCGCGGAAGTAGAGCGTGTCCCGCAAGCCGACGGGGTTCTGGTCGACGAAGCAGAACACGCAGTCGTCACCGCAGGTCTTGATGCGGAACTCCTCGAACGTCGCGCCGAACGGCTCGTCGGGGTCCTTCGTGACGTGCTGCTGGTCGAGCGTGCCATCGAGGCGCACCTTGAGCGTGAGCGCCTCCTCGCCGCCCGTGCGGAAGCGGAAGTCGAGCTCGTCCTCGATCGACTGGCCGTCCACGGCGAGCACCTGGTCTCCGGGCCCCCAGCCGAGTTCGTCGGCGAGGCTCCCGGGATCGACGGCGGCGACCTGGATAGGCATGGGAGGAAGGCAGAAGTTGGAAGGCAGAAGGATGAAGTGTCGCTCCTGTCTTCGGGGGCACGCGAGGCGCAGAGACCTGTGATGAATTTTCCCGAGCAGAGGACCAACGCGAGGCACCGGGTCAGGTTCACGCGGAGCGCCTGGTGGTGGTGGGTTCACGGACAATCTGCACCGGGGACGGCGTGTTTCAGCCGCGCGCGTGCTATCTTGCGTGTCCTTGCGCCCGTAGCTCAGCTGGATAGAGCGTTGGATTCCGGTTCCAAAGGTCGGAGGTTCGAATCCTCTCGGGCGTACACGTCACCAGCCCCCACGTACACATTGGGGGGCTGTCTCTATTCAGGCGAGTAGGGGTGCCGAGCTTTGAGAGTCGGGACCTTAAGAAGGCCCGGCGCTCACGTAGCGACGCTCACGTAGCGGCGATTTCGTTTCCGCAAGACTTGGTTTCCGCAAGACAGCGGGAGAGCGCAACCCCGCAGCCTCAGGCACCGAATCGAACGCAGCAGAGGCGGGACCGTAGGCGGCCGCCAGCTTGACTGTCACGGCGACCTAATTCTTTCGGGAGCGCGACGGCGTCACGGGGCGCTACCGCTTCCAGCCTGGCGCCCCTGTTGGGTTCGTCCCGCTTCTTGATTGCCTTGGGTAGGGTGCGGAGTGCTCAGACAGGCCTAGTGCACACTCAAGGCGTCGTCTGCGCGTTCGGCTTTGGACGTGACAGGGTGGCTGATTCGGTCAACTACCCCTGTCTGAGCTTGGTCATGGCGGGCGCACTGCAACTGGAACGCCTTGGCCGTCTCGACCTGTTCGAACACGTCGTGGGAGACCTTGCACGTACACCTCCACGTGTTCTCGCGTTAGAGCGCGTAGAGGATTCACCGCGTCGGGCTTCACGCGGTCGCTGAAGCCGACCGCGGCGTAGCGCTCGTCTCCCGATGCTACGGCATCGAGCTCCTCACGCGCCTTGCGAGCCGACTCTCGCCCCTCGCGCTCGCCGTCCTCTCGAAAATCTCAACGCCTTCCCATACGCTTTCGGTTCGTCGATGTCAGGATAGCCGAGGAGGTGTTTCGTGTCGCGTAGCGCGTGTTGACCTCGGTCCGATACGCAACACGCAATACAGAGCCATGCTGACATCGTGACGCCGCATCCGTATTGCAGAGATGCCCCTGGTTCATGAGGTGTGGGCAGACGCCAGCACAAGGGTACCCCACGGCAGCATGTCGACGCATGACATCCGCGTTCTTCCGGTGCGCCAACGCTCGTGCATGCTGTGCTTCGACATCTGATAACCGCGGCCGTTGCTTTCAGCGGGTGCGCTCCACGTTGATGTGAGGCCGTTGCTCCGAGCAGACATCGGCATCCTAGCTACCAGCAGTAGCTACCGACGAGTGTAGCGTCTCGGGCAGTACTACGATTTTTTGACTAAACTCTTCACTACTGCCATGCAGCAGACAGTGTCGGGTCCCGGTCATTCACCGCGGAGCGGGGCGCGCACAGTAATCGAAGCTCATATGGGAAACTCAGCACGCTCTGCAGGACCGGAGCTTCGCTCAGCCAGCCGTCAACCTGATGGGTTGCACACGCTGTCGTCTACCGAGCACCCCACCTCGGAGAAAACGATGGTACAGAAGACGTTGATATTGTAGGCTGCGCTCTGCTTCGGCACACAGCCCATAAGAAATTGACACAGGTACGAAAAGTGCCAATCCCTTGACTGCAAATATTTGACTATGTCAGAGTATACAACAGCTACAAAAGATAGAGTACCCTTCGTTCAGAAGGCTGCTTTTGGGTCAGGCCACCTTGTAAACAATTTAATGCCAGGGGCCCTATCCGTTTTCATGTTTTTCCTTCTTACGGCCTTTGGGATGGACCCCTTCCTGGCAGGCCTTCTCGGTGGACTACCAAGGTTAATCGATGCTATCTCCGATCCTATTATGGGGTATATCTCAGATAATACGAATACCCACTGGGGGAGACGGAGGCCCTATATTTTCATCGGGGCTATTCTTACAGGCCTCCTATTCATTTTACTCTGGCAAATGGATGAGAGCAATTCTCAGGACTATAACTTCTGGTACTTCCTAACAATATCAGCAGTATTTATTTTGGCCAATACCGCCTTCTCAACTCCACTTATTGGACTTGGCTATGAAATGACCTCGGACTACAATGAGAGAACGAGACTAATGGGGCTAGCCAATACTGTAGGCCAGGTAGCTTGGATGATCGTACCCTGGTTTTGGGTTTTAATCGCTGACGAAAACCTATTCGCAACCCAAGCCGAGGGCGTGAGGACACTATCGATCATTGTTGGAGTCATTGCTATTATCTTCGGTATACTGCCTGCTATTTTTTGCAAAGGCATCGATTCTAGCAGAATCGAGAATAGACAGGAAATCTCACTTAGCAACCTAGCAGAAATATTTGTCGACCTATTCAAAGGTATGGTTGAAGTGTTTAGGCACAAGCCATTCCTTAGGTTGTGCGGTGCCACCTTTCTAGTTTTCAACGGATTTCAAATTGTAGCATCCTTTAGCTTTTTTATTATTCTATTCTACTTATTCAATGGTGACTATGCAGCTGCAGGAACTTGGCCAGCTTTGTTCTCAACCGTCCTTGCTGCTATTACAGCCTTCTTCGTAATCCCGATCGTATCCTGGATGGCTAGTAAGTGGGGTAAAAGAAAAGCATTTATTATATCAACCTCTATATCAGTATTAGGATACATCTTGAAATGGTGGGGGTTTAGTCCAGACAATCTATTCCTTATGTTTTTTCCACTCCCACTGATGGCCTTTGGACTTGGTTGCCTGTTTACACTTATGATGAGCATGACTGCTGACATCTGCGATCTAGACGAGCTTGAGAATGGAATGCCACGGAAAGAAGGCACATTTGGTGCTATCTACTGGTGGACTGTAAAGCTGGGCCAAGCCTTAGCATTGATAATCGGAGGCGCCGTACTTGGGTGGGTAGGATTTGACGGCAATGCTGCTACGCAGTCAGTAGAAACCATGACTCAGCTACGTATTGCAGATATCGTGATCCCAGCCGCTACCGCAGCCCTGTCTATCATAGTAATGTGGAACTATGATCTAAGCGAAGAAAAAGCGAGAGAGATAAAGGCGGAGCTAGAAGAAAGAAGAGGGGCACTATAATTCGAATCACCAAAATTTAACCACTCAAAAAATCTATGTCTACAAAAGCGTTGATCATTATAGTCGGCATCATTCTCATAGGCCTCGCTATTCTTAGTAGCCAGGCTAATAAAAACTCTGAATCACAGCTTATCGATTCCAGAGTAGGCATCCCCCTGGGTATCCTTGGAGTGCTAATGATTATATTCTCTAGCTACACATCCGACATCGCCTACGTAACTAGCCAGATGGAAAATGTATCTAGGGGAAATAGTGTAGAGATCGAGGGGCCTATCCGCTCTATTATGGTGACCTCCCCTATAGAATCAGACTCTGTTGACTGTAGAATTCTATCGACAGGTGTCTACCCAGAAGGTCACGAAAAAGACATCTGGGTACTACTAAAACCTTCAGACAAAAAATACTACCCTCAATCAGATCACACGAATACATCTTATAAGAGAGATGGCGGCTGGCAAGTAGTTACTCGATTTGGCGGAGACTACAAAGAAGAATACGAACTCATTGCCTACGAAGCCGACTCCTCCGCTTCTCAGTTCTTCAGCGCAACTATACAAGACTGGAAAGATCAGGAATCTTATCCTGGACTTGAGGATGCAGATATGCCAGCGGGCGCAACCGAAGTAGATCGGATACGTGTGTACCTTGCAAAGAACTGTCGCGGCGTCTTCTAGAAAAGCGTCATCCTAGCAGTCGAAAAAGTCAGGGCCGGCGTGAGGTGCCCTCAGGGCCACGGTCGCCTCACCTGGCTTGCCGTGCCCGTTCGCTCGCACGGGCACCATTCAAGCGTAGCCCGCCCGAACGCTACCTCAGCCCGCGGTCCTCTCGGAGGTCCCTCGGCGCGTAACCGTCGCCATCGAACGCTCGCCTTCGTCGCGGGCGCTCTGTATTTCGAGCCATGGTGCTGGAAACGCTTTCCCCACGCTTGGCGAAGTAGTTCCTTGGCGGTACATTGGAGTTCCCCTGAAAAGGTTTTCATCGTTTCCCCCAGCCGCGCGCGTACGTCTGCCCTGGTGCCTGGCGCGCCCCACTGCCGTTGTCTATGGTCAATCGCCTCTATGTCACCCGTGTCGCCCTGACGGTCGCGCTCGGCGGCTTCCTGATGGGCTTCGACGCCTCCGTCATCTCCGGCGTCATCAAGTTCATCGAGATCGAATTCACGCTGACCAAGATGCAGCTGGGCTTCTCGGTCAGTTCGCTTGCCCTGGCTGCCACCGTCGCGATGGCCCTCGCCGGGCCGATCAGCGACAAGGTCGGACGCAAACCCGTCCTGATCGTAGCGGCCATCCTCTACGCCGTCTCAGCCATAGGGTCGGCACTGGCCCCCTCGTTTGTGGCGCTCGTCTTCGCCCGCATGATCGGCGGCATCGGCGTCGGCGCTTCTCTCATCATCGCCCCGCTCTACATCGCGGAGATCGCGCCGCCGAAGATGCGTGGCCAGATGGTGTCGTTCAACCAGCTCAACATCGTCATCGGCATCACGGTCGCGTTCTTCACCAACTACCTCATCCTCCAGCTCGGCCAGTCGGACGCCTCCTGGGCGCAGGCCATGAAGTTCGACGAGAACAACTGGCGCTGGATGCTGGGCCTGGAGACGCTACCCGCGCTACTCTACTTCACGGGCCTCTTCTTCGTCCCGTTCAGCCCCCGGTGGCTCATCGCCCAGGGCCGCGAGGACGAGGCGCTGCCGATCATGGCCCTCGCCATCGGCAACGTGGCTGCCGTCCAGCAAGTCGAGAGCGTCAAGGCCAACATCGAGGCCGACGCCGAGAAGGACAAGGTTTCGTTCGGCGAGCTATTCTCGCCGTCCCTACGGCTCGTGCTCACCATCGGCGTGGTAATCGCGATTCTGCAGCAGATCACTGGCATCAACGCGGTGTTCTTCTACGCCCCAACGATCTTCGAGCAGACGGGCATCGGCACCGACGCCGCGTTTGTGCAGGCGATCCTGGTGGGCGTGATCAACCTAGTGTTCACGCTGCTGGCGCTGCTGCTCATTGACCGCCTCGGACGTAAGCCGCTGCTGATCTTCGGCCTCTCGGGCATCATCCTAGCCATGATGCTCCTCACCTACGGCTTCTCGCAGGCGACCTACACGCTGCCGGAGACCGCACTCGCCGACTTCACCGAGCAGGCTGAGGCCCTCGCGCCCATCGTCGGGCAGACCTTCGAGAGCGACCTCGACTTCAAGGCGAGCCTCGTCAGCGCGCTCGGCAAGGAACAGGCTACCGTGCTGGAGTCGAACCTCATCACGGCCGCGATCACGATGAACCCCTTCCTGATCCTAGCGGGCATCCTTGGCTTCGTCGCCTCGTTCGCGATCTCGCTGGGCCCGGTGATGTGGGTGCTCTTCTCCGAACTCTTCCCGAGTCGCATTCGCGCTATCGCGATCTCGTTTGTAGGCTTTGTCAACTCGATCGTCAGTTGGCTGGTGCAGCAGCTCTTCCCGTGGGAGCTCGACACCCTGGCAGCGCGACGACGTTCTTCATCTTCGGGCTCTTCGCCGTGGCAGGCCTCGTCTTTACCATCTTCGTGGTTCCGGAGACTAAAGGCCGTTCGCTCGAAGAGTTGGAAGCTGAACTCATTCGGTAGTTCCCACGTCTGTCTATGGCCAGCGCGAGGCGACCGGACCACGGTCCCTCGCGCTGTGCGTCTGGCCCTCCTGGGTGCGACGCTGCGCCAGGACCCCCCCGATCGCCTTCGCTCTCTACTATGCGCACTCGCCTTCTCCTCCTTCTTGCTCTCCCCATGGTGCTCCTTGCCGCGTGCGACACGCCCGGCCTACCCGCTCCCAACCGCCTACTCGAAGGCCCCAGCGTCGTGGAGGTCGTGCAGACCGACGGGCGCTACCAACTCATGGTGGACGGCACGCCGTTCTTCGTCAACGGTGCCGGGCTGGAGTTTGGCGACATTGACCGGCTGGCGTCGCACGGGGCGAACTCGTTCCGTACGTGGCGCACGGACAACGGGCGTGACACCGCCGAGGAGATCCTCGACCGCGCGTTTGCGGCAGGGCTCATGGTGACGATGGGCCTCGAGGTCGCCCGCGAGCGCGAGGGCGAGGGCCGCGGCATCTTCGGCTTCGACTACGACGACGAGGCGGCCGTCGCCGAGCAGCTTGAGCGCATCCGCGGCGAGGTGGAGCGCCTCAAGGATCACCCCGCGCTCCTCATGTGGGGCATCGGCAACGAGCTCAACCTCGGCGCAACCAACCCGAAGGTCTGGGACGCCGTGGGCGGCATCGCCGCGATGATCGAGGAGGTAGACCCGAACCACCCCACCACGACCATGCTTGCGGGCCTGAGCGAGGACCTCGCCACTGAGATTAAGGCCCGAGCCCCAGCGCTCGACATCCTCTCGGTCCAGTTCTACGGCGCCATCGGCGGGCTGCCGCGCTACTTGGAGGAGTCGGGCTGGGACGGCCCCGTGTTGGTCACCGAGTGGGGCGCGACGGGCCACTGGGAAGTCGGGAAGACGCCGTGGGACGCGCCCATCGAGAACAACAGCACGGTCAAGGCCGACCTCTACGGCGAGCGCTACCGCACCGCCATCGCTACCGACACGACGCAGATCCTGGGCTCGTACGTCTTCCTCTGGGGCCAGAAACAGGAGCGCACCCCGACGTGGTACGGCATGTTCATGCCCAGCGGCGAGAAGACCGAGTCGGTCGACGTGATGCAGCAAATCTGGACCGGCGACTGGCCCGAGAACCGCGCCCCGCGCCTCTCCTCGTACACGCTCGACGGACGCATTGCTCAGGACGGGATCACCATGCAGGTTGGCCAGTCGTATGAGGCCGAGGTCGCCGTCACCGACGACGACACGCTGCACTACGCGTGGGAGGTTCTCGCCGAGAGCCAAGCCCAAAGCGAGGGCGGCGACGACGAGGACGTGCCGCCCGCCATTCCTGATACCATCGAAGGCGAGGGCACCTCGGTGACCGTGACCGCCCCGACCGAACCCGGGGCCTATCGTCTATTTGTGAACGTTTACGACCAGCAAGGAAGCGCCGCTCATGCCAACATCCCGTTCTTCGTCGAAGGCAACTAGCACCCCAGCACTCGAAGACCAAGAACGCGGCCCGCACTGGCGGACGCTGCTGCTGCCCGACGCCCCCGCTGCCGCCGTGCGCGTCGGCGGGGCTGCGCTCCACCCCTCGGATGCCCCCGTCACGGGCACGTTCGTCGAACGCGACGGCGAGACGTGGTACTGCATCGCCCATGTCGACAAGATGCGGCCGTTCTTCATGTCGCTCGTGAGTTCGAGCGACCACTGGACGTTCGTCTCCTCGACGGGCGCGCTCACCGCGGGGCGCCGCAGCCCCGACTTTGGGCTGTTCCCGTACACCACCGTCGACAAGATCCACGACGCGCGCCACACAACCGGCGGCGTGACGCTGCTCCGGGTCGCCCAAGGCGGCCCCAATGGTGGGTGGGGGGGCGACGGCCAGCCGACGTGGGCCCTCTGGGAGCCGTTCTCAGACCGCTACGCGGGCCTCTACCGCACGCGCCGCTCGCTCTACAAGTCGCTCCACGGCGACCGCCTCTGCTTCGAGGAAGTCAACGACGACCTCGGCCTCACCGTCGCCACGACGTGGGCGACGAGCGAGCGCTACGGCTTCGTACGCCGCACCGTCTTGACACACCACGGTGACGCCCCCGTGCGCGTGCAGGTGCTCGACGGGCTGCGCAACGTGATGCCCTACGGCGTCAGCCGCGCCATGCAGAGCGAGCGCAGCGTCCTCGCCGACGCCTACAAGCGCAACGAGTTGGACCCGACCTCGGGCCTCGGGATGCTGA
This sequence comes from Bacteroidota bacterium, assembly GCA_039027055.1. GTDB lineage: Bacteria > Bacteroidota > Rhodothermia > Rhodothermales > Rubricoccaceae > JBCBEX01. Next base: position 14,753 of record JBCCLD010000046.1, read on the forward strand.
CGCTCTCGGCACAGCCCGTGGACCGCGCCGAGCCGAGCGAGTCGCTCATGGCGACGACCGTCTGGCAGGCAGGCCTTGCACCCGACCTCCACCTCCTCTCGACGCGCCAGTTGGACGCCTTCCGCGCAGGCCACACCCTCCAGCCCGAACGTGACGTACGTGCCGAACGGGGCGCCTACTTCGTCCACGCCACGCTCGACCTCGCCCCGGGCGACGCGCAGCGCTGGATGCTCGTTGCCGAGATCGAGCAGGACGCCGCCGACGCCGTCGCGCTCATCGACGCGCTAGGCGACCCGGCGGCCCTACAGCAATCTGTCCTCGACGACGTGGCGGCGGGCACGGCTCGGCTGCGCGAGTTCGTCGCCGCGGCCGATGGCCTCCAGGCGTCGGCCGACCGCATGATCGCCACGCGGCAGTTCTCGAACACGCTGTTCAACATCATGCGCGGCGGCGTCTTCGACGAGGGCTACCGCATCTACCGCGTCGACCTCATCGCGCACGTACGGACGCACCACCGTCCGCTTGCCGACCACGCGTTCCTCGCCGGGCTCCCCCACTCGATCAGGGTGCAGGACCTCCGCGCCCTCCTCGACGCGGCCACACAAGACGAGGGGGCCGACCTCGACCCGGACCTGGAGCGGCTGTGCCGGCAGTACCTCCCGCTCAGCTTCAGCCGCCGCCACGGCGACCCGAGCCGCCCCTGGAACTTCTTCTCGATCGACCTCCGTGCTGCAGACGGCAACGTCAAACGCGGCTTCCAGGGCAACTGGCGCGACCTCTTCCAAAACTGGGAGGCGCTCGGGCGCTCCTTCCCGGCGTTCGCCGAGGGCATGGTCGCGACCTTCCTCAACGCCTCCACCGCCGACGGCTACAACCCCTACCGCATCTCCCACAACGGCATTGACTGGGAGGTCATCGAGCCGGACGACGAGTGGTCCTACATCGGCTACTGGGGCGACCACCAGCTGATCTACCTCCTTCACCTGCTCGAACTCGTCCACGAGCACGAGCCGGAGCGGCTCACGGCACAGCTCAACACGCGGCTGTTCACCTACGCGAACGTCCCGTACCGCATCTGCGCCTATGCCGACCTCCTTGCGGACCCGCGCAGCACCATCGACTACGACCACGCCGAACACGACCGCATCGAAGCGCGCGTCGCGGCGGTCGGGGCTGATGGAAAGCTGCTCTACACGGGTGACAGCATCACGCGGGCGACGCTGGCCGAGAAACTGCTCGTGCCGCTCCTGGCCAAGCTCTCCAACTTCGTGGCAGGCGGTGGCATCTGGATGAACACGCAGCGCCCCGAGTGGAACGACGCCAACAACGCGCTCGTCGGCTATGGCATCTCGATGGTGACGCTGCACGAGTTGCGGCGCTACCTCGACCTCGTCCAGGCGATCTTCGCCGACGCCGACGGTCCCGTCACACTCGCCGAGGAGGTCGCCGACTTCACCGACGCGGTTGCAGCTGCCTTCGCCGGGTTCGACGCCGACGCGCCGCTCACCGACGCCGCGCGCAAGGACCTGCTCGACAAGCTCGGGCAGGCGGGCGAGGCCTACCGCTCGCGCCTCTACGCCGACGGCCTCTCGGGTGCTACGCGTACGGCCGAGTCCGCCGCGCTGCTAACGTTCTTTGACGACGTGCGCAGCGCCGTCGACGCCACGCTCCGCGACTCTCGCCGTGAGGAAGACGGGCTCGTCAACGCGTACAACCTCCTCGACATTCGCGAGGATGGCTTTGGCGTCAGAACGCTCTACCCGATGCTCGAAGGGCAGGTCGCCGCGCTCGGCGCGGGCGTGCTCGACCCAGAGGCGCTGCTCGGCGTCATCGAGGCAATGCGCACGAGCGACCTCTACCGCCCCGACCAGCACACGTATCGTCTCTACCCCGACCGCGACCTGCCCGGCTTCCTCGGCAAGAACAACGTCGGCGACGAGGCGGTGGCGGCGTCACCGCTGCTGCAACAGTTGCTCGCCGATGGCGACGAGCGCTTCGTGGTGCGCGACGTACGCGGGGGTGTGCACTTCAACGGTACGTTCCGCAACCGCGCCAACGCCGCGGACGCTCTCGCCACCATCGAGGCGAGCTACCCGGACGCCGTCGCTGCCGAGCGTGAGGCACTGCTCGACTTGTTCGACGCACACTTCGACCACCCAGCCTACACGGGCCGCTCGGGCACCTTCTTCGGCTACGAGGGCCTCGGCAGCATCTACTGGCACATGGTGTCGAAGCTCGTCGTGGCTGCGCAGCGGACGTTCCTCCGCGCGCACGAGGCGGGGACTGATCCCGAAACCCTCCGGCAACTCGCTGCAGGGTTCCACGACCTGCGCGGCGGGCTGGGCCTCAACAAGTCGCCGCTCGAATACGGCGCGTTCCCGACCGACCCCTACTCACACTCGCCCGGCACCGGCGGCGCCAAGCAGCCCGGCATGACCGGCATGGTGAAGGAAGACCTCATCTGGCGCTGGGGCGAGCTCGGCGTCTTCGTCGAGCACGGGCGGCTCCACTTCGATCCGCAGCTTCTCCGCCCCGACGAGTTCTTCGACGCCCCGTCAACGTTTGCCTACGTGGACCTCGACAATGCCCCGCAGACGCTGGACGTGCCGGCTGGCGCGATGGCGTTCACCTATGCACAGGTCCCTGTCCTCTACCACCGCGCCTCGTCACCCCGCATCGAAGTGGTGCGGTCAGCGACGTCGAGCCAGGCGTTCGAGGGCACTGCACTCCCCGCCGACGTGAGCGCTGAGGTGTTTGACCGGACCGGCACCATCGGGCACATCGTGGTGGACGTTGTACTGTAGTGCTGAGGCAAATGCTGCAACAGAAAAGCCCCCGGCTGCATGGTGCAGCCGGGGGCGCTTTCGTTCTGGCCGGGTGGGGATGACCCGAGTCGTTCAGGTGCAGGGGGGCGACGTGCGCCTAGTTCTGCGAGAACGGGTAGATGTCCGCGAGCATGCCCTGGAGCTTGGTGCGGCCGCGGTTGATGCGGCTCTTCACCGTGCCCATCGGGAGGCCCGTGATGTCGGCG
>JBCCLD010000047.1:0-17599 GCA_039027055.1 Bacteroidota bacterium
CCAGCTTTGTACTCCGTCCACGAGTCGGCGTCCACGATGCGGGCGAGGAGGTCGCGGGTGTCGTAGGGCTGGTTGCGCGCCTCGGGCATAAGGCCGTAGAGTTCGTCGGCATCGAAGGCCGGGGCCTGCCCCTCGATGCGGTCGAAGCCCGCGCGGTCGCGTGCGCCGAAGCGGCCGACGAGGTCGCGCATCGTGGCGAGGCATGTGGCGTCGTCGGGCATCGTGTAGTCCGTGACGCCGGAGATCTCGGAGTGCGTGCTCGCGCCGCCGAGCGTCTCGTTGTCCGTCTCCTCGCCGATGGCCGCCTTCACGAGGAACGGCCCCGCGAGGAAGACCGAGCCCGTGCCGTCCACGATCAGCGCCTCGTCCGACATGATCGGGAGGTAGGCCCCGCCCGCCACGCACGAGCCCATGATGGCGGCGATCTGCGGGATGCCGCGCGCCGAGAGGACCGCGTTGTTGCGGAAGATGCGCCCGAAGTGCTCCTTGTCCGGGAAGATGTCGGCCTGCATCGGCAGGAAGACGCCCGCCGAGTCGACGAGGTAGAGGATCGGGAGGTGGTTTTCGAGCGCGATCTCCTGCGCGCGGAGGTTCTTCTTCGCCGCGATGGGAAACCACGCGCCCGCCTTCACGGTGGCGTCGTTGGCGACGATCACGCAGAGCCGCCCCGCCACGCGCCCGAGGCCCACCACGACGCCGCCCGCCGGGCAGCCGCCCTGCTCGTCGTACATCCCGTCGCCCGCCCAGAGGCCGAGCTCGATGAAGTTGGGGTTCTCCTCGATGTTTGGGCCGTCCCTGCTTTCGGTATCGACGAGGTGCGCGATGCGCTCGCGGGCCGTCAGCTTGCCGCGGCTGTGCTCGCGTTGGATGCGCTTGGCTCCGCCGCCGAGCTTGATCTGCGCCTCGCGCTCGCGGAGCCGGTCGAGCAGCGCCTCGTAGTGCGCCTTGCGGCGCTCGTAGGCCGCGTTCAGTTTCGCGGGAGCGCCGAGTTCAGGAAGCGTGGCGGCGTCGGGCATGAGCCGTGGTATGTGCTAGGTGGTGCATGTCGGTCGGGGCCTTCCAATCTTGTCACGCTGAACTTGATTCAGCATCTCATCACGGTATCGAAGCACCGCGGTCGTCAGAGATCCTGAATCGAGTTCAGGATGACAACAAGGCGACGTCGAACGCAGACGCGGTGCCATCCAGCCCAGACAGGACGGACAGATCACCAAGATAGATGGGCTCTCTCGGAAGCGCTTCCCAAAGGCGTGCGAAGAATGGCGTCGTGGGTCGTGGGTCGTGGGTCGTGGGTCGTGGGTCGTGGAAGCAAACGGAGCCGAGAGGCCACGCCAACCAATTTCGTCGTGCCCGCCCCTTCGCCCTTTACTCCTCACTCTTCACGCTTCACTCAACACCCAGCCGCTGCAGCCCGCACGCGAGCACATCGGCGAGGAGCGCCTCGTACGACTGCCCCATGAGCGCCGCGATGATGGCGAACGTGCCGTCTGGGGCGAAGGTGGGCAACGTGTTGACTTCGAGAAACCAGGCGCGCCCCTCGGCATCGACGCGGAAGTCGGCGCGAGCGAAGTCGCGGGCGTCGAGCGCGCGGACGACGGCGAGCGTGTCGGCGTGGAGGCGCGCTTCGAGGGCCGCGTCGAGGCTGCCGGGGAGGTCGTAGGCGAACGGCACGGCGGCGTCCCCTTCTCCATCAGCAGGGCAGCGCTCCAGGGCGTGTAGGCCGATACCCGTCGTCCGCTCGACGGCACGTTGGAGAACCGGCAAGGCCTCCCAGCCCTCCCCTTCCGGCGGATCGCTGCCCACGACGGCCACGGTGAACTCGGCCCCCTCGACGAACTGCTCCACGAGGAGGTCCTGCCCGTAGAGCACGTGCTGCCGCTCGACCTCGGCATGGAGCGCAGCGGGGTCCTCGCAGCGGCTCGACGGGGCGATGCCCTTCGCCGTGCCCTCGTAGCGCGGCTTCACGAACACCGGAAACGCGAGGTCGAACGCCGCCGCCTCGTCCGGCAGGTCCGACGGGTGCCGCACCACACACCAATCCGGCGTCGCGACACCCGCGGCGCAGGCGAGCGTCTTCGTGAGGGCCTTGTCGAGCGACACCGAGAGGGCGAGCGCGTCGGAGCCAAGGCATGGCACGCCTGCGAGTTCGAGCAGTACCGGCGCGTGGGCCTCGCGGTTACGGCTGCCGTAGCTCTCCGCAATCGTGATCGCTGCGTCGAGGTGCAGCGCGCCGCTCATCAGGTCGGGCATCCGGTCGAGCAGCGCCCGCGCGGAGCCTATGCGCACGGGCGTGTGGCCCAGCGCCCGCACCGCCGCTTCGAGCGCCGCGACGGTCTCCTCGGGCTCGTACTCCGCGTCCCAGTCGGGCGGCGCACCCGGCGGCGGCGGCGTGTCGCCGAAGCGGTCGTAGACGAGGCCGATGGTCACGGTGGGACGTGTGGACAGTGGACAGTGGACAGTGGACAGTGGACAGTGGACAGTGGACAGAAGCTGCTCGCGTGTGCCGCCGTGGTCAAGCGAAATCCTTGCTCGTCTGATAGCGTGATCCACCCGTTTTCTCCAACCATCCCATCCAGGTCATCCTCGCGGAGACGCTGGTAAGGGTAGGTATTCACAGAGATCCCCTCTTTTTGTCATCCTGAGCGCAATCCGAGCAGCGGATGAAGTCGAAGGATCTTGTTCGTATCTCTCTGACAAGGTGGGGCTAGGGTGCTGGCCCGTAGATCGCCCGCCTGCGCGAGGGCAAGCTCTTCGACTCGCTGCGCCCGCCCAGGATGACATCGTTTTGTGAAAACCTACCCCTGTCAGCGCAGAGGCAAGGACCCACTCGCCCCCTACAGCGACGCATGTCCAGACGGCAGGTGCCCAGTCGGCAGGATCTGCTGCCCGCTGCAACTCACGCGCGCGTCCGCGTGCCCGTCGCAGCCGCCGCCGTCTGGACGGGAACCTCCTCGTCCAGCGTGAGAAGCGGGGCAGCCGTCGTCTCGCCCGGCGCGTTCGTGTGAAACGGCGTGCGTTCGCCCGCGGACACGCCCACGGGCGAGGCCAACGTGCCGATCACCTCATCGGCGAGGGTGTTGAGGCCGTCGAGCTTCTTCTGGCGCCAGCGGCGGTCGAGGCCCTCGATGATTGGCGCCGCGACGAACGTGCTGAGCACCGTCACCACGGCGAAGACGATGAGGAAGATGGCCCCGATCTCGCTCATGCTCGACGCGATGGCCCCCGCGATGCCTCCCAGTATCACCCCGAGCCCGGCCCCGTACCACTTGCCTTCCGTCTCGGGCTTCGCATGGCCGACGCGCTGCGAGAGGCGCAGCCGCACCCGGTCGCCGCGCTCCGACACGCCCACGCGCGTCTCGACGCCGAGGCTGCTCGTGTGCGACCACTCCTGTGCGTTGCCGACGGTCTCCACACGCCCGCCCATCCCACTCGTACCGGTCCACGCCGCCGCGTCGATCCCGAAGCGCTCGCGCAGCATCGCCACCACGTCCTCCCAGCCCTCGGCCGAGAGCGGCCCTTCGATCCAGCGCTCCACGACCACCAGCGTGTCGGTCATCTCGGAGCGCCGCTGCAACGTCTGGCCGGTGTTGGCAACCTCCGACGCCGCCATGCGGAGGAACGACGCGTCCAGCCCGACCTCTTCGCCCAGCCGCTCCAGTTCGTCGATGGTCAGCCCGTGCGTCGGTGCCGGGGTGTGCTCCTGCAACTCGACGGCGCGCTTGATGATGGCGCGCACCTGGTCCTCGGTGTAGATGCGATCGGGCATAGTCGGCTCAGGGTGGAGATGGTTCTCCGCCGCAACGACCGCCGTGTTTTCAGGGTTTCCGCAGGGCGTTCGCCTCAGAACAGCCGACCGGCGTGGACGGCGAGCGGCCAGCGGACGAGCCGCGTTTCGTCGCCAGGCCAGCGTGCAGCCAGGACTCGGTCGAAGTCTGGGATCGGGTCGCTACCCGTTGCCTCGCGGTAGCGCTTCACAGCCGACCAGGTGCCGACGTAGCCCACGAAGTCGGCACGGTGCCAGTCGGCCGTCATGGCAAAGGTCGGGAGCCGCACTCGCTCCCCTTCGTGCGGGTTGTCGAAGGGGAAGGCGAGAGATGCATAGCCCTCTTCGGGAAGCACGCGCTCAGGCGGCCAGTACGCCCCTACCGTCTCGCCGTAGAACGTCTCCACGATAGGGTCGATAGCGGGCGTGACGCGGGTTGGACCGTAGGTCCACACGGCGAGGAGGCCGCCCGGCCGCAGCACGCGGTGCGCCTCGGCGAAGAACGCAGGGCGGTCGAACCAGTGGAGCGCCTGCGCCACGGTGACGAGGTCGACGCTGCCGTCATCCAGCCCTGATGCCTCTGCGGGCGCGACGCGGTAGGTGACCCGCTCGTGCGCTTGCGCCTGCGCGACCTGCTCCGCGCTCGCGTCCGTCGCCACGACCGCATCGAAATGCGCGGCGAGCGACACCGCCGCCTGGCCGTTGCCCGTCGCGCAGTCCCACGCCTGCTCCGTGCCCGCGCACCGCCCCGCGATCATCGCGTACAACACGGGCGGATAGGTCGGACGATGCTGCGCATAGGCGCTCGCCGTCGCGGAGAAGTGGTCGTTAAACGAGGTCATGGGTCATGGGTCATGGGTCATGGGAAGCTGCCGTCCGTGGCTTGTTCAGTCAAGATGAACCGGAACAATTTCGGCAGCCTCTTCACCCCCTCGACCCTCGACCCGCTACAACAGATAGATCGGCGTGAAGGTGAAGCAGAGCGGGAAGATGAGGAGGCTCGCGTAGCCCAGCAGGCGGCGGCGCGGCGAGAGCGGCTCGGGGATTAGCACCGGCGGGTGCTCCACCCGGATGAGGTAGACGATCAGCGCCACCCAGACGAGCCAGAACCAGAAGCCGAACGCCTCGGTCAGCCCTGGCACGCGCGAGCCCACCGCGATGGCGAGCGTCACCGCGATCAGCGCGGGCGCGACGAGCCGCAGGTCGCGGTCGAACATGCGGTTCAGGAACAGGTAGAGCACGCCCGAGAGCAGCGCCCAGACCGCCACGTTCGCCAGCTGCGCCGACCAGCCGAGGCCGAGTTGGAATATCAGCGGGATCTCGTCCACGAAGCCGAGGCCTCCGGAGAGGATCATCAGGAAGACGGTCGCCCGGGCGATGATGCGGTGCCAGCGGTCGCCGAAGAGCGTGAACGTGATGTGCCCGCCGTCGAGCTGCCCGACCGGGAGGAGGTTGAGCGCCGTGAAGAAGAGCCCGATCCACGCCGCGAAGAGCACCGGGTAGTGGTAGATCTCGTGCATCGGCGGGAAGTTGGGCACCACGTCCGCGAGCAGGCTGATGAGCAGCGTCTCGCCGAAGACGATCGTCGGAAAGCCCGTGCCGCTCGGCGACGGCGGCGGCGCGATGCCTGTGCCCTGCCACGCCTGTACGAGCGCCTCGTGGGCCGGGCCGCCCACGCCGAGGAGGTACTCCGGCCCCGGCAACGTCGCGAGCGCGTAGATCAGCGCGCCAATGGTGACGACGAACCCCGCGAGCGGTCCGGCGATGCCGACGTCGAACAGGTGATTGAGGCGGCGCAGCGGCTCGCGGATGCGGATGACCGCACCCATGGTCCCGAAGTGGAAGAAGGGGCCGAGTAGACCGAAGTCAGGCAACGGGATGTAATAGGGCAGCGAGACGTCGATGCGGTGATAGCGCGCGGCGAAGTAGTGCCCAAACTCGTGGCATGTCAGGAAGAGCAGCAGCGGCACGGCATAGGCGAGGCCGTCCATGACGAGCGTCCACCACCCCGGCTCGCCGAACGCGAGCCAGCCCTCTGCAGGATAGAGTGCCATGCGCCCCACCCACACACTCCCCATGAACGTGCAAGCGGCGAACGTCAGCAAAAAAAGGCCGAGGTGCAGCCCGTAGCGGTCGCGCTGCTTCTGCTGGAGCGCGGCGTCGTAGTTGACGAGCAGCCCGCGGTCCGCGGATGGGGTTCGAGCGGTCGGTTCCAATAGGGACAGCGTTTCGATGAGGCGCCCGGCTCCCCCCGCCCCGCTCCTCTAGCGAGGAGTCGCGGGGCTGTCCCCCTCACGTGTGAGGGGGACAGTTCGAGGAGCATAGCACGCAAGTGCGGAGGCGACGCAGAACGGGGGGAGCCAGCGGAAGGGTTCCAGAGGGACAGTGTGTGCACTCATCCGAGTTCGTTCAGCCCCATCTCGATGCGGTCGAGGGCGACGCGGAGGTCGTCGTCGCTGGCGGCGTAGGAGAGGCGGAGGCCGTAGGGCGCGCCGAAGGCCGTGCCGGGCACGGCGGCGACGTCGTGGTGCTCCAGCAGGTAGAGGCAGAGCGCCGTCGAGTCGTTGATGACGGTGTCCGTCGGGGCGTTCTTGCCGAGGTGCGCCGAGATGTCGGGGAAGACGTAGAACGCGCCCTCGGGCGTCGGGCAGGTCACGTCCGGCATCGCGCGGAGGCGGCCGAGGACGTAGTCGCGGCGGCGGCGGAACGCCGCGATCATCGCGTCGAGGCAATCGGAGTCGTCGGCGTACATCCGGTAGGCCGCGAGCCCCGCGTGCTGTGTGATGACGCACGGCGCGCTCGTGAACTGGCCCTGGATCTTCGCGCACGCCTTGGCGATCCACGCAGGCGCAGCGAGGTAGCCCAGCCGCCAGCCCGTCATCGCGAAGCCCTTCGAGTGGCCGTTCACCACGATCGTCCGGTCGCGCATGCCCTCGCACGCGGCGATGGAGGCGTGCTCGGCGTCGTAGACGACGTACTCGTAGATCTCGTCGGAGAGCACGAGCACGTGCGGGTGCCGCCGCAGCACCATCGCGATGGCCTCGACCTGGTCGGGGCTGTAGACCGCACCGGTCGGGTTCGAGGGCGAGTTGAAGATCAGCAGGCGCGTCTTGTCGGTGATCGCGGCCTCCAGGGCCTCGGGGCTCATCAGGTAGCCGTCCTCGGGCGACGTGTCCACGATCACGGGCGTGGCGCCGGCGAGGCGGGCCTGCTCGGGGTAGCTCACCCAGAACGGTGCGGGGACGAGCACCTCGTCGCCGGGTCGGCACACGGCGAGCACGGCCTCGGCGATGGCCTGCTTGCCGCCGTTGCAGCAGACGATCTCGGTGGCCGGGTCGTAGGTGAGCCCGTTGTCGCGCAGGAGCTTCTCGGCGATGGCCTCGCGCAGATCGGGCAGGCCTGGGTTGGCGGTGTAGCCGTGGTGGCCGTCGCGGATGGCCTGGATGGCGGCCTCGCACACCAGGCCCGGCGTCGGGAAGTCCGGCTCGCCCGCCGAGAGGGCGATGACGGGGCGGCCCTGGCGCTTGAGTTGCTTGGCGCGGCCTGAGATGGCCATCGTAGCCGAGGGTTGCATGGCCGCGACGCGCGGGCTGAGGTCGGTGAAAGCAGACATGGCGGCGGTGGTGGGCGGGTGGGCGCGGAAGAGTCGGTGATCGGGAAGATCGGGGGCGCAAGGCTCACACGGAAATGGAGCGTCGGCGAAACGTCGCGCCCCGGCGCGATGCGGCTCCGTAGTCTGAAGATTGCGCGCAGCAGTGCAACCGCTACGGGTCCCGCGGTCTACTACTCTCGTTTTGCCCTCGCCGACCGCCCACACGGAAACGGTGCGGTCTGCGCGCTCCCCCTCGCTCTTCTTCGTTCCCGTGACCTACGATCGCCTCGACGGCTTCACCGACCTCTTCTGCGCCTACGCATCGGGCGACGAGGCACTGCTGAAGCAGTACGCTCGCGCGCCCTACGACCCCGCCTCACGCGCGGCGGCCGCGGCGGCCGCGGCCGCCCATCCGCGCGACCGCAACGCCCTCGCCGACATCCTCCTCGACCAGAACCGGCGCTGGTACGCCGACGACACCCCCGCGTGGGAGGCCGCCCGCGCCCACATCGAGGCGCTGCGCGACCATGAAACGGCGGCGGTCGTGACCGGGCAACAGCTCGGGCTCTTCGGCGGGCCGCTCTACACGCTCTACAAAACGCTCACGGCGCTCCAACTCGCGCGGCAGATGACCGAGGAGGCCGGCCGGCCGGTGGTGCCCGTCTTCTGGCTCGAAGGCGAGGACCACGACTTCGCCGAGATCCGTGCGCTGACGGTGCTCCACCGCAACGAGCCGCGCCGCGTCGTCTATGACGACGGCGCAGACCCCGATGCCAACCGGGGGGCTGTCGGTCGGTTCGTGCTCACGGACGCCGTGGCGACGGCGCTCGACGAACTAGAGGAGGCGCTGCTGCCCACCGAATTTCGCGACGCGCTCATGGCCAAGGTCCGTGCCGCCTACATGCCCGGCACGACCATCCTCGACGCGTTCGCCCGCCTCATGGTGGCGCTGCTCGACGACCTGGACGAGCCGAGTGGCCTGGTCTTCATCGCTGACGACGACGCGCGGCTGCACCGGCTGGTGACGCCGCTCTTCCGCGCCGAGCTCGAGCATCCTGCCGCGACGCTCAGCGCGATGGAGGCCGCCAGCGACGCGCTCCGCGCCGACTTCCACGCGCAGGTCACGCCGATGCCGGTGAACCTGTTCGCCCTCACCGACGACGCCCGCACCGCCATCGACCCCGTCGAGGGGGCCAACGGCGAGCCGGACACGTCGGGGGCCAGCGGCTTCCGCCTGCGCGGCACCGACCAGACGTTCACGCAGGCCGAGCTCATCGCCGAGGTGGAGGCGCACCCGGAGCGGTTCAGCCCCAACGTGGTGCTGCGACCGCTGACGCAGGACAGCCTGCTCCCGACGGCCGCTTACGTCGCGGGGCCGGGCGAGGTCGCCTACTTCGCGCAGTACCGCGGCGTCTACGAGCGCTTCGGCGTGCCAATGCCGGTCGTCTATCCACGGGCGAGCGCGACGCTCGTGGAGGGTAAGATCCAGAAGGTGCTCGACCGGTATGCGCTCGCGCTGCCCGACCTCCAAGGCGACCTGCACGTCCTCCACCGCCGCCTCGCCCTCGCTGCCGCCGATGCCGACCTCGGGGCTGCCTTCGGGGACGCGCAGCGCTGCCTCCACCAGTCGATCAACACGCTCAAGCCGCTCATCGAGTCCATCGACAAGGGGCTCGTCTCGAGCGCCGAGGCCACACGTGCGGCGTTGCAGAAGGAGTTCGCCAAGCTCAAAGACCGCATCGAGCGCGCGCAGAAGCGCAACGAGGACGTGATCCTCGACCACCTCGAAAAGGCGGCCGTCGGCCTCGTGCCCGGCGGGAAGCTACAGGAGCGCAGCCTCTCGGCGCTCTACTTCCTCAACAAGTACGGCCCCACCCTCCTACGCCGCTGGCACGCCGAGCTACCGCTCGACACGAGCGAGCATGCCGTTTGGGACGTGTGAACGTGTGAAAGAGAATGTGGGAAGTGCCCCTCCCTTCGCCCTCAGGCCCTACGTTCACACCTTCGCACCTTCATACGTCCACACCCGGAATGTTCAGTCCTCTCATCGAGCGCGCCATCGAACTCGCGGCGGAGTGGCACGACGGCACCTACCGCAAGAGCCGGTGGCGCCCGGCGGCGTTCGAGGTCCCACAAGCTGACCTGGGCGAGCCGGTGGTGGTGCTGCGCGTACCCGTGATGGCACACGTGACAGCGGTGGCGCTCACCGTGCAGCGCGCGGGCTGGGACGACGAGACCGTGGCCGCGGCCTTTCTCCACGACACCATCGAGGACGCCAACCGCCACGGGCAGGGCCTCACCTACGAACAACTCGCCGCCGCGACCACCTCGGGCGTGGCCGACCGCGTGCGCGCCGTCACCGAACCGAAGAAGGCCGCCAGCGGGCGCTTCCTACCCTGGCGGGTCCGCAAAGAGACGTATGTGCAGCAGCTCGCCGACGGCACCGACGAGGCGGCGGCGATCTCGCTCGCCGACAAGCTGCACAACCTCTGGACGATGAACCAAGGCCTCGCCTCAGGCCGCGACATTTTCACCCGCGAGCGCCACACGGACGGCTCCCCGCGCGGTCTCTCGGCAGGCCCTGCGCAGCAGCGGTGGTACTTCCACGCTGTCCTGGATGCGGTCGCATCGTTCCCAGATCCGCGCCTCGACCCGCAGCGGACCCGGCTCCGCGAGGAAATGCAGCGGTTTGATATACTGGTGTCGGCCCGTGAGTAGACGCCGAAAAAAACCCGGTGCCTCACCCTACCACGAGGAGACACCGGGAACGCGCCCAGAGCCATGAGCGCAGCTTTTCCAGAGGGTAGGGAATGCGGCCGGCATCCAACATCCCGTGATCTCGGGATATGTGAGGCACCACGTTGTACCCTGGTCAAACCAGAAGCTGTCCAGGTCGGGAAAACGCCCTTTTTCTAAAGCTGCACGGCTGTAACCCCGCCCGCCGAGGTCCGTACTTTCAATTCAAACTGAAAGTTCAGCAGCCGGTCTAGGTATGGCCTCCCCTCGCTCGGTCGCACGTGCGGCCCGCCTCGCCCTCGGCACGATCTGGCTCGCCGAGGGGCTTGTTCTCAAAGTGCTCTGGGCCCACCCGGACGAACTCGCCCTCGTCGCCGACTCGGGCCTCTGGTGGCCGACGCCCACTGCCACGCTCATGACCGTCGGCGTGCTCGAGGCCGTGCTGGGCGCGGTCCTCCTCGCCGGCTACAAACCACGCCTCACCGCAGCCGTCGCCGGGGCCGCGCTAGTCGTCATCACGACGACGGTCGTGGCCACAGATCCGACGGTGCTACTCCTGCCCTTCAGCCCGATCCTGAAGAACCTCGCGCTGCTCGCCTGTACGCTCGCCGTGTGGCACGGCCCTGCCGAAATCGACACACGGTCTGATTCGACGCTGTACCCTCCGGCGCTCTCCGCGTAACGCCATGCTCGCTCCCCTCCGTACCCGCTTCGACGCGCTGGAGACGCAGCGTGTCGCCTTCCTCGCACCGCTCTACGCGCTCAATGAGGCCGACCGTGCGCGCAAGCCCTCGCTCAAGGCGTGGTCGCTGAACGAGTTGGTCCACCACCTCATCCTGATCGATACGCAGGCGCGGGACGATCTGCGGCGTGCCCTTGCCGCTCCCGCTCGTTCCGCTGGAACGACGGCCAGCCTACGTTACGGCCTGCTGCGCCGCGTGCTCGCTCTGCCGGTCCGCATCCCGGCCCCGCCTGCCGCCGACGGGGTGATGCCACGCGACACGCCTGACTTCGCCACGCTCGACACGATGTGGAGCGACGTGCGCGCTGACATGGCTGCCCTACTGGCAACAGCATCGCCCGACCGCCATGATGCCGCGGCGTTCCGGCACCCCATTATGGGACGCTTCACGCTGCTGGACACGCTCGACTTCGTGCACACGCATCACGCACATCACCTGCCCCAACGCAAACGGCTCCTCGCTTGGTGTAGCGAGGAGCCGTCGGAAGCGAGTGCGACCTGACGCCTAGCTCGTGCTTGGCGTCGGGCGGATGACGGTGCCGTTGCCTGCGCCGTCGCCCTCGGTCGGGCGGAGGCCAGCGGGAGCCGGGACAAACGTACCGTCGGTGTGCAGCGCCGTATTGGTCGCTTCGTCGGAGGACGTACTAAAGCGCGTCGCGATGGAGTCGAACGTGGAGTACATCACCGGCACGATCACGAGCGTGAGGAACGTCGAGAACGTCAGGCCCGAGATGATCGCGGTGCCCATCGGGCCCCAGAACTGCGTGTTTTCCGAGCCGAGCTGGAAGGCGGGGTTGAGGTCGGTGATGAGGCCCACGAAGTCGATGTTGAGGCCGAACGTGAGCGGGACGAGGCCGATCACGGTCGTGAGCGCCGTCAGCAGCACCGGGCGCAGACGCGTGGCACCGCCCTCGATGACGGCCTCTTGCTTCTCCTTGCCCTGCTTGTGTCGCAGCTGTTCGATGTAGTCGATCAGCACGATCGCGTTGTTCACGACGATGCCCGCGAGCGAGATCACGCCGATGAACGTCATCAGGCCGAACGGCGTGCGCGTGAGGATGAGCCCGAGCATCACGCCGATGAGCGAGAGGCCCGTCGCGATCATGATGATGAGCGTGTTGCCGACGGAGTTGAACTGGAGGAGCAGGATCAGCGTGATGAGCGCGAGGCCGATCAGGAGCGCCGTCGTCAGGAAGCCGAAGCTCTCGGCCTGGTCCTCGCTCTCGCCGGTGTAGCGGATCGTCACGCCCGGCGGCACCTCGTTGTCGATGTAGTCGGCGAGGTAGCCCTGCACGGTGGCGAGCAGCGCGTTGCCGTTGACGCCCTCGGCGGCGTTGCCATCGACGGTGACCACACGCTCCTGGTCGAGCCGGGTGATGTTGCCGAGGCCGGTGCCCGTGCTGATGCTGGCGACGGCGAGCAGCGGAATCTGCTGCCCCTCGTAGAGGATCGTCAGGCTGCGGAGCGTCTCCAGGCTCTCGCGGTCCTCCTCGCGGAGCCGGACGACGATGTCGTACTCGTCCTCGCCCGCGCGGAAGGTGCTCGACTCGAAGCCGTTGATCGCGGCCTGGATGGTCTGCGAGATCTGCCGCGTCGAGAGGCCGAACTGCCCCGCGCGCTCGCGGTCGATGTCGACCTGGAACTGCGGGCGGCCTGTGTCGAGGTCGTCGGCGATGTCCACCAATCCGTCGAGCGGCGGCGTGCCGGTCTCGGGGTCGGGCTCGGTCGTGCCGCGGATGAGGCGCTGCTTGATCGCCTGCGAGACGGCCACGATCTGGTCGAAGTCCTCGCCCGCCACCTCGATGTTGACCGGCTTGCCCGTCGGCGGGCCGTTCTCGTCCTTGACCACCTCGAAGGTGGTGCCGGGGATGCCGCTGAGCTGCTCGCGGATCCGGCGCAGCGTGAGCGTGCTCGACTCGGCGCGGTCGGCGAAGTCCTTCATCGTCATCGTGATGGCGCTGTTCTCGGGGCTGGCCGAGCCGCCGCCGAAGAGCACGTCGCCGCCGATGCCGACGCGGGTGAGGATCGTCTTGACGTTCTCCTCGCTGGCGTCGCTCTCGGCGAGCACGCCCTGGATGCGCTCATAGGTCTCCTGCGCGATGGCGTTCGACGCCTCGATGTTGGTCCCGAGCGGCGCCTCGACGTTGACCTCGATGAAGTTGGGGTCGCTGTCGGGGAAGAACTCCACGCCCGTGGGCGCGAGTTGGAACAGCCCGACGATGGCGATGAGCGCCGCGAGCGTGGCTGTGAGGAGCCGCCCGCGGTTGTCGGTCAGGAAGAGCTGATCGCGGCGCCCCAGGAGGGCGGTGCCGAGGATACCCGCGAGGATCATCAGGCCCGGCAGTGCCAGCATGGCACCGATCACACGCGGACCTTCCTCGCCGGTTACTTCGATTCGCCCGCCGAAGACCAGCAGCACGATCAGCACCACCACGACCCCGCCGAAGACCAGGCCCGCCTTCACCGAGCCCATCTTCCCAAGCAGCATCGACTCGATGGCGTGGACCACAAGGCCCACGACGCCCGCGATGAGGAGCGCGCCGCCAGGGATTTGCAGCAGCATCGCCGCCTGCTGGCTGATGCCGCCGAGCATCGCGCCGCCGATGTTGAGCAGGACGCCGAGCGTGAAGGCCGTCAGCACGAACACGTTGCGGAACATCGCGTCCTTCACGTTGACGAGCGCCACGAGCACACCGATCAGCGAGAGCAGCATCCCGACAGGCGGCAGCACCTTCGTCGCGATCTCAGGCAGCTGCGCCTCCGGGTTCATCACGGCCCCGACGGCCATGCCGCCGGCGAGGATGAAGACCGTCGCGACGGCCAGCGGCACCGCGCGCGTCGAGAGCGCCTCGCGGACGTCGTAGTCGCGGTCGAGCATCCAGCCGAGGAACGTCCGGTAGCGGGCGGTGAGGCGCGGGACGGTCTGCGTCTGGAACCGCTGCGAGAACGGGCCGAGGAGGTACTTGTGCAGGTAGTAGAGCAGCGGGATCGTCACCGCGAGGAAAACGAACGTCTTCCAGTTGGCGAGCGCCACCACGAGGCCGAAGAAGGCGATCACGGCCGCTGCGCCGAGCTTGAACTGGCGGCTGCGCGCCGGGCGCTCCTCGCCGTCGAGGCGCATGAAGTAGCCCGTCACGACCGGGTTGATGACGAGCGCCACGAAGAGGCTCGACGAGAGCACGACGATGAGCGTGAGCGGCATGTAACTCATGAAGCGCCCGATGATGCCCGGCCAGAGCAGCATCGGCGCGAACGCCGCGACGGTCGTCGCCGTGGAGGCCGCGACGGCCATGCCGACCTCGCCGGTGCCGAGGCGCGCCGCCTCCCAGCGGTCGTAGCCCAGCTCCCGGTAGCGGTAGATGTTCTCGATGATCACGACCGCGTTGTCCACCATCATGCCCAGCGCGATGATGAGGCTGAACAGGATGATGAAGTTGAGCGTCTGCCCCATCACCGCGAAGATGACGAAGCTCAAGAACATCGAGAACGGGATCGCCAGGCCCACCAGCGTCGCGTTGCGCACGCCGAGGAAGAACAGCAGCACCATCACCACGAAGATGAGCCCCGAGATGATGTTGTTCTCGAGGTCGCTCACGAGCGTCTCGACGTTCTCGGACGAGTCGCCGGTGAAGGTGACCTCGGTGCCGCCGGGCAGCGAGAACTCGTCGACGGTCGTGCGCACGCGGTCGACGACCTGGATGATGTTGGTGCCGGGGCGCTTCTTGACGCTCAGCGAGATCACGTTGAGGTTGACCGGGTCCGGGTTGAGGACGTATTCGCCGTCCTCGACCTCGGTGCGGAGCACCTTGAGGCGGGCGTAGGACTCGCGGTCCTTGAAGCCCATCCGCGCCTCGGCCACGTCGCGGACGTAGATCGGCTGGCCGCCCGGCGCGTCGATCACGAGGTCCTCAATCTGCTCCGGCGTCTCCAGGTCGCCGTTGACGCGGACGAGGTAGTTCAACCGGTCCACGTCCACCGAGCCGCCGGGGATGTTGATGTTCTCGCGCTGGACCGTCTCGATGACGTCGCCGAAGGTGAGGTTGTAGCCCTGGAGCGCAGCGAGGTCTACGTTGACCTGCACCTCGCGCGTCAGCCCGCCGATGAGGTCCACTTCGAGCACGCCGCCCACGGACTCGACCTCGTCCTGGAGGTCCTCGGCCACGTCGCGCAGCTGCGCGAGCGAATAGTCGGCGGCGAGGTTGATCGTGATGACCGGGAACTCGCTCGTGTCGATCTCCGAGACGATGGGCTCCTCGACCTCGGCCGGGAACTCCACCTTGGCGCGGTCCACCGCCTCGCGCACGTCGAGCTCGGCGTCGTCCACGTCCACGTCCGGCGTAAACTCGATCACGACCGTCGAGACGCTCTCCGAGGAGATGCTCCGCAGGTCGTCGATGCCGTCCACCGAGACGACCTCGCGCTCGATCTCCTGCGTGATGATCGACTCGATGTCGTCGGGGCTCGCGCCGGGGTAGATCGTCGTCACGACGATGGTGGCGAACTCGATCTCGGGCTCGGCCTCCTTCGGGATGGAGACGTAGGCGATCAGGCCGCCAATCACGAGCACCAGCGTGAGCACGATCACGGCGATGCGGTTCCCGATGGCGAGGTTGGTGATGGTCATAGCTGTTGCGTGTTTCGTGTTGCGTGTTTTGTGTCAGCTAAGCCGAACACGCAACACGCAACACGCAATACGGGCGGAGTGGAACTGCTCTAGTCTAGGACAACGGCGACGCTGCTGTCTTCGCCACCGACCACGCGCAGGCGGTCGCCGGTGGCGATCTGGGTTTGGCCGGAGACGACGACGCGGTCGCCGGGGTCGAGGCCGTCGTTGACGACGACGCGGCCGCCGGCCTGGGGCCCGAGGGCGACGCGGCGGCGCTCGGCGGTGTAGAGGCGCTCGCCGCCCTTGGCTTCGCTCTCAGGCATGGCCACGTAGACGCTCGCGCCGACCTCGTCGCGCACGATGGCGGCGAGCGGCACCGCGAGCACGTTGTCCAGCACCGAGCGCGTCACGAAGAGCTTGGCCACCATGGCGGGCTTGAGCGTGCCGTTGCGGTTGTCGAGTTCAACCTCGACCGGGAACGTGCGGTTCTGCGGGTTGATCGCGCTGCCGACGAACGACACCGAGCCGCGCAGGTCGTCGAGGCCGTAGGCCGTCGGCGTGATGCGGACCGGCGTGCCGCGCCGGATGTCGTTGGCGTAGCGCTCGGGCACGCCCGCGATGATCTCAACGCGCTGCGTGGCGACGACGCGCGCCACCTGCATGCCGGGCGCGACCATCTCGCCGCGGTCGGCGAAGTGCTGCTCGACGGTCCCGCCGAAGGGCGCGGTGACGACGGTGTTGTTGAGCGCCTCCTGCGCCTGCTCCACGGCGGCCTCGGACTGGGCGACCTGCGCCCGAGCTTGGGCCAGTTGCGTGCGGACGCCCTGGAACTCTAGCGCCGAGATGATCGAGTCGGCGAAGAGCGGCTCCTGGCGGTCGAACTGGTCCTGCGCGAGTTCCAACTGGGCCAGCGCCACATCGCGGCTGGCCTCAGCCTGGCTGAGCGCCGTGCGCGGCAGCGCCGGGTCGATGCGCGCCACCGTGCCGCCGGGGCGGACGTAAGTGCCCTCCTCGGCAACGAACGTCAGCCGCCCCGACGACTCCGCCGAGAGCGTGGCGTCGTCCGGGGCCTCCACGGTGCCGGTGAGCTCGATGGTGTCCTCGAAGCGCTCGGCGTTGATCGTCACCACCTCCACAGGGATGGCGGGCGGGGCCATCACGGCGAGGCTGTCGGCCGCGGCTTCCTTCGCCGCCCCGTCGGGCTGGCTGCACCCGGAGAAGACGACGGCCAGGATGACGGCCAGCACGAGCAGGGCGAAGCCGGAAAAGAGCGAAAAGCGAGCAGGGGCGGTCATGGCTGGGAAGTGGTTCAGTAGTTCAGTGTTTCGGTATTCCAGTGGGGTAGGAACCAGCATGATCTTTGGGTGACCACACTGAATCACTGGCGCACTGGATAACCGAGACACTCACCGCATGGTGAACTCGGAAGAGTCGTCGGGGTCCGCGTCGAGGCGGAGGGTGCCGGTGGCGCGTTCGAGGTTGGAGCGGGCGATGAGGAGGTCGTGGACGGCCTGGAGGTAGGCCAGGCGCGACTGGTCGAGCGCGTTGGAGGCATCGCGGACCTGCAGCGGCGTGGCGACGCCGTTTTCGAGGCGGGCCTCGGCGAAGCTGTAGGCCGTCTCGGCACGCTGCACGTTCTGGTCCTGCGCCGCGATGCGCTGCTGCGCCGAGCGGAGGTCGCGCAGCGCCCGCGCCACGTCGAGGCGGGCGGACTCGGTCGCCTGCGCGAGCGCGATCTCGGCCTGGTCGACGGCGATCTGGCGCTGCTGCATCCGGCGCGTCGTCTGGAAGCCGTTGAAGAGGTTCCACCGCAGGCTCAGGCCGACGTTGACGTTCGGCTGCCAGTAGGCGTCCGAGAAGAAGCCCTCCGTGTCGCTCTCGAAGAGGAACGGGTCGTTGGGGTCGGGCTGGAAGGTGAAGGTGCGGTTGTCAGGAACGTTGCCCGTGTAGGCGAACGTGGCGCTGGCCTCAATGGTGGGGAAGTACTGCGAGCGGGTGATCCCCTTGTCCACCTGGCGGAGGCGTACGCCGAGGCGCGCCTGGTCGAGGTCGGGCCGCCGCTCCATCGCCGTCTCGACGGCGTCGGCGAGCATCACCGACTGGAAGAGGGCGTCCGAGGGCAGGTCGAGGTCGCCGCGCAGCCGCACGCCCTCGGCGACG
>JBCCLD010000048.1:0-17300 GCA_039027055.1 Bacteroidota bacterium
TCGACGTTCACGCTCGACATTCCGCTACGCCCCGCCAAGACGACGCGTCGCGTGATAGTCGGCGCGTCCCAGACCCCGCTCACGGGCCGCTCGGCGCTCCTCGTAGACGACGATGCCGAGAGCCGCGCCATCCTCACCGAGCACCTCGAAAAGTGGGGCATGCGCGTCGAGGCTGTCACCCACTCCGACGAGGCGCTCCGCCTACTGCTGGACAATCGCACCTTCGATATCGGCGTGCTGGACATGCTCATGCCGGAAACGACCGGCCTCGACCTGGCCCGGGCGATCCGCACGACCCCGACGGGCGGCGCGCTGCCGCTGGTGGTGGTGAGTTCGGCACCCGAGCGCGTGCATGCGCCGGGCCTCGTGGACGCGGTGCTGCTCAAGCCGCTCGACTG
This sequence comes from Bacteroidota bacterium, assembly GCA_039027055.1. Taxonomy (GTDB): domain Bacteria; phylum Bacteroidota; class Rhodothermia; order Rhodothermales; family Rubricoccaceae; genus JBCBEX01. The sequence continues at coordinate 399 of JBCCLD010000048.1, forward strand.
GCAGGCCCTCTACGAGCGCCTTGTGCACGCCCTCGAACGGCAGCGCATGCGGACCGACGCGCCGTCCTTTCAGTCAGTGTCGGCCATGCCGGCTCTAGAGGCGAGCGCGCCACGCCTGCGCGTGCTCGTTGCGGAGGACCAGCCCGACAACCAGTTCGTGGTGCTCAACATGCTCCAGATGCTCGGCGTGGAGGTCGTGGTGGCCAACGACGGCATCGAGGCCGTCGAGCAGGTCGAGCAAAGCATGTTCGACGTGGTGCTGATGGACGTCCAGATGCCACGCATGGACGGCGTCGAGGCGACGCGCCGCATTCGCGCCCAGCTCGCCCGTGACCGCCAGCCGCGCATCATCGCGCTCACGGCGCACGCGCTCAGCGAGGAGCGCCGCCGCTGCATGGACGCCGGGATGGACGGTTTCATCACCAAGCCGTTCTCGTTCGAGCAACTCGCCACCGAACTCCGGCTCGGCCCGCTGGGCAGCACCCCCGTAGGCCGGGCCTAGACTGGCACATGGTGGGCGCGTACACCACATGGTGGGCGCGTACACCACATGGTGGGCGCGTACACGAGGCCAAGTCCATGCGTCCGTACGCTCTACCCTTCTTCCAGGTCTTCTGCGCTGCTGAGGAGGCGTGCGTAGAGCGCATCCACCTGGGCGTGGAGGGTGGCCAGCGTACCGTCGTTGTCGAGGAGATAGTCGGCCTGCGCGCGTAGCGTCTCAGGGTCGAGTTGGTGCTGGATGCGTGCCTCGACCTGGGCCCGCGTCGTCCCGTCGCGTTCCATCACCCGCGCCAGGCGCGTCTCGATGGAGGCGTCCACCACCGCCACGGCATCGAGGTGCTGCTCGGCTCCGGTCTCGAAGAGGAGCGCGGCCTCATACACGAAGAGCCGCACCCCGTCGGCCTCGGCCTCGGCCTGGGCGTCGAAGAAGGCAGCCCGGACGCGCGGGTGCACGAGGGCGTTGAGCTCGCGCAGCCGCACGTCGTCGCCGAAGACCTGCTGCGCGAGCCACGCTCGGTTGAGGTGCCCGTCGGCGTCGTAGGTCTGCGGCCCGAACGTGGCCATGAGGTGGCCACGGAGCAGGGGGTCCTCGTGCATGAGCCGCTTGGCGAGCCCGTCGGCCAGCAGCACGCGCACGCCCGGCTTCGCCGCCAGCTGCGCCACCGCCGCCGACTTGCCACTCCCAATGCCGCCGGTGATGCCGAGTGAGATCATAGCGCGAGGTGGCTGAGCTTGTCTGGATGTCAGAACTGGACTGCCGAGGCAGGTTGTTGGGGTGAACGTGTGCAGGGATGGGTGTCAGGCGATGCTGGTGAGCAGGGATGCCCTCAACACTGTACGCAGCGTCGGCTCTACACGCTCCGCTCGGCGAGCCACGCCGAGAGCAGCGGCCAGAGGCGCGTCGGGCCGGCGCTGCCTGCCATGATGCCGACGTGGCCGCCACGCACCACCTCCAGGCGGGTGTCGGTACTGCCCACGAGGTCGATCACCGGTGTCGCCTGCGCGAGCGGCACGATGTGGTCGTACTCCGCCGCGATCACCAGCAGCGGCGCGGTGATCTGTTCCAGGTCCACGCGCTGCCCGGCCGCCACGTGCACGCCGCGCGCGAGTTCGTTCTGCTGGACGTACTCCTTCACCCACTGCCGGAACGCCTCGCCCGCGAACGGGACGCCGTCGTGGACCCAGCGGTGGAGCGCCTGCCACATCACCCGCGCCTGCGGCCGGTCGAGCCACGCGTCGAAGCCCTGGTCGAGGAGATAAGCGACGAAGCTGCGCTCGGGGCGGAGGTCGAAGATGTAGGGCTTGTTGGTGAGCGCGTAGACGAGCAGCAGCGGCACCGGGTGACGCTTAGCAGCGAGCCGGGTCGGGCGGTAGCGCCAGAGCGTCACGGGGCCAAGCCGCCAGACGGCGTCCTTGGGCGTGAGGCCGACGGGCAGCGTCAGCGACTCCGCGACAGCGTGCGCCTGCATCGCGCGGCGGCGCGCGGCGGCTTCGATGAGATCAGCAGCGGAGCCGGGCGCATCAGCCATCGGAGACCTCGTGAGGGGCGTCCGCTGCGAGACGGTCGAGGGCGCTGAGCACGGCCTCAAGCTTAGGGTCGAGGGTACCCAATGTCGCGGCGAGGTCGTCTACCTTCGCGGCGAGCCCATCCACCTTCGCGTCGAGCCCATCCACCTTCGCATGCAGATCGTCGAGGCGTAGCTCCGTGCGGGTGAGGCGCGCGCCGAGACGCGCGAGGAGGTTCGGATCGGGCACGCCGAGCGACGGGGCCTGCCGCTGGGCCTGCCGCTGGGCCTGCCGGAGCGCCTCCATCGTCGCCCCGGCCGAGTCGCCGAGGGTCTGCGCCGGCTTCCACGCGGCAAGCGGATCGGAAGGGGCGTCGGGCATCGGTTCAAGGAAGCGGTTCGAACGACTGGGTCAGAAAGCTACGTGCCCCCGACGAGACTGGGGACCACGTGAGGCTCTACGCTGGTAGCTTACGTCTCCCCACCCAACGCCGCTGGCCCTATGCAGTCCCTCGTCCGCGAGTACCTCCCCCACGCGCCGCAGCACGGCCTCTACGTCGCGCCCGAGATCCCGCGCGGCAAGCTCCAGGGCGCGCTCGGCGACTACGCCAAGGGCGTTCACCCCAACGACGTGCTCGCGCTCTACGACGCCACCCGCCTCGGCTCGGCCAAGGACGGCGTCGTCTTCCTCGCCGACCGCCTCGTCTACCAGAACCACGACTTCCAGCCGCCGCTCACTATCCACTACCGCGACGTGGTGCGCGTGCAGGAGAAGAAGCAGTTCCTCGGCGGCCGCAAGCTCGACGTGGACGTGAACCGCGGCCGCGCCACCGTCACCGACACGCTCGACTTCTCGGCGCACCCCGAGGCAACGGAATACGTGGCCCGGTTCCTCCAGCACGTGCTCATCGCTGAGGTGGATGCCATGCTGGAGACACCACCCGAGGTGCCCGAGCCGCCGCCGAGCCGAGGTCCCGACCCTGGCACGGACCTGAGCGCGGTGCGCGCCGCGCTCGACAAGCTGTACGAGCTAGGCCGCCTTACGGCCACCGACCGCGACCGGATGCTAGCAGCGCTCGCCCCCTGATCTCGCTCCTGCGTACATCGAGGCCCTGCGTACATCGAGGCAGGGAGTGCCTGTCACCACTCGATGCGGCCAGCCTCGGGGCGCTCGGCGCGGCCGTCCTCACCGGGGCGCGGGCCTTCGCAGGCGTCGGGGTCGTCCAGTTCGCGGCACTGGGTGCGGTCGTACCACTGGTCGTCGTACTGCATGTCCAGCGGCAGTGGCTCGACGTAGCCCGCCGGCTCGCGGAAGCGCGTCTTGGCCAGGCGGACCGCTGGGTCGCTGGCGCGGCTGAGGCGGCGGGCGAAGTCGCCCACGAGGTAGAGCGCGGAGTGGCCGCCCTGCCCCCACCAGTCCGAGCGGAACGACACGCGGCGGTCGTTCCAGCCCACCCACGAGCCGACCACGACCTCCGGGTGCATCATGATGAACCAGCCGTCGGCCGACTCCTGCGTCGTTCCGGTCTTCGCCGCGAAGTCGTAGGCGCCCAGTCCGAACTTCGAGCTGATGCGGGTGGCCGTGCCATACTCGATGGCCCCGCGCATCATGTCCACGACCGTGTAGGCCGACGAGGCACTGAGGGCCTCCTGGCCGGTGTCTTCGGGGTAGAAGGCCGCGACGGTGTTGCCGAAGCGGTCGGTGATGCGCGAGACGAACGTCGGCGCGTGGTAGATGCCGCCCGAGGCGAGCGTCGCGTAGGCCGCGGTCATTTCCAGCAGGTTCACGTCCGAGGCACCGAGCGCCACCGACGGGACGGCGTCGATGGGGCTCTGGACGCCCATGCGCTGGGCGTAGAGCGCCACGCGCGCCGGGCCGATCTCACGGGTCAGCCGCGCCGCGATGATGTTGTTCGACGTGGCGAGCCCGCGCGCGAGCGAGACGTAGCCGCCGCTGCCGCCGCCGCGCGGGCACCACTGCCGCGAGCCGGGGATGTCCCAGCAGAAGGCCTCGTTGGGCAGCGCATAGTAGGGCGAGAATCCGTTGTCAACGGCTGCCGCGTAGGCGAAGGGCTTGAACGTCGAGCCGGGCTGCCGCTGCGCCTGCATCACGTGGTCATACTTGTCCTCGACGAAATTCTTGCCGCCGACCCACGCGCGCACCGCGCCGGTGGCCGGGTCGACCGCCACGAGGCCGCCTTCGATGCGGGTCTTCTCGGTGCGGAGCGAGTCCATGAACGCCGCGTCCGAGCGCAGCGAGTCGATGGCGTCGTCGCGGCTGAAGCCCTGCGCGCGGAGCAGCCGGGCGCGCTCCGACTCGTGGATGAAGTTGCGCACGTAGGTGTCGGCGAACCGGTCGAAGTAGTGCGCGAACGGCTCCACGTCGTTGCTCGCGACGTAGCGGACGTAGGCGTCCTCGTCGTAGGAGAAGTAGCGGTCCGAGGCCGACCAGTCCACGTCGACGACCGCCTGGAGCTTTGTCATCTGCGCCTCGACGGCCGCAGTAGCGAGCGCCTGCATGCGGCTGTCGATGGTCGTGTGGACCTGGAGGCCGTCTTGGTAGATGTCGTAGCCGTTCTCCTCGGCCCAGTCCTTGAGCCAGAGCCGCAGCACCTCGGCGAAGTGCGGGGCCATGTTGTCAGTGTGGGAATACGGCTGAAAGTCGGTGCGCACGGAGTCGGGCGCGAGCGCGTCGTAGGTGCCGCGGTCGAGGTAGCCGTAGCGCACCATCTGGTTCATGACCACGTTGCGACGTCGCTGCGCGTTGCCGGGGTTGCGGACCGGGTTGTAGTAGGTCGTCGCCTTCTGCATGCCGATCAGCACGGCGCTCTCGCCGAGGTCGAGCTGCGAGGCGCTCTTGTTGAAGTAGGTGCGCGAGGCCGCCTGGATGCCGAAGGCGTTGTTCGAGAAGGCGACCGTGTTGAAGTACATCTCGATGATCTCGCGCTTGGTGTAGTTGCGCTCGATCTGGACGGCCGTGAGCATCTCCCGAAACTTCTGCGAGATGCCAGGCTGGCCGCCTTTTCGGATGCGGAAGAGGTTGCGCGCGAGCTGCTGCGTGATCGTCGAAGCGCCACGTAGTCCTCGAAACGGCGCATTCGCAACGACCGCTACCATGCCGTAGAGGTCGAGGCCCCAGTGGTTGTAGAAGCGCCGGTCCTCCGTGGCCACGAGCGCGTCGATGAGGTGCTGCGGGAGCGAGTCGACGGGCACCCAGGTGCGGTTCTCGCCGAGGTAGTAGCGCGCTAGCTCCTCGCCGTCGGCGCTGTAGACGAGCGTCGATTCGAGGTTTTCGGGGTTCTCGATCTCGGCGAGCGGCGGCACGCCCGACCAGAGGTAGACGAAGTAGATCAGCCCGAGCACGGCCAACCCTGCGACGAGCATGCCAACGCGGCGTAGCAGCATGGCGGTGCGCTTCTCGGCGTCGCGCGGCGTCACGGGGCGTGGGTCGCCCGGCCGCGCCGGACGGATCTCGCGCGGCGATGGACCACGAGCCCCATCGCCATCGACGGGTTGAGCCGCAGCGGCTGCCTGGGAGACAGCACCGGTCGGTTGAGCGGCCTCGTCAACCGGCTGAGAACGAGTGGCACCGACGGTGCCGTGGTGGGCCTGGCTCTCCTCGAAAAAGCGGGCCAGGTCCTCGTCGGAATAAGAGGGGCGGTCAGGCATGGGGGAGTCGGGGGTGGGGAGGCGTCAAGCAACGAGCGACGGCATCAAGAGGCACACGGTCATGCAGACACAGTGCCAGAAGGCGCGGCGGCAGCCTCGTGGTCGGCCAGCGTGGCCGCAGCGGTGCGTTCGATCACGAAGGCGTGGCCCTCAGCGCGGACGCGGCAGGGGTAGGCAGCGGTGCCGTCCCAGTGGAGCAGCGCGGGGCCGCTGGCGTCGAGCCGCCCGAAGGTGCGGTGGCCAAACCAGTAACCGGGATTGAGGTAGGTGCCCTCGTTCCACGTGGTGCACTCGCCGAGGTGGACGTGCCCGCAGACCACGAGGTCGGGGGCGAGGTCGGGGGCGAGGTCGGGGGCGCCCTGCGAAAGCGTGGCGGCGAGCGTCTGGCGGGCAAAGCGGCGCAAGGCAGTCACAGCGGGGAGGTCAGGGCCGGTGCGGTCGCGGCCGAGGGGGTGGGCGGCACGGCGGCCGGTCCAGCGGGCGAGGGCGTAGCCGGTGTCGCCGGGGAGCAGCATCCGGTAGAGCCGCGCGACCGCCGGGTGGTGCATCAGCGGGCGGATCCGGTTGTAGAGCCGGTCGTGGGCGATGCGGCCGTCTCCGTGCGCAATATAAACGCGCCAGGGCACCATTTCGTCTCTTTCGCCGCCGTCCGAGGCGGGTACATGGACCGTCGCCACAACGTGGTCGCGCACGAGCCGCACGCCGACCTCGTCCGCGAAGTGGTCGAGGTGCCACGGGTCGCGGTTGCCGACGACGTAGGTCACCGGCACGCCCGCATCGACGAGCGCCGCGAGTCGCCCCTGGAGCCGCACGAAGCCCTTCGGGACGAGGTGCCGGTACTCCATGTAGGCGTCGAACAGGTCGCCCACGAGCACGAGCGCGTCGAGGTCGGCGGCGTGCGCGTCGAGCAGGGCGCACACGTCGCGCTCGGCGGCGCGGCTCGCGCCGGGCGTCCCGCGCCCGAGGTGGAGGTCGGAGAGAAACAGGATCATCGCGGCCTCCAACCGAGCACGCGCCCCAAAGAGCCCGCCCCGCCGCGAAAATCTGGGGGAAAGGCGGTGGAGGAGTGGGGCGGTGAGGCCGTGTAGCGGTGCGGCAGTGGTTTCTGCTCGCTGCGCTACGACACCGCCTCACGGCAACACCGCCCGCAACCTTCCCGGGGGGCACTCGTTCGACCGGATCTCTCCCAGATCCGCGCCCTGCGCCCCACGCCCCCCGATGCAAAACGCCTACAGCCCGCCGACCGGCTTCTCAGTCATGCCGCCGGTGGTGAAGAACCTGCTCATCATCAACGTGCTGGCGTACTTCGCCACCTTTGGGTTTTCAGGGTTCACAGGTCGCCCTGACGCCACGCCGCTGGGCGAGATGGTGACGTTGCTGTTTGCCCTTTGGCCAGCAGGGGTTCCCAGCCCCGTCATCGATGCCATCGCCCAGCAGGGCCTTGACGTTGGCACCTTCTACCCGTGGCAGCTTGTCACGACGGGTTTCTTGCACGGTGGCTTCAGCCACATCCTATTCAACCTGCTCTTCGGGGTATGGATGTTTGGGATGCGCATCGAGAACACGCTCGGATCGCGCCGTTTTGCTGTTTTCTACTTGATCTGTGTGATCGGGGCCAGCCTCACGCAGCTTGCTGTCACCAGCGCGCCCTACTTCTTCGGCGGTGCCCCATACCCCATCCCAGGCCCCACGGTGGGTGCTTCAGGCGGTGTCTTCGGCATCCTGATCGCCTTCGGGATGCTCTACCCGGATGAGCCGATCTACCTCTACTTCTTCGTACCCATCAAGGCCAAGTGGCTCGTGCTCGGGCTGATCGTCTTTAACCTGTACGCGGGGACCACGGGAACCCAAGCGGGGGTCGCCAACTTTGCGCACTTGGGCGGCGCGCTCACCGGCTTCCTCCTCATCCAGTTCTGGCGCGGGAAGCTGCCGTTGCGCCCTAAGCCGCAGTCGGTCACCTAGTCGCCCCTTCGCCGAGACGCGGCACACGAGCGGACACCTGCGCGTAGTTTTGCCGTACACCCAGCCGCCTGCCCTTCCGTCTGCAGTCCTCCCGCACCCTGGCACGGCCTGCCTCCCTGCTGCTCGGTTATGAATCCCGACTCTCCTCTCGCCCGGTTCCGCATTTGGTACGCCGCGCTCCCCAGCGCGATGCGCCTGCTGCTGACGGTCAACACGATCGCCTACCTGGCCTTCCTGATCCTGCGCATCGTGCCGGGCGTCACCGAGGCCTTGCTCGGCTACGTCGCGTTCGACCCGGTCGTGCCAGGCGCCTTCCTGAAGCCGTGGACGTTCGTCACGCACGCCTTCGTGCACCTCGGAGCGAACTTCGGCGGGCTGCTCCACTTCCTCTTCGCCATGCTGTGGCTCTACTGGATGGGGCGCGACTACGAGGAGATGTACGGCAGCCACCGGCTCTTCGGGCTCTACGTCCTCGCGGCCGTCGGCGGGGCGCTCTTCGCGCTGGCTGTGGGCACCTTCTACGCACCGAGCTTCCCCATCTTTGGCGCGATGGGGGCCGCGCTCTCGGTGCTCTGCTGCGTGGCGACGCTCACCCCCAACCGCGGCATCGGGCTGTTCCTGCTGGGCGTGGTGCCGCTGAAGTACGTCGCCATCGGCTTCGTGGCGCTGTCGGTGCTGATCGGGGCGTACCCGGCGTACGAGTTGGGCGCGGCGCTCGTGGGCTACCTCTTCGCCCGCGCGCAGCTTGCCGGCACCGACCTCGCCGTCTGGGCGATCCCGATGTTCCAAAAGCGCGGGCCGCGCCCCACGAGCGCCCGCAGCAAGAGCAGCCGCTCCGCCCCCGCCGATGAGGACGGCGGCTTCCTGAGCAAGCTCGAACGCTGGGCTGCCTCACGCGAGGACAAGAAGCCGCCGCCGCCGACCGCCTCGGAGTCGCCCAAGAAGCGCGCGCCCTCGAAGCGCCGCCCGCGCGCCGAGCGCACCGCAGACGAGTCCCCACTGGGCAACCCCACCGACATCGATCGCATCCTCGACAAGATCAACGAGCAGGGCTACGACGCCCTGACCGACGAGGAGAAGCGCATCCTCTACGAGGCGAGCGGACGCGCTTAGCCCTGCGACCGTGGCGCCCCCCTCGACCGTGGCTGCTCTAGCGTCTCCGCCTCGTCCGCGCCGCTGGCTCCGCCCGTTCGTCTGGCTCGCGGTGCTCGTGGAGACGGCTGTCGTGCTGGTCGCACTCACCGGGGCGCTGGCGGCCTACCAGCCGCCGCATGCGTTTTGGTGGGCGCAGCTCGCGGCGCTCGGCCTCCCCTACTGGACGGCGCTGCTGGCGCTCGCCACGCTGAGCCTCCTGCTCCGGAAGCAGTGGCGCTGGGCACTTGGCTGCGCGGTGCTGCTCGCCTGGGTGCTCGCCCGCACCGCGCCGCTCGGGTGGACAAGCACCCAACCCGAGGCAGCCCCCGACGACCTCGTCCTGCTCACCTTCAACACGCCCCAGTCTGGCGCGAGCCGCGAGGTGCTGACCGACGGCGTGCATGCCTTCTTCGAGCAAGCCGTGCCGACGATCGCGAGCTTGCAAGAAGCCGTCACCATCACGATCAACGGGCAGCGCTGGCAACCCAACCACCTCGACCTCGTCACGGACTCGCTGGGCTACCGCGTCCCGATGCCTCCCGCCAACGCCGAGGGCAAGTCACAGATCTCAGTGCCGCTGTACATCCGGCCCGACCAAGCTGCGCCGGACGGCTTCGTGGTGCTAGAGCAGCGCAGCCACACGCTGATGCCCGACGAGGACTTCCCGTCGGAGGTGCTCCGGACGCGCTTCCGCTGGCAGGGCCGAGAGGGCGTGCACTACAACCTCCACCTCGCCTCGTTCGGCATCGACAAGCCCTGGGACGACGGCGTGCCGTTCTACTCGCTCTCGGGCGGGCTCGGCTACCTCCGGCAGTACCGCGACGCCGTCCGGCGACGAGGCCGCCATGTCGAGGCGATCCGCGCGCTCCTCGACGCGGAGACGCTACCGGTGCTCATCTCGGGCGACTTCAACACGACGCCCCACACGTGGAGCTTTCGCCAGCTGCGCCAGGACCGCACCGATGCGTTCAGGGTGCGCGGCCGCGGCTGGGGCGGCACCTACCGCGCCGACCTCCCCTTCGTCCGCATCGACTTTGTGCTGGCCGACCCCGCGTGGGAGGTCGTCCGCGCCGAGGTGCCGAGCCTCTTCCTCTCGGACCACAAGCCCCTCCTCGTCCGCCTCCGCTGGGCTGACGCGGAGCATGCTACCGAGGAATCAGCGGAGTGACCGAGGTGCGGAGCGAATCGATACGGCAGCGGTAGATTCACGCTGGCTCTTCTGGGCTGATGCCTCGTCCTAACACCTAGAGTCATCCCCGCGAACGCGGGGATCCATGCGGTGCATTGCATGGATCCCGGATCAAGTCCGGGATGACCAAGATGGAGGGGCGTCGCCAACTCAGTGACCTCGTGTAAACCGCCTCCGCTCACCTCCGCCGCCGCGCCCGCCATGACCACGTTCCTCGTTATCGCCAGCTACGAGAAGGGCTTCGACTTCATCCGTGAGTGCCACGCCCAGGGCGTACGCGTCGTCTTCCTCACGCTGGAGAAGCTGCGCGACCGCCCGTGGCCGCACGAGGCCATCGCCGAGACGATCTACGCGCCCGACTTCGACACCGAGCGGCACGTCATCAACACCGTCGCCTACCTCGCCCGGGCGCGCAAATTCGACCGCATCATCCCGCTCGACGAGTTCGACGCCGAGATCGCGGCGACCCTACGGGAGCATATGCGCATCCCCGGCATGGGCGAGACGACGGTGCGCTACTTCCGCGACAAGCTCGCCATGCGCTTCCAGGCGCGCGAGGCCGGCGTCCGCGTCCCCGACTTCGTCCCGGTCACCAACTACGACGGCATCCGGGCCTTCTTCGAGCGGCAAGCCCCGCCCTACATCCTCAAGCCGCGCGGCGAGGCGTCGGCGCTCGGCATCCGCAAGATCCACGACCAGGAACAGCTCTGGCGCGCCCTCGACGAACTCGGCGACGAGCAGTCGTTCTTCCTGCTGGAGCAGTTCGTCGCAGGCGATGTCTTCCACGTCGACGCGGTGGTGGCGAAGAAGAAGCTGCAGTTCGCCGAGGTGAGCGGCTACCTGAGCCCGCCGCTCGACGTGATGCACGGCGGCGGCCTCTTCGCCAGCCAGACGCTCGACCGCGAGAGCGCCGAGGCGAAGACGCTGCGCGACCTCACGGGGCAGCTCGTCAAGGGCCTCGGCCTGGAGCGCGGCGCGATGCACACCGAGTTCATCCGCAGCGCCGCCGACGGCGCGTTCTACTTTCTCGAAACCGCCGCCCGCGTGGGCGGGGCCAACCTCGCCGACATGGTCGAGGCCGCGAGCGGGGTCAACCTGTGGCGCGAGTGGGCCAAGATCGAGGTCGCCGACGCGCGCGGCGAGCGCTACCGGAAGCCCAAGCCGCGCAAAGACCACGCGGGCATCCTCGTCACGCTCGCCCGGCAGACCCACCCCGACCTCTCGGGCTACGACGACCCCGAGATCGTCTGGCGCATGCCGAAGAAGCAGCATGCGGGCCTGATCGTCCGCGCTGGCACGTCGGAGCGCGTCCGCACCCTGCTCGACGGCTACATGCCGCGCTTCTACCACGACTTCCACGCGGCCGCGAAGCCGCCGGACAGCGCCCGCGACGTGGAGTAGATCCGGTCAAAGTCGGGGGTCCACCGGGTCGGATTCGAGGGCGAGCACGCCGAAAGCACAGGCGTGGACGCGGCGCAGCGGCTCTCGGCGGACGAACCGCTCTAGCCCCTCCATGCCGAGGGCGAACTCCCGCAGCGCGAGCGAGCGCTTGCGCTTGAGACCGCGCTTGCGGAGCCGCTCCAGGTGCTCGGGCCGCGTGTACTCCGGGCCGTAGATGATGCGGAGGTATTCGCGCCCCCGGCACTTCACGGCGGGCTGGATGACGCCACGCTTACCCCGCGCGATGAAGTCGAGCGGCTTGACCACCATGCCCTCGCCGCCTGCCTCGGTCATCGCGACCCACCACGCCGTCGCCGCCTCGACGGCCTCGGGGTCGGTCACGTCCACGACCCGCACGGCGGTCGGGTGCAGCGTCTCGCCGCCCGCCGCCACGAGGTCGGCGAGGGTGTCCATGTGCCAGCGGTGGTCCTGGTCGACGTGCACCGCACCCTCCGTCGCCAGCAGGTGAAACGGCGCGAGCCGCAGGTCGTCCACGCTCTCGACGGGCCAGCAATAGCCGCGATAGGCTGTGGCGAAGCGCTCGGCGTCCGTGAGCCGAGCGCGGGTCTGCTGGAGGAGATCTGCTACGTCGAGGCCAGTCGCGTTGGTCTGCGCGAGGACGTCGACCACCTCCGGGAGCGCGGCGCGGGCGGCAGCTCCGGTGGCGGCATACTGCTGACGCAGAAGCGCCTGCGCCTTGGCGCTCCACGGCATCAATTCCGCGTCGAGGACGGCCCAATCGGTGCTGAAGCGGTCCCAGAAGCCCGCCGCATCCATCGCCCGCCGCACACGGTCGAGCAGCGCGGTTTCGACGGTGCGGTCCTCGAAGAAGCGGCGGCCCGTGCGGGTGTAGACGATGCCGTCCTCGCCCGTGGCACCGTCCTCGCCCGTATCGACGCCGAAGCGGCGCGCGGCGGCCTCGGCATCGCGGCAGACCACCACGACGGCACGGCTACCCATGTGCTTCTCCTCGCACACGACGGTCGCCTGGCCACGCTCGCGGTAGTAGGCGAAGGCCTCGGCCGGGTGCTCCAGGTAGCCCTCGCGCTGGCTCGTCTCCACGGGCGACATCGTCGGCGGGAGGTAGACGAGCCAGCGTGGGTCCGCGGCGAAGCGGCTCATCACCTCCAGCGCGGCCGTCGCCTGCTCCTCGCGGATCGTGACCGTCGGGCGCAGGCGCGTCGTGATGCGCTGCTTGCCCGCCACGTCGGCGAGGTCGAGGTCCCGGTCGAGCAGCTGCTGCGCGGTGAGGTCGGTGCCGTCCGTGGGCGTATCGAGGAAGGGTCGCGCGGGCTCGGCGTAGGTTTCGGCGGCAGGCACGGCTACGAGTTCGCGCTCGGGCCAGCGGAGCGCCGTGAGCTGCCCGCCGAAGACGCAGCCCGTGTCGATGTTGATGGTGTCGTTGAGCCACTCGGCGTGCGGGACGGGCGTGTGGCCGTAGACGACCGCCGCGCTGCCGCGGTACTCCGCCGCCCAGTTGTGGCGAACGGGCAGGCCGAACTCGTCGGTCTCGCCGGTCGTCTCGCCGTAGAGCGCGAAGTCGCGCACGCGCCGCGACGTGCGGCCCTGCAGGTCCTCGCGCATCCCGGCGTGCGCCACCACGAGGCGGCCCTCGTCGAGGACGTAGTGGCTCACGAGCCCGCTGAAGAAGTCGGCCATGCCGCGCTCGAAGGCGGGGCGCGTCTCGTCGGGCAGCGCGGCGATCTCGTCGAGGGTCTGCTGCAGCCCGTGCGCCACCTTGACCTTCCGGCCGCGCAGCTTGCGGACGAGCTTGTCGTCGTGGTTGCCCGGCACGGCGAGCGCGGTGCCCGCCTCCACCATCGCGCGGACGCGCCGGTAGACGCCGAGGCTGTCGGGACCGCGGTCCACGAGGTCGCCCACGAAGAACGCCTGACGCCCCTCCGGGTGACGTAGCGCCGGGACGCCGTCGAACGCGTGCGCGGGGTCCTCGATGTAGCCGAGCGTCGCCAGCAGCGCGTCGAGCTCGGCGCGGCAGCCGTGCACGTCGCCGATGAGGTCAAACGGGCCGCGCGCGTCGCGCTTGTCGTTCCACAGCCGCGTCCGCTCGATGGTCACGGCGTCGACTTCCTCAGGCGTGGTGAGGACGTGGACGTAGCGAAAGCCTTCCTTGCGGAGATACCGCAGCGAGCGCCGCAGGTCGCGGAGGTGGTTGCGCACGACGTGCGGACCGAAGTTGCGGTCGGCGCGGGTCTCGTTGCGGGCCTGGCACACGGCCTCCGGCAGGTTGAGCACGATGGCGACCGGGAGCACGTGGTACTGCTTCGCGAGCTTGAGCAGCCCTTTGCGCGCGAACGCCTGCACGTTGGTCGCGTCCACGACGGTGAGCCGCTTGCGGGCCAGCCGCTTCGCCGCGACGTAGTGCAGCACGTCGAAGGCGTCCTGCGAGGCGTCCATGCTGTTCTCGTCGTCGGAGACGAGCGCGCGGCAATAGTCCGACGACAGCACCTCGGTTGGCCGGAAGTGCCGCGCGGCGAACGTCGACTTGCCCGACCCGCTCGGGCCGATGAGCACAACGAAGGCGAACTCGGGAATCTGGATGGTCATACCCAGTCTGCTTTGAGAGCTTCGATAGTGTCATCCTGCCCCTTGCAGTCCACAGGGCATTTCAGGATCTCTGACGACTGCGATGTCTGGGAGCGTCGCTGAGATGCTGAACCAAGTTCAGCATGACAAGGTGGTACGTGTGGATTAGGATCTAGCCTCACAGAGGAGTCGGCGAGGCTGGACGTCTGCGCAAGTGCAGCGGCTACTGCTGGTCGAAGACGGCCATCTGGGACGGCGCGCCGTGCGTCGGGTCTTCGGGGCCGATGGGCAGGAAGCGGACTGCGTAGCCATGCGCGTCGGCGAGGCGCTCGGCCCACGCGGCGAACTCGGCGCGCGTCCACTCGAAGCGGTGGTCGGGGTGGCGAAACTGGCCCGCAGGCAGGCTCTCGAAGAGCGCGTTGTATTCCTGGTTCGGCGTCGTCACGACGACCGTGCCGGGGCGTGCGTGCGCGAAGACGGTCCGCTCGAACGCGGCCAGCCGCGGCGCATCGAGGTGCTCGATGACCTCCACCACCGCCGCGGCGTCGAAGCCGTCGAGGCGGCGGTCGCGGTAGAGCAGCGAGCCGTGCAGGAGCCGGACGCGCCGCTGCTGCCGCTCGGGCCGCCGGTCGAGCCACGCCTTCGCCCGTTCGAGCACGCGCACGGACACGTCCATCCCAACGACCTCGGTGAACTGCGCGTCGTCGAGGAGCCGCCGGACGAGCCTGCCCTCGCCGCAGCCGAGGTCGAGCACGCGCTGCGCGCCCGCCGCCTTGAGCACGGCGCACGCCGCGTCGAGGCGCTGGTCGTGGAGTCGCATCGGCTGCTCAACGGCCTCCTTCTTCGCGGTCTGAGCGTCGTCGTCGGGCAGCGCTGAGTCGTCGGCCTCAGCGAGGCGGGCCAGCGCGTCGCGGGCGAGGCCGCTGTAGCGGAGGTAGCGCCGCGTGATGAACGCCCGCTCGGGGTGGCCCGGCAGCCACGCCGCGCCCTTGTCGAGCAGCTTGTCGACCTCGTCCTCGCCGACGTAGTAGTGCTTCGCGCCGTCGAGGACGGGGATGAGCACGTAGAGGTGCGAGAGCAGGTCGGCGAGCCGGACGGTGTGGCGGAGCGTGACGGTGAAGTACGGGCTGTCGCCCCACTGTGGAAACGTCTCATCGAGGGAATACCCCGTCGCTTCGACCTCGTAGCCGAGTGGCTCAAAGAGGCGGCGAAGCACCTCGGCTCCGCCGTGGCACGGCACCACCGCCAGCCGCGCCTCCAGCGGGATCGGCGTCTCGACGAGCGCCGGCCGGTCTTTGCACCGGCCGCCCATCGCCGTGCCGAACACCTTCGAGAGCGCCACGCTCAGAAACGACGACGCGACGTACGGGCGGTCGTTGACGTACTGCGCCAGCGTCGCGCCCTGCCCGCGCACGAGGCCGATAGGGTCCACATCGAGCAGCAACGCGGCGGTGCAACGCGCGTCGCTCACCTCGGGGTAGAACACGTGCGCCTGCCCGAACGGGAGGGCGAACGCCTGCACCCGCGCAGGGTGCTTGTGCAGGAGGTAGCCCAGGTCGGTCGCCGGGGTGTGGGTCGTTGAGAGGGTCAGGAGCATGGGTGCCAAACACAAAAGCGGTGCGACATCGCTGCCGCACCGCTTGGCTACGAGAGCAGGTCGGGGGCGCTAGGCCGTTTCGAGGGCATTGTTGAGGAACTCTCTGAGGACGTAGTGGAGGATCCCGCCGTGGCGGTAGTACTCCACCTCGACCGGCGTGTTGAGCGCCACCACCACGTCGAAGTCGACGACCGTGCCGTCGGCCTTCGTGGCGGTGATCGTGAGCGGCTCGCCGGGCTTCACGTCGTCCGTGACGGGGATATCAAAGTGCTCGGAGCCGTCGAGGCCATAGGTGTCGAGGCTCTCGTCCTTCTGGAAGAGCAGCGGCAGCACGCCCATCCCGACGAGGTTGGAGCGGTGGATGCGCTCGAAGCTCTGCGCCACCACAGCGCGGATGCCGAGCAGGATCGTACCCTTGGCCGCCCAGTCGCGCGAGGAGCCCATGCCGTAATCGTTGCCCGAGAAGACGACCAGCGGCGTGCCGTCGGCCTTGTACTTCATCGCGACGTCGTACATGTAGCCCTGCTCGGCGTCGGGGAGGTAGGTGCTGTGGCCGCCCTCGGTGCCCGGGGCCATGCGGTTGCGCAGGCGGATGTTGGCGAACGTGCCGCGCGTCATGATGCGGTCGTTGCCGCGGCGGCTGCCGAACGAGTTGAAGTCCCTCGGCTTGACGCCGCGCGCTTCGAGGAACGCGCCAGCGGGTTCGCCCTGCGGAATCGCGCCGGCGGGCGAGATGTGGTCGGTCGTGACCGAGTCGCCCACCTTGACGAGCGTCCGCGCGCCGTGGATCGGCGCGATCGTCGGGGCCTCCGGCGTCACGTCGAGGAAGAACGGCGGCTCCTGGATGTAGGTGCTCGCGTCGCTCCACTCGAACTGCTCGCCGCCGTTGACCGGCATCGCGTTCCACCGGGGGTTCGAGTTCTCGATGTCGTCGTACTGCTCGGCGAAGTGCTCGGGCTTGACGGCCTGCTGGATCATGTCCAGGATCTCCTGCTGCGTCGGCCAGATGTCCCGGAGGAAGACGTCGTTGCCGTCGGGGTCCTGGCCGATGGGGTCGTTCTGGAGGTCGATGTCGACGGTCCCGGCGAGGGCGTAGGCGACGACGAGCGGCGGGCTGGCGAGGTAGTTGGCCTTGACGTGGCTGTGGATGCGGCCCTCGAAGTTGCGGTTGCCCGAGAGCACGCCCGCCACGATGAGGTCGCCGTCCTCGATGGCGGCCTGCGTGGCGTCGGGGAGCGGCCCCGAGTTGCCGATGCAGGTCGTGCAGCCGTAGCCGACGAGGTCGAAGCCGAGCGCGGCGAGGTCGTCGAGGAGGTTGGCCTCGCGGAGGTACTCCGTCACGACGCGGCTGCCGGGCGCGA
>JBCCLD010000049.1:0-16869 GCA_039027055.1 Bacteroidota bacterium
CGAGGCGGGGTTCGACCTGCAGGCCGTTGCGGTACGGGATCGGGTGGGGATAGTCGAGGAGCCCGCTGTAGCCGACCTCGTCGTCCCCGTCGACAATGGACACGTTGGCGTTCTCGAAAGAGACCGCCTCCATCGTGCGCGTCTGGTAGACATCCGTCGTGATGAGGACGAGGCCGGTGAGCGTGCAGATGATGATCGTGTCGATGAGCGGCTCCAGGAGCGCCACGACGCCCTCCGAGACGGGCTCGTCGGTCTTGGCCGCCGAGTGCGCGATGGGCGCCGAGCCCTGCCCGGCCTCGTTCGAGAAGAGGCCGCGCTGCACGCCGAAGGTGAGCGTGAGGATGAAGAGGCCGGCCCCGGTGCCCGCCACGCCGCTCGTCGGGTTGAACGCCTCGCTGAAGATTTGGCCGAACGCCGCTGGGACCTCGGCGATGTTGAGCCCGAGGATGACGAGCGCGCCGAGCACGTAGAGCGCCGCCATCGCCGGGGCGACGATGCTCGTCACGCGGCCGATGCGCTGGATGCCGCCGATGATGACGATGCCGACAATGGTGGCGGTGACGAGACCCGTGATGGTCGGCGCGATGCCGAAGTTGCTCTGGACCTGCGTGGCGATGGTGTTGGCCTGGACGGCGTTGCCCGTGAGGAAGCTCGTCACCATGAGCGCGCCTGCGAAGAAAACGGCGACCGGCTTCCAGCCGAGCCCCTTCTCGATGTAGTACATCGGGCCGCCGGCGACGGAGCCTTCCCACTTCTTGGAGTCGCGGTCCGGCGCAACGATCACGCGGAAGTGCTGCGCGAGCGTGACCTCGCTGTACTTCGTGCACATGCCTAGGATGGCCGTGATCCACATCCAGAAGAGCGCGCCGGGCCCGCCGATGTGGATCGCCATGGCGACGCCCGCGATGTTGCCGACGCCGACCGTAGCGGAGAGCGCCGTCGTGAGCGCCTGGAAGTGGCTCACGTCGCCCGGCTCGTCGGGGTCGTCGTAGCGCCCGGTCGCGACGGCGAAGCCGTGGCCGAGGCGGCGGAACTGCACGAAGCCGAGGCGGAGTGTCAGAAAGAGGCCTGCACCGAGCAGGCCAACCAGCAGCGGCCACTTGAGGATGTTGTTGACCGTGTCGACAAACAGGGAGATGAGCTCCATGAGCAAGGCGGAGTGGGTGGGCGGCGCGGTGGGGGGACGCGGCCAGATCGTTAAGGCCGTGTAAAGCCGGGCGAATATACCGAGGAGGGTGCACTCTTCTGGCGGTAAATCCGCGCCCCAATTGCAGCCTAGAACGCAGAAAGAGCGATAGTCGCGTTCGTTGTTCGAAAGTTGGATGATCTCCTTCAAGCCGATGTCGCGCGTGACGAGGGCAACCCGTACTTTTGGAAGCGCTTCCGATGCTTAGTCATTTCGCGTGACGCGGCAGCGACCCCGTCGAAGCCCCTCCGCCTCCTGCCCACGATGAGGCCGACCTCGGCTCGCTATCTTATGTCCTTCCCCCCCATCGCGCCCGTTCCCCGGATCACCATGCCCTTCAAACTCGACGTCTACAAACGCGCCGTCTACCAGGAGCCCACGCCCCACGTTGACAAGAACAACCCGTTCCAGTCGATGATGGAGCGCTTCGACTACGCGGCCGAGGTGCTCGAACTCGACACCGGCCTCTACGAATACCTCCGCTCCTCGTCGCGCATCCACATCACGTCGGTCCCGGTGACGATGGACGACGGCCAACTTCAGGTCTTCGAGGGCTACCGTGTGATCCACAACGAGGTGCTCGGGCCCTCCAAGGGCGGCATCCGCTTCGCGATGGACGTCCACCTCGACGAGGTGAAGGCGCTCGCGGCGTGGATGACCTGGAAGTGCGCCGTCGTCGGCGTGCCGTTCGGCGGCGCGAAGGGTGCGGTCAAGTGCGACCCGCGCTCGATGAGCCCCGGCGAGCTTGAGCGCCTCACGCGGCGCTACACGGCCAACCTCCTCGACGTGTTCGGCCCGGACAAGGACATCCCCGCGCCGGACATGAACACCAACGAGCAGATCATGGCCTGGCTGCTCGACACCTACTCGATGCACGTCCGCCGCACGGAGCCCGCCGTCGTGACCGGCAAGCCGATCCTGATTGGCGGCAGCCAGGGCCGCCGCGAGGCGACCGGCCGCGGCGTGATGACGTGCACGCTCGCCGCGATGGACCAGCTCGGCCTACGCCCCGGCCAGTGCCGCGTGGCCGTGCAGGGCTTCGGCAACGTCGGCTCGGTGGCTGCGCTGCTGCTCCACGAGCAGGGCTGCCAGGTCGTCGCCATCTCGGACATCTCGGGCGGCTACTACAACGCCGACGGCATCGACATCCCCGCCGCCATCGCCTACGCCGCCGAGCACGGCCGCTCGCTCGCCGACTTCGGCGGGGCCGACTCGATCACCAACGACGAGCTGCTCACGCTCGACGTGGAGGTGCTCGCGCCCTGCGCCAAGGAGAACCAGATCACCGAGGAAAACGCCGCCGACATCAAGGCGAAGATCATCGCTGAGGGGGCCAACGGGCCGACCACGGCCGAGGCCGACGACATCCTCAACGAGAACGGCGTGCTCGTCGTGCCCGACATCCTCGCCAACGCGGGCGGCGTGACGGTGTCCTACTTCGAGTGGGTGCAGGACCGCCAGGGCTACTTCTGGAGCCTGGACCGCGTCAACCGCCGCCTCGACCGCATGATGCGCCAGGCGTTCAACAACGTCTATGCCGCGCACGAGAAGTACGACATCCCGATGCGCATCGCAGCCTACGTCATCGCCATCGACAAGGTGGCCAGCGCCCTCCGCACCCGCGGGATCTATGCGTAGAGGCGTGGGGGAGAACTCAACGTGGATGCAAAACGCGTTCAGTTCCCCTCCTGGACAGGAGGGGCAAGGGGTGGTCGATCATCTGAGCTCTACGTTAAATCGTGCTTGGTAGGTCTACCCTCTCCCGCTTCGCGGACTCCCCCTGTCTAGGGGGAGAGCTTGCTGCGTGGCCCCTGCTCACCCTGCTGCTCCTCGCTGGGTGCGCCACGCCCGTGGCCCCGAGCGGGGGGCCGCCGGACCGGACGCCCCCGCGCCTCGTGGCCTCGCTGCCCGAGGCGGGTGCGCTCAACGTGGAGACGGACGAACTGCGCCTTGCCTTCTCGGAGGACGTCAACGCGGGCACGGTGGTCCGCGCGCTCACCATCGTGCCGAGCTTCACGGAGCCGCTCGACATTGACGTGAACCGTGACGAGGTGCGCATCCGCTTCCCGGAGGCGCTGCGCGACTCGACGACCTACGTGGTCACGCTCGGCACCGACCTCCAGGACCTCCGCAGCGTGAAGCTCGACGCGCCGATCACGCTGGCGTTTTCGACGGGCGACCAACTCGACGAGGGACGCATCACGGGCACGCTCCGTGATCCCGTGAGCGGGCAGGGCGTCGCCGATGCGAACGTGTTCGCCTACGCGCTGCCGATGGACTTCGCTGCCTCAGACTCGCTCCCGGACCCGCGCGTGGCCGAGCCGAGCTACCAGACGCAGACGGGCTCCGACGGGCGCTTCGCGTTCGAGTACCTCCGCCCCGGTCCGTTCTTCGTCGCGGCGGTGCGGGATGCCAACCGCTCGCGCACCGCCGACGCCGGTGAGCCGTTCGCCGTGCCGACCGACGTCCCCACGGGGGCGTCCGATTCGTCCGATGTCCCTGATTTGGCACTCTACCTAGCCCGGCGCGACACGGTAGGACCGGTGCTGCGCAGCGTGCGCTCGGCCTCCAACCGCCGCTTCGCCGTGCGCTTCGACGAGTCGGTGCTGCTCGCCAGCCGTGCCACCACGGCATGGAGCGTGACGGATACGACCACGGGTACGCCCGCCACCGTCGAGACGGTCTACCAGACGCCCGACGCGCCACAGCAGGTATGGCTGGTCACCGACCCGCGCGCCAACCGCGGCCATCGAGTCGCGCTCGTCGATCTCGCCGCCGTCACCGACTCGACCGGCAATGCCTCCAGCGGAGACGCCGTCTTCTCGCCGAGCGTCGCGCCCGACACGGTGCAGACGCGCGTGGCCGCCCTCGTGCCACGGGTGGCCGACCGCGACACCGTAAAGGCGCTCCGCCCCGGCGAGCGCCCCGGCGTCCGCTTCACCCGCGCCCCCGACTCGGCCGGCATCGCCCTGGTGCAGGTCGACCCGGCCGACCTCGCTCTCGCCGACACGGCTGCGGACGGCGTGACGCTGCGCATCGCCGACCTCGGAGCCGCCGACCAGGTTGCCCTCACATTTCCCCGCGCTGACTCTACGCGTACCGTCACCTTCACCGTGCCTACAGCCAGTGACCTCGGCGAACTGATGGGCGTCGTGGCGCGCGACTCACTTGTGGGCGATGCGCCGATCGTGGTGGAATTGCGCACGGTGGACGAGCTGCTCCAGGTGACGAGCGCCGACGCCGCGGGCGCGTTCCGCTTCGACGGGCTGCCCGAGGGGGAGTACCAGCTGCGCCTCATCGCCGACCGCGACACGAGCGGGACGTGGACGGGCGGCACGCTCGCGCCCTATGCGCCGCCCGAGGCACTGCTCCTCGTCCCTACGCCCGAGCGCGTGCGCCCCCGCTGGGAAACCGTGATCGACACGCTCCGCTTCGGTGCCGCGCCGCGCCTGCCGACCCCTCAGACCGACGAGGACATCACGCAAGACGACGGCTAGTGTTGCGTGTTGCGTGTTGCGTGTTGCGTGTTGCGTAGAAGCAAGCCGCCCTCCACGCTACTGTCAAGCGGATTCGCTATCCCGAGCGTCTTCCTTTCACTCCCGCTCTTCACTTTCCCCGTTCACCCTCCATGTCCACATCCCCACGACCGGACAGCGCTTCGGTGAACGCCGCCGCGAGCGGTTCGACCTCGGAGCGGCGGACGCGTAGGTGGAGCGCGGTGCCGTCGGCGGTGTAGGTGGTATCCGCGATCTCGGCATCGAAGCGCCCAACGGTGTGCATTGCGGGCGACGTGTCGGGGTAGGCGAAACGGACCGTGACGGGCACGCGCAGGATATGCTCGACGGGCGTGCAGGCGTCGAGCACGGCAGAAGCGGCATCGCCATAGGCGCGGACGAGGCCGCCCACGCCAAGCTTCGTCCCGCCGTAGTAGCGCGTCACGGTGACGAGCACGTTCGTGAGTTCGCGCCCCTCGATCTGCCGGAGGATGGGCTGCCCGGCGGACCCGTTCGGCTCGCCGTCGTCGTTCGCGCGCCACACGCTTCCTTCTGGATCGATGCGGTAGGCCGAGCAGACGTGTGTGGCGGTGTACTCCCGCTTCTTGATGCGCGCCACGTGCGCCTCTGCTTCCTCCGTACTCTTCACCGGAAACGCCTCGCCGATGAACCGCGAGCCTTTCACCTTCGGCGGCTCAACGAGCGCGGGTACGGCGATGGAGGTGTAGGCGTCGGGGGTCATGGATTTATAGGCTTCGCCGCGGAGGTCTCGCAACACAAGATGAGGCCGGGCATCCATTCCAGTTCACGTCCTCGCTGCACCTGTGTCTTGGACGTCCTGCAGACCGAGTGTTGTCCACTTCAGCGGGAGTCGCTCCGTTCAGAACGTATGCCCCTTACTACCAATCGGACTCGTCCCACAGGGAACGCGCCGATGGCCTCGCCCTCCAACTCGTTGTTTCACAATCTCTCGGCAACGGGCCCTGGGCGCGTGGCATAGTGTTCGCGTACGACGGCTCGACACGTACACCCCTCCCCCATTCCACGTATAGTCCATGGGCCAGCAACAACTCCTCCTCCTCGTCCTCGGCATCGTCATCGTTGGCCTCGCCGTTGTCGTCGGCATCAGTTCGTTCACCGAGAACCAGGAGAAGTCCGAGATCGACCGCTACACGGCGATCGGTGTGGAGATGGCTGGCGAGTTGATCGCGTGGTACAAGACGCCCTCGGCGATGGGCGGCGGCGGCGAGCAAACCGCCAGCCTCGGTGCCATCACGATCGAGGACCTCGGCTACACGATTGACGCCACGCAGTCTACGAACTACGCCGGGACTGACATGACAGGCACAAACGAAGCAGGAATCCTGAAGTACGTGGCCCAATCCAGCGTGCATCCGTACTTCCACATCCATGCGATGCCGCGTGCGGTTGGGATGATGCGCGTGGAGGTCCACCTGTTCGGCCCGACGCCGGACTGCTTCGTCACGCGGTATGGTCGCTGGCAGACCGAAGGCTGGTCCGACGGGAAGGCGGAAGGGACGGCTCCGGACAACCCTGATGCCACCAACTGCACGTGGTAGCGCACGGCTGGACGGGCACAGCCCCAGGTTCGTCCACCTCACCCACCTTGGGCGGCTCCACACGCGCAGGCGCAGCGATGGAGGTGTAGGCGTCGTGGGTCACGGGTCCAGAGTCGTGGGTCCTTGGTCGCTGATTTCAACATCGCAACGTGAGGCGGCGACATAGTTCATTGCGCGGGCCTTGCCTTGCAGGACGGAGAGCTTAGTCCCGAGTGGTAGCACGCTCGACAGATCAAGGGCGAGTCGGCTGATGAGTTCGTTTCGTTGCGTCTCATCCGCCTCGTAAACCGTGGCAGATGCAATTGAGGTTGCCGAAGCGATGTAGGTCACGCCCACAAAGCGAACCGTGTGGATACGCCAACCGCCACCTTCAGCCGACTCGTCGGCTCGGAATGTGAACTGGCTCAACGACTCGTTGCGCTCCGACAGTCTCAAGGACCCTGGGAACCGACCAATCACCGACTCAGGCTTGCCCATAGCGACCCTCAACCCATGACCCTTGACTCACCTACGGAAACTTCTTCCGGTCGCGCGAGGGCGGCGTCGGGCCGGGGGTGACGGTGAGCGTCTGCGACGCCGAGGCCCCGTTCTGGCGGAGCGTTAGCGTGTAGGTGCCCGGCGTGAGGTAGAACTGCTCGTCGTCGGCCGCCTCGTGATCGTCGGTGAGCGCCATGTCGGCGGTGAGGTCATAGGCGAAGACGTTGAGCCCAAGCACGGGATCGAGGTTGACGGTGCGGATGGTTTCCACCGTGCCGGTCGAGTCCTCCCGGGTGACTTCGAGCGTCGCGTCGCCGTCGGCCTGGAGCCAGGCGACGAGGTCGAGGTCGGGCGTAGTGACGTCGTTCCAGCGCCAGCCTTGGCGGCCCCACGCGCCGGAGTGACGCATGTCGTCGGCGGCGAACAAATGCACCGGCTCGGCGCGAACCTCGGCGGTGAGTTGCTGGAGGTGGGCGACGTTCGCGCGGTAGATCGAGCGGCCGTGCGTGCCCACGAGGAGGTCGTGCGCGGCGTGGTGGTAAGCGAGGTCGTGGACCGGCGCGTTCGGCATCG
Organism: Bacteroidota bacterium; assembly: GCA_039027055.1. Classification (GTDB taxonomy): domain Bacteria; phylum Bacteroidota; class Rhodothermia; order Rhodothermales; family Rubricoccaceae; genus JBCBEX01. The sequence continues at coordinate 7,311 of JBCCLD010000049.1, forward strand.
CGGCGTCCGTGCCGGTCGCCATGAGCGCCATGAACGACTGACCGCGGTCGAGGCTGACGTAGAGCCCGTGGTCGGTGCCGACGTAGAGCAGGTCGGCGTTCTCGCGGTCCTCCATCACCACGTTGACCGGCTCGTTCGGCAAACCGCCCTCCGTGCCCATCGCACCGAGTTGCGTCCACGACTGGCCGTAGTCCTCGGTCACAAACACGAGCGGCGTGAAATTGTCGAAGCGGTAGCCGTTGAGCGACACGTAGGCGCGGCCCGCCTCGTGGTGACTTGCTTCGACGCGGCTCACCCAGAAATCGCGCGTCGCAGCCGGGAGGTTGGCCCCGGCGTTCGTCCAGGAAGTACCGCCGTCGCGGGTGACGTGGAGGCTGCCGTCGTCGGCCCCCGCCCAGAGCAGGCCGAACTGCAGCGGCGACTCGTCGAGGCTCGTGAGCGTGCCGTAGGGCACATCGCCGGGGAGGCCGCCCTTGGTGAGGTCGCCCGAGAGCGCGGTCCACGTCTCGCCGCGGTCCATCGAGCGGTGCAGCTTGTTCGAGCCGAGGTAGAGGATGTCGGGGTTGAAGCGCGAGAGGTGGATCGGCGTCTGCCAGTTGAAGCGCAGCGGGCGCTCGCCGAGGTCGTGGCGCGGCGTGATGCGCGTGCGGTCGAAGCCGCCGCCGTCGCGGCGCTCGATGCGGTAGTAGTTGCCGAACTGGAAGCCCGTGTAGATCCGCTCATTCGTCCGGGGATCGACCTGGATCTGCATCCCGTCGCCGCCCATGATCCGTTCGTAGGGGTACTGCCCCTCGGCCCGCCAGCCCGGCGACTCCTCGTAGGTGTGCGGCCCGCGCCAGACGCCGTTGTCCTGGAGGCCGCCGTAGACGCGGTACGTATCCGCGCTGTCCACGGCGACGGTGTAGAACTGGCCGACCGGCGGGATGTTGAGCTTGAACCAGCTCTCGGCGTCGTCGTAGCTGATGTTCAGCCCGCCGTCGTTGCCGTTGATGAGGTGGCCGGGGCGGTCGGGGTTGACCCACAGCGCGTGGTGGTCGACGTGCACGTGGTCGGCGTCGTTGCTCGCCCACGTTGCGCCGCCGTCGGTGGAGCCGATGAGCGGGACGCCGAGGAGGTAGAGCCGGTCCACGTCGTGCGGGCTGACGCGGATTTCGCCGAAGTAGTAGCCGTAGCTGAACACAAAGTCGTCGATGAAGCCGTCGTGCGTCTTGCGCCACGACTGGCCGCCGTCGTCGGAGCGGTAGACTTCGCCGCCGATGACGGGCGTGTCGAACAGCTCGCGGTTGGCGTCTTCGAGATACGCGACGAGGTCGGCCGGGGCGAGCGTGTTGTCCTCGACCATTGCCTGGACCGACGCGGCGGAGTAGTTGAGCGGGAAGCCGTTGTTGTCGAGGAACGCGTTGACCGACTTCTCGGAGAGCGCGAGGAAGGCGTCGCGGCTCATCGTGCTGAGTTCGTCGCGCGTCGGCGGGGCGTCGGGGCCGGTCTCTTCGTCGTCCTCGTCCTCTTCAGGGCGGCGGTCCTGGTTGTCGAGGAAGGCGTAGAGCGTCTGCCCCGCGCCGAAGCCCGCGTCGCCGGGGAAGAGGGCGAGGCCGATGCGCCCCACGCCCGCGCCCGTCGGGAAGCCCGAGTCCTCGGTCGAGAGCTGCGCCCACGAGTCGCCGCCGTCGGTCGATTTGTAGATCGCCGAGCCGGGGCCGCCCTCCACGAAGTTCCACGCGACGCGGCTGCGGTCCCACGAGGTCGCGTAGAGCACGTCGGCGTCGGTCGGGTCGATCACGAGGTCGATCACGCCCGTCGAGTCGTTCACAAACAGCGTCTTGGTCCACGACTGCCCGCCGTCGGTGGTCTTGAAGACACCGCGCTCGTCGTTGGGCGAGTAGAGGTGCCCGATGGCCGCGACCCACGCGGTTTCGGCGTCGTCCGGGTGGAGCACGATGCGGCCGATGTGGTGCGTCTCGCCGAGGCCGAGGTGCGTCCAGGTGTCGCCGCCGTCCATCGACTTGTAGACCCCGGTGCCCGCGTAGGACGAGCGGCTGGAGTTGTTCTCGCCCGTCCCGACCCACACGACCGGTGCCGCGTCGTCGTCCACGGACGCCGGCCAGCGCACGGCGATGTCGCCGATGGTCATAACGGGGAGGTCGTCGAACTTCGGCGTGAACGCGCCGCCGTTGGAGGCCGTGTGCCAGAGGCCGCCCGAGGCGTAGGAGACGAAGAAGTGCGTCGGGTCGGCGGGCCACACGTCGAGGTCGGTCACGCGCCCGCTCATCACCGTCGGGCCGATGTTCTCGATGGGCAGGCCGCTCACCACCGACGCCGCCATGAGCCGCTGCCGCTGCGCGAACCCCGCGAGGCGCTCCTCGACGGGCATGTACGCCACCTCGGGCGCCACGAGCCGCATCCCGGTGGGTGACCGCTCGGTCTCTACAGACGACGGGGCCTGGGCCGGTGCAGACGGTGCCGTGGGCTGTGCAAAGGTGTCCGGCGCGGCGAGAAGAACACCGGCGAGGAGGGTGAGGAGGAGGACGAAGCGGACCATCGGAGCGAGGGTGTAGGTTCTACTCAGGGGTGGACGAACATACCACGCCGCCCGCCCTGCTGTACCGCCGCCCGCTCCCGCCATGCCCACGATTCGCACGCGCCTCCGCGACCGCTTCCGCCGCACCGGTTCGACCGCGCCTGACCGCAACGCGGTCGAGCGAGACGCACCCCGCCTCGTAGCCTCGGTGCGCGACGAAGCCGAGGCCATCGCGCAGGACGAATCGAAGATGCAGGCGCTCCTCAGCCGCGCCATTGGGAAGCTGCGCGCACGCCGGGCCGACCTCGGCGGGCTGCGCGACGAGTTGCCGGTGCTGCTGCGCTTCCTACGCGCGTGGGTGCAAGGCGACTACCGGCGCGTGCCGTGGCGGACGCTCACGCTCGTCGTGGCGGGCCTCGTCTACTTCGTCGCCCCCGTGGACCTGCTGCCCGACGTGCTAGCGGGCATCGGCTTCATCGACGACGCGGCCGTGATCGCCTACGTGCTCAAGACGATCCGGGGCGACCTCGAGCGCTTCGAGGTGTGGGAGCGCAAGGAGGAGCGCCGCCTCGAACGCCGTCAGCGCCGGTTGCTGCGGTAGTGGGTCTGAAGGTCGAGGGTCGAGGGTGCCCTGCTTCACCGTAGGACCGTTCTTGAGCAGGGTGCCACGCGCCACCTTTTCCTACTTCCACCGTCGCACTTCCAACCTCCTACGTGGCCTCGGCATCGTCTTTGCCGCTCGCGCGGGCGTCCCGTTTTGCTGCCTCCGACCGCGCCGATGCTCCCCGCTGCCCTCGCCGACTCCCGCGCCGCTGCCCACACCGCCCTCGTCGACATCGTGGACGGTGACCTCGCGTTCGTGGAGGCGGGTGAGCGCGCGGCCCAGGCGCTCGACGTGCCGCAGGACCGCCTCGCCGGGCGCTCAGCGCGCGCCCTAGGCATCCAGTCCACGGCCCGGACCCAGTGGATGGAGACGTTGCTCGATGCCCAGCAAGATGGTGGCTTCGCGCAGGTCGCGCTGGTGCACGACACGGCGCGCGAGAGCCGCCACCTCGTCCTCACCGCGGCCCCGCTACCCGACGCGCCCGACCGCTTCGCGTGCGTGATCGAGGACGCCACGCAGCCGTGGCGGGCCTTCGACGCCCTAGCGCACGGCGGGCCTGCTCTCGACGCGCTGACGGCGCTCGACGGCGGCGCCGCGCTCACCTACGGCCCCGACCTCGTCGTGGTGGCGCACGGGGGTGTACTTCCCAGCGGCCTCGTCCCCAAAGAGGACGGCGTGGCCCTGTCACTCGTGGGGTTATCGCTCTACGACCTATTCCCGAAGCCCACCGCCGACGCCCTGGCGCTGGCCCTGCTGGCTCCGAGCGATGCCCCCGCTGCACCCCTCGCGTTGCCGGACGGCGCGCACGACGTTCGTGCCCGGGCCGTCAGCGATGCGCGCGGATGGCCTGTGGCGGGTATCGCCCTGATCCGCCCCCTGGAGGACGCTCCAGTGGCTCCCCTCGTCACGGCAGAGCAGATCGAGCGCGATGCGATCGTGGAGGTGGGCTACACCCGCCTACGCGCCGAGGTGCAGACGCTGCTGGACACGCTCGACGAGACATTTTCGTCCGCGCCCTCGGCACAGCCGCTCCGACTCGCGGGCCGCGTGCTCCTCGACACGTTGGAGACGATGGGGTTCTCGACCGACGTGCTGACCACGGTCGTAGCGCCGAGGCCTATGCGGTTGGACGCGCTCCTACAGGGGCTCCGCGCGCACCTGGAGGCTATGACTCAAGCCAAGGGACTCGACCTGTTTCTCTTCGTCCCCGACCAGCCCGTGTGGGCCCTCGGCCAGCGGGCCCACTTCGCGCAGGCGCTGCTGGGCGCGGTTCGCTACGCGCTCACCACGACGCCGCGCGGGGCCATCCGGCTGGCGCTGCGGGAGGAAGACAACCGCATTGCTGTGCAAGTCGCGGACACGGGCAGCGGCCTCCCGCCCGCCGTCCATCGTGGGATCTTCGAAGCCGCCTCACTCGACGGCCTGGGAGCGGACGCCCTCGACCTATATGCGGCGCGGCTGCTTACCGAGTCGATGGGGGGCACCGTCACCGTACGCTCGGAGGCGCAGCGTGGCACTCTGCTCACCTTCACGCTCCCCTCGTGCCCGCCGCCCCAGACCGACGACGCGGAGCACCACCCCACTGCCGTGCTGGTGGAGGCGGACCCCGACACCCGGGCTCTCCTCGACCTGTTCCTGCGCGAGACCTGGCAGACCGTCCCGGTCGCGTCGCTCGACGAGGCCTTTGCCCATGCGGAAGCACACGTTGACGGCGCTCCGGTGGACACGCTCCTGCTGGACCTCAGCGGTGCGCCTGGGGAAGCCGAAGAGGCGATCCGCCGCCTCCGAGGAGCGCCGCTGTTTGACGCGGCTTTTGTGGTGGCCCTCGTCGCCTCGACGCTCCCCGAGGAGCGCGACCGACACCTCCGACTCGGCTACGACGCCGTGTTGCCGAAGCCCTTCGCACGGCAGGCGCTCTTGCAGGTACTCGCGCCGATCAGCCGGTAGATGGCGCGGCGAGGACCGGCGCGAATACGACGATGGGACGCTTGTCAGAGCCTATCTGTGAAGTTGGAGCAAAGGCGAAAACGAGCGCAAAACGGGTAGACAAGGCGCGCGAAGCAGGCGACGCCCCCGGATCGGAGTCCGGGGCAGGCTCCGCATCGGCGATGCAGCTCTAGCGCAGTCTGTGTGTTGCAGCCGTTTGCAGCCCGCCATCCCACTTCACAAAGAGGCTCTCAGCTGGACTTTGGCCATGTCAATGCGGAGAAAAGGGCGCCATACGCGCTGGAATCGCCTCGTTGGATATGTCCATGTCTGGGGTTGCGGGGGCGACATGCAATAATCCTGAGGGCATGAGGGCACCAGGACGCTGTGAGCAGGAATCGAAGGTTCGGCTCGGTCAAAGGGCCAACGTCGAGCTCAGAGCAGACAACCAGAGGAGGTTCGCAGGTCGTGGGGATGCAGCGCCGCGCTGTGCCATGTTCACGCACGGACGTTTTGACCGTTTGATGGTGAGCCTAGGGGTTTCTACTGGCTAGTATTTCCTAGGGAATAGCGTACCTTGAGTGGTTCCTACCGCCAGAGAGTTGGCGGTCTTCGTGTCCCCTTGCCCCTTCCACCTTATGCCTCGCTTTGCACTCACGCGCCGTGCAATGTTCGGTCGCGCCCTCCCCCTCCTCCTCGCAGCCTGTTGTCTGCTGCTCAGCACCCCCACCGCCGACGCCCAAGGCATTCGCGCCCCTGAGGCCGTCCTCACCTTTGAAGGTGACCACACCCACGACGGGGTCACCCGTTGCAACTCCCCGCACGTCGACGAAGAGACGATGGCGCGCGTAGACGCCCAGCTGAAGGCGTTCTCCGGGCCGCGCGCCGACAAGGCGGCCGGCGTCAACATTCCGACGGTGGTCCACATCATCACCAACACGTCGGGCCAGGGCGATGTCTCACAGGCCACCATCGACGCACAGATGGACGTCCTCAACGACGGCTTCGCCAGCACCGGCTTCTCATTCACGCTCCAGAGCGTCACGCGTACTGCCAACAACAACTGGTACAACAACACCGACCTCGGCAACAACGCCGAGCGCTCCATGAAGCAGACCCTCGCCGTCGACCCGGCGACGACGCTCAACCTCTACTTCGTGGGCAACATCAGCGCTCTCGGCTGGTGCTACTTCCCGTTCTCCTATCCCGAGGACTCGTTCTGGCACGGCTGCGTCAACGCCACCGGCTCGATGCCGGGCGGTGACATCACGGCCTACAACGACGGCGATACGGCCGTGCACGAGGTTGGGCACTACGTTGGCCTGTTCCACACCTTCCAGGGCGGCTGCTCCGGCGGCGACCAGGTAGCCGACACGCCCGCCGAGGCCACGCCGTTCTTCGGCAACCAGTGCAACAGCCGGCGCGACACCTGCCCCGGCGGCGGCACGGACCCGGTCCGCAACTTCATGAACTACAGCGACGACGTCTGCCTCGACGAGTTCACGCCAGGCCAAGCCACTCGTGCCATGGAGCAGGTCTCGCTCTTCAAGCCCACCCTTGCGATGGGTGGCGGTGGCGTAAACACACCGCCGGACGCAGGCTTCACGTTCAGCTGCGACAACCTGACGTGCGACTTCACCGACACCAGTTCCGACAGCGACGGTGCCATCGTCACCTGGGCCTGGACCTTCGGCGACGGCGGCTCCTCGTCGCAGCAGAACCCGACGCGCATCTACACCTCGGCGGGCACCTACTCGGTGACGCTGACCGTCACGGACAACGAGGGTGCCAGCGACGATGTCACGCGCTCGGTAAGCGTCTCCGACAGCTCGGAGCCGGACTCGGCCGCGCCGCAGCTCAGCGGCTCCATCCAGGGCGGGCGCTACGAGGGTACCGCCTCCGACAGCCGCGCGGGCGACACCGGCATCGCCACGGTGACGCTCCGCAACGACACCAACCTCGACCTCGACGTGGACAACTTCTCCGCCGGCGACGCGAGCGTAGACTTCACGATCTCGCTCCAGAACCGCGGCCAGCAGGGCAAGGGCTACGTCGTCTCGACGGACGTGGCGGGCAACGAGAGCGAGCTCTGGATCTGCTCCAACGGCTGCCCGCCCGAGGGACCGCCCCCGCCCCCGCCACCGCCGGGCGACGACACCACGCCCCCGAACGTCACCGGCTCCATCCAGGGCGCGCGCTTCGCCGGCACCGCCACCGACTCCGGCTCCGGCATCGCCTCGATCGTCCTCGGCAGCGACGCCGTCAACCTCGTCCTCGACGTGGACAACTTCTCGGCCGGCGCCTCGTCGGTCGGCTTCGACGTGCGACTCTCGAACCGCCGCAATCCAGGCTCGGGCACCGTCATCGCCACGGACGTGGACGGCAACGAGGGCACGCTCTTCATCGACTCGGAGAACAGCCGGGCGGGCATTGCCATGATGAGCCGCACCGGTGTACCCACAGACGTAGCGCTGCTGGGCAACTACCCGAACCCGTTCGCCGCGAGCACGACGGTGGAGTACGCGCTACCGCAGGCGACTGCGGTACAGCTCACCGTCTACGACGTCACGGGCCGAGCCGTCGCTCAGCTCGTGGACGGGGCGATGGAGGCCGGCTACCACAGCGCCGCGTTTGACGCGAGCGCCCTACCCAGCGGCATCTACCTCGCGCGCCTGAACGCCGAGGGCCGGACGTTTACCGAGCGCCTGCTCGTCGTTCGCTAGCCCAACCTTAAGCGGTTTTCCGCTCCTTCATAAGGTTTTTTGAGGCCGACGCTCCTGAATTGGGGCGTCGGCCTCATCTTTGCCTGCTGCGCGCGTCGTGTCCGACTTGCTCCTACAGCCGTGTCGGATGTCGCGCTAGGTATACACCGCGTCCTCTCATAGCGCCGACTCTCCCCTCCCTTCACCACAACACTGCTTCGTCACATGCCCCATCGATTCTCTCGTGTGCTGCTGATGCTCGCGCTCGCCGCCCCGCTGGCGGCACTCCCCGCACAGGCACAGCACGTAGACCGTCCCGACCCCGTCTACATGTCGGCGATGCCCGTCAACGAGGTGCTTATCCAAACGGGCCGCCAGTGTGGCACGCCCCACCCCAGCCCTGCCGACCAGGCCCGCGTCGACGAGTACGTCCGCCGCTACGCCCCGCGCACCTTTGAGCAGATGGCGACCGTCACGATCCCCGTCGCCTTCCACGTCGTGACCCGGACCAACGGTACCGGCGATGTTCCGAACAGCCAGCTCGAAACCCAGGTCGACGTCCTGAACGACGCGTTCGCGCCGCTCGGCTTCCAGTTTACGCTCGCGAGCATCGACCGCACCGCCAACGACGCGTGGTACAACCACATCTCCGGCACCAACACGGAGACTCAGATGAAGCAGGCGCTCGCCATCAGCCCGGAGACGACGCTCAACTTCTACACGGGCAAGCCGCGCGCGCGCCAGCTCTTCTTCACGGTGGAGATCCTGGGGTATGCCACGTTCCCCTCCTTCTACCCGGAGGATGACCCGCTCCACGGCGTCGTCGTCGACTACCAGTCGCTCCCTGGCGGGGCGCTTTCCGCCTTCAACGAGGGCGACACCGGCACCCACGAGGTCGGCCACTGGGTGGGCCTGTTCCACACCTTCCAGGGGGGCTGTTCGGGCCAGGGCGACAGCGTCGCCGACACGCCCGCCGAGGCCGAGCCGTTCTACGGCAACAACTGCAACAGCAACCGGGACACCTGCCCCGGCGGCGGGCCTGACCCGATCACCAACTTCATGGACTATAGCGACGACGTCTGCCTCTCCGAGTTCACCTCAGGCCAGGCGGCGCGCGCACAGGACCAGATGGCCACCTACCGCCCGACGATCTTCAACGGCGGCGGCGGCCCGGTCAACCAGGACCCGAACGCTAGCTTCACGGTGGACTGCAACGAGCTCACGTGCGACTTTACCGACACCAGCTCGGACAGCGACGGCTCCATTGCCAGCCGCAGCTGGGACTTCGGCGACGGCAACGTCTCCTCGCAGCGCGACCCGATCCACATCTACGCCGACGCAGGCACCTACACCGTCTCGCTGACGGTCACGGACGACGACGGTGCTACCGACGCGGCCAACCGTAGCGTCACCGTCACGACGGGCGGCGGCGGGGGCGACCCGGACACGGCGGCCCCGGCGCTCTCGGGCTCGATCCAGGGTAGCCGGTATGAAGGCACCGCCTCGGACGGCCGCGCCAACGACTCGGGCATCAGCACCATCGTCCTCCGCGATGACACCAACCTCGACCTCGACGTGGACAACTTCTCGGTGGGTGCGTCGAGCGTGGACTTCAACATCACGCTGCAGAACCGCCGCAACCAGGGCAAGGGCTATGCGGTTGCCACCGACGTGGCGGGCAACGAGAGCGAGCTCTGGATCTGCTCCAACGGCTGCCCGCCCGAGGGACCACCCCCGCCCCCGCCACCGCCGGGCGACGACACCACGCCCCCGAACGTCACCGGCTCCATCCAGGGCGCGCGCTTCGCC
>JBCCLD010000050.1:0-16471 GCA_039027055.1 Bacteroidota bacterium
CATCGGCCTCCAGGTCGGACTCGCTCAGCGAAAACGTAAAGGCAGGCGACAACGTGGCGCTCCCGGAAGAACTAGCGCTGAATGCAGGGCGAAAACCTAAGAGGACAGCCTGGTCGTCAGACTCAGGTACGTCAAAGGGGTACACGGTCGCCGTGGCCGACCCCGACAGGGAGAGCTCCACGTCGCCGGTCAGCGTAGCCTGATAGGTGCCGAGTGGTGACGGTGTCTCGGATGCGGGCTCCGATGTGTCGCACGCGGCGAAAAGTGTGAGCGAGAACAACCAGAGGGCGAAGCGCATACGTATATAATAACGGCATAAAGGCCGGCATAATCCGAGAGCGTAACGCAGATCGTTTGTGGTTGCAATTGCCGAGTGCGGCCCCCGACGCCTACTGGAACGTGTCGCAGGCGTTGGTGTCGCCTGTTTGGAAGCCGGTGCGGAACCACTGCACCCGCTGCGCCGACGTGCCGTGCGTGAACCCGTCGGGTTGGATCGGGCGGCCGCTCATCCGGGCGAGGCGGTCGTCGCCAATGGCGGCGGCGGCCTGCAGGCCTTCCTCGATGTCACCGGGCTCGATGTAGCCATCCTGGTTGGCGTAGTGTGCCCACACGCCCGCATAGCAATCGGCTTGGAGTTCGAGGAGCACCGAGAGCTGATTGGCACGGCTCTGACTCGAGCGGCGCTGTGCCTGACTCACCTGCTGGGAGATGCCAGTGAGCGTCTGTATATGGTGCCCGATCTCGTGGGCGATCACGTAGGCGAAGGCGAAGTCGCCGGGCGCGCCCAGACGTTGCAGTTCGCGCAAGAAGCTAAGGTCGATGTAGACTTGCTGGTCGGCGGGGCAGTAGAAGGGCCCCGTGGCCGCGCCGTTGATGCCGCAGGCCGAACGGACCTGATCCGTGTAGAGCACGAGCCGCGGTTCGGCGTACTGATAGCCACGCGTGCGGAAGAGCTGATTCCACACGTCCTCCGTGCTGGCTAGAATCACCGAAGTAAACTCACCCGCTTCATCGGTGGGTTGCGGGCTCGCGGTGGAACCAGACTCCACCTGAGCCTGCTGCGAGCCGCCGACGAGGCTGAGGATCGACTGGAGGTCGGCACCGAGGAGGACCGCGATGACGACGACGATTAGTGTGCCGCAGCCGAGGGAGCCGCCTGCAACCGTGCCGCGACTGCGTCCGCTACGGCCCCCGCGTACGTCAACGATATTTCCGCTCTTGCGGCGTCCGCGCCATTGTACCATGATTCGAAAAGGGTAGGCGAGTGAGTGGTGGTGCCGTAGGATAGCGCACCGCTCCCCATCCCTCCAATGAGTCAGGTGGTGGGGAGTCCCCCTAAGCTGGAGGCACCGTGCGAGGCGGGGTGGACTGCTTCGACGACGGGTGCTTGCGCCGCCACCGACGAACAGTCCAGGCCCCGGCTACGAGAAGTAGCAAGAGCGGCCACAGGGCAATCAAGCCGAGTGTCAGCTCAAGGATGCTGCGCCAGCCAGCTTCAAACGACTCGGCAACGCGGGCAAAGAATCCCGGGCCTTCAGTCAGTGCAAACTCGGTCTCCTGATAGAGCGATACCGTCAGGGTGCTAAAGCCGACCCGGTCGCGCAAAAAGCGAAGCTGGCCTTCCACGCGCTCTATTTCTTCGCGGACCTGATCGAGCTGGCGTTGCACCGTCAGGATGTCTTCAACGGTCGTAGCGCGTTGTAGAATGTCGAGGTAACGTTCCTCGGCCGCCCTTCGCGAGCGCAGACGCGCCTGAATGTCTACATACTCCTCCGTCACGTCGTCTACGTCGATCGCTCGGGCTTCAACGCTCCCGCCAATCTGACTTAGCGCGTCAACCAGGGTATCGAACTCGTCGGTCGCAACACGGATGGTGAGCGTGTTTTCGATGCGGTAGGTGCGGCGTTGCTCTTGCTCACCGGAGAGATAGGCATCGTAGCGGGCGATGGTATCGCGCAAGGCAGTGACGGCCTCGTCATAGCTATGCACCCGGAGCGTGAGCCGTCCCGTCTTGATGAGCTGTCGGTCCACCCTAGGCGTCGGCGTCGGCGCACCTGTCTCGGATACCGGAATGGCCTCTCCGACGTCCATAGCAGTCCTTCGTTCTTCATACGACGGCGAGGCCGACTCAGAGCCGCCGCGAGTACACCCGACCCCGAGCGATAGGGCAGCGATGACGAAGAGCGCGAGGAAAGGATAAAACAAGCGCATGAGACACGATTAGCAAGGCGATAGGGCATGCGAACGTGCCCTGAAACGCCTCAAGGCGAGGGGTCCTTGCCCCGCCAAAGGAAAGGCGAAGGAGTCGAGCGCGTAAGTTCGCCGTACACATCAATCGAGCACACACCCCTCAGCCCTACTGGGCAGTACCCGAGACGACCTCACCACCATGCAGCGCATTGCCGAAGTCATCGAATCGAGCACGCGGCACCTCGTGGCGGAAGTGGCGAGATCGGAGCGCGCGCCGACGTTTGGTAGCTGGGTCGAAGTTCCTGCCCAGGACGGCACGGTGCTCTATGCCCTTGTCTCGCACGTCGAGACGGGCAGCGTGGAGCCTGGGCGGCGGGCGATGGCGCTCGGGATGGACCGCGCTACCCTCCAACGTGAGATGCCGCAGCTCCAAGAACTCATCCGCACGACGTTTCGCGCACTCATCCTAGGTTACCGCGAACCTCCGCGTCCGGGCCAGCACGAAGGCCGGCTCCATCAAACACTCCCACCGCGCCCCGCCGATCTGCATGACATGGTCTATCCGTGCAACGATGCCACCGTATGCGCGCTCGGCGAACCGTTCGACTTTCTTCGTAGCCTTGCACGCCATCCCGACCCTGCCGTGCCTGCGGACGACCTGATTGTAGCGGTATTACGCCACCTCCACCGTGCTTATGGCCAGGGTACGGAGGCCATCGCTGCGCTCCGTAGCGCAGGACGGACGCTCTCGCGCCTCCTCGGCGACGACCACGAGCGCCTAGAGTCCATCCTGCGCCGCGTTGCGTAACCCTCTGGTACTCACTCGTGGTGGCACGAAACCGCGCTCGTGGGCGTTGGTCTAGCACAGTGCCTCGCCCTGCCAACCCGAAGTCCTGTGCGCCCCCTGCTGTTCGTCGCCGCTGTCCTTTGGCTGTCCGCGTGTAGCGAGCCGGACCCGCGTGAGCCCGACACGCCCACCCTCGCCCAAACCAGCGCCGACATCGTCGGCCAGGCGTTCGTGTTTTTCGAGGACGAGACCGGACCGCGACGCTGGACGGTAGAGGCTGAAGAGGTGCAGCGCGCCACCATCCTCGATGACAACCTCGACGCCAATGGCGAAACGCTACGCCGTCGCCTAGCACTCACCCTAGCCAGTAGAAATCGCACCATAGAAGGCGAGGCGTTCGCCTATTACGAGCGCGTGGCCCTGAGCACCGACTCGATGGGAGGCAACGACGGGTGGCGGCTTACCGAGCTAGCCCGCGCCCGTGGCAACTTCGAGGCCCGCGACCGGATCGTCAGGCTCTACGCCGTCACCCGCGACGTCCGCTCACCGGTAGATGACCGCAACGTGGTGGTCGAGCCCATTGCCGTCGTCTTTGAGGGGCGCATCGGCGATCCGCTCGCGCCGTTCGGGGCCGACCTCGACTCGCTCGACGAGATCGGTCCGCGCTGGCTAGGCGACTCCACGCGTCTCGCCCGAATGGACGGCGGTGTCCGCGAGGCGCTGCTCAACCAGCGCCGAGGCCTCTGGGTGATCGACCCGGCGCAAGGCAGCGTCCCAGCACCCATCCGGGACGCCACGGTAGATCTCGTCAAGTGCAGAACCATTCGGGGCGAGGCGCGGGCAAGTCAACCGCTCTCGCCGGAGGCTACCCTCGCGGCCACGTCGAGTGTGTACAGCGGAGGCGTGGTAGGTAGGCTGCCTACAGGTGAGGAACAGCGCCTCCTGCTTTCCTTCGCCCGCGAGCGACTGCGCGCCGTAGAAGCGTCCGAGGAAGCTCTGCGACGCCTGCGCCCCGGCCGGCTCCTCGCCGCCGATCTCGATGCCGACGGCCGAGACGAGTTCCTAGGCACCTTCGACGCGACAGAGATGCGACCGGATGCGCCACAGACGTGGCGGCTTTTCGTCATCGCTCGCCCTGACGTCTCCGGGAAGGTGCTGCGTCCGTTGGCTGAGGTGACCCGTGACGACCGCGGTCCAGCACGTACGCCGGGGCAGTTTACCCTACTGGGCATCCTCGACCTCGACGGACTCGGTGCGGCGGAGGTCGTACTGCAGCAAGCGGGGCCGCTCGGCACCAATCGATACCGCATCCTCGGCCGCACAGAAGTTGGATGGGATACCGTCTTCGAAGGCGGCGTCAGTGGCTGTGTCACGGAGTCGGACGCGGCCGTCTCTAGCTTCCGTGCTGACTTGCCCGGTCCAAAGGAGGAGCACGAGCGCCGCTATCGCCACGAACGTGATGACGAAGACGTCATCGGATGGTGAGCAGGGAATTGGGCTGTGCGAGGTTGGGCGGGTGCGCTAGTTCTGCTGAATGCGACCCCGCTGTTCAATCACACATTAAGCATCCCGCACCGAAAACGTCCGGATGGGGCTAGTCCAAGCCTCGGTTCGGTGGATCGCGAGCGTACTGAACGAGGTGGCAAGGTAGTCGACGAGGATGCGTTCGGTGATGCGCTCTGTCTCGTAGTGGCCTGGGTCGATCAGTGCCATCTGGGTGCGGCCTTCGGCATCGAGCACGTCAAAAAACGTGTGGTACGTCACGTCGGCGGTGACAAAGGCGTCGGCGCCGGCGCGGAGAGCGTCCGAGATGAAGCGACTTCCAGAGCCGCCACAGACGGCCACCGACCGTACGAGCGCATCGCTGCTCCCGGCGTAGCGCAGCGCGCCGGCGTTCAGGCGAGCCTGGACGATGGCCAAAAAGTCTCGGAGGGGGAGCGGCACCGGGAGAGCGCCGATAGCACCATAGCCTGCCTGGGTGGTCGTCTTTTCGAGCGGGTAGACGTCGTAGGCCACTTCTTCGTAGGGGTGAGCCGCCCGCATGGCGCTGAGAACACGACGGAGGTCCCACCGCGTCACCTCCACCTCGATGCGTACTTCGTCGACCGATTCGAGCGGGCCGCCTGCAGTGCCAATGGAAGGGGTTGTGCGCTCGCCTGGGCGGAAGTAGCCCGTCCCCTCCGAAGTGAACGCGCATGCCTCATAGTCGCCGATGTGTCCGGCTCCTGCACCGGCCATTGCCGCCCGCACCTCCATCGCAGCGCTGCGAGGTACGAAGGAGACGAGCTTCACGAGGGCCTCTGGCTGCGGGACGAGGACGCGGGCATCTTCGATGCCCAGTTGCGCGGCCAAGGCGAACGAGACGCCTGCCGGTGCCGCGTCGAGGTTGGTGTGCGCGGCATAATAGGCGATGCCTGCTTCAGCGAGCTTCAGCACGAGCGCCCCGACGGGGTCCGAGGCGACCAGGCGCTTCTGAGGCTTGAACAGCAGCGGGTGATGCGTCACAATCATCTCCGCGCCGAGCTTCCGAGCCTCAGCGACCACCGTGGGCGTCAGGTCGAGCGCCACCAGCACCCCTGTGACTTCGCGCGCCGAGTCGCCGACGAGCAGGCCGACGTTGTCGAAGTCGGCGGCCATGCCGCGCGGTGCCCACGCTTCGAGGGCGCGGGCAATAGCAGAGACCGTGGGCATAACGACGGGGTTCAGAGAGAAGAGCGGCGGACGTTACATACAAAAGCGACGGCGGGCCATGGTGCCTGTGGATTTAGCCAGGTGAACCATCAGGAAGCCAGGCGGTCACGTGACAACGTATCCGTGCTCGAATGGCAAGGGAGGAATGCGGGTCCCCAGAAAGGAAGACGAGCAGATTGCAGCGGGCGCCGAATGGGGCGGAGAGTGCCGATCAGATCGAAAGCCCCGCTAATCCACAACACCCGTATTGGCAGGGCGCCCGGCCAACTCAATACCTTCTTGTTCGTCGACCAGCGTAAGCAGCGCCGCGCCGATGACGAAGAATACAAGCACCACAGCCACCCCCGCGCGCTGCGTCTCGAAGGCGGTCGTGAGGATGCCGAAGAGGAGGGGACCCATGAATGCGGTCAGCTTGCCCGAGAACGCAAAGAAGCCATAGAACTCCGTCTCCTTGTCGTCCGGCACGAAGCGGCCCAAGAGCGAGCGGCTCGCCGACTGGTTGGGTCCTGCCGCGAGGCCTACGAGGACGCCCGCGGCCCAGATCATCGCCTTCGTCTGGCCGAACACAGCCACCAACGTGGCCATGGAGAGCAGCACGAGCGAGACGTAGAGCGTCGTCTTGCCGCCGACCTTGTCGTCGATGAAGCCAAACAGGAACGCGCCCAGTCCGGCTGCTACGTTGAGGGCCATGCCGAAAAAGATGATTTCTTCCGTGGTGAAGCCAAACGTGCCCGCCGCGTAGATGCCGCCGAGGGCAAATATGGTCACCAGGCCGTCGTTGTAGAATAGGCGCGCGAGGAGGAGCCGCACGATCATCCGATACCGCCGGAGTTCGCGCAGTGTCTCGCCCATCTCGCTGAACGCCGTGGTGAATAGCTGCGCGGTGCTGGGTCGCTGGGCAGGCTTGGCCTCCTTGACGAACAGAAAGAGCGGAATCGAGAAAACGCCAAACCAGACGGCTACGAGCAGGTTGGTCGCGCGCACATGCTCGGCCGTCTCCGTGTCCAGACCAAAGACGTTGCCCTGAACAAAGACGAAGAGGCCCACAGCGAGCGCAAGCAAGCCGCCCAGGTAGCCGAGGGCCCAGGCCGTTCCGGAGACGCGCCCGATGCGATCCGGTGGAGCCAAGTCGGGGAGGAAGGCGTTGTAGAACACCAGCCCCATCTCGTAGGCGATGTTTGCGATGACGATGCAGACGAGCGCAGGTAGCACGTCCCCGGAGCCGAAGAAGAACGAGACTGCCGTCGCTGCGATGCAGATCACAGTCGCGATGCCGAGGTAGCGTTTGCGGTTACCGCCCCGGTCGGCCATCGCCCCTAGGAAGGGCGAGAGGAGTGCGACGGCTACGGCTGTGATGGTGATGCCACGCGTCCAGAGCGCGGTCCCCTCGATCTCGTTCTCGGCAATGCCCTGGGTGAAGTACGTCGCGTAGACAAACGTGACGACGAGGGTAGTAAAGGCGCTGTTGGCGAAGTCGTATAGACTCCAAGACCAGACGGCGCGGCGGTCGAAGGGGCGGGCCATGGGCGAGGTATCAGATGAAAGAGCAAGGGCAAAGTAGACGTCCGAGCCGAAGCGCTCCAAGCGTCGCGCCGAGAAGGGAAAGCAATGGCGCGCAGCCCAGGGAGGATGCGTGTGCATACCTTGCTGGTGATTGTCCGCTGCAAGCCGCCATCTCCATCGTCGATCCTCGCATAGCCGCATGCTCACGCGCGAAGTCACCGTCCGCAACCGCGCGGGCGTCCACACCCGCCCCGCCTCGATGATCGTCCGCACGGCGGCGGGCTTCGAGGCTGAGTTCTTCATCCGCAAGGACGGCTACGAGATCAACGGCAAGAGCATCATCGGCGTAATGACGCTGGCCGCTGAGCAAGGGGCGACCCTCGAGCTACTGTTCGACGGCCCAGACGAGGCCGCGGCCGCTGACGCTATGGCAGCGCTGTTCGAAGAAGGCTTCGGCGAGGAGAAGTAGGACAGACTGTGGGGCGGCCTGCACTTGTGTATCGAGGGCTGCGCTGCCTTCAATGACGCTCGCTGTAGTCAGTGGGGCAGGCCCCAGGGGCTTGCACTCGCCCTCGAGAGTCCTCCCCGAGCACGGGGCCCCGCGCTCGGGGGCTCGTGAGGCGGTGCGCGGAATCAGCCACGTCGCCTCGGCTTGCAGGAGCACGAGGGCCATTGCGTCCATTCACTAGCGCTCCGACTTGGGACCGAACCGAAAAGCCCTCTCGGCCAGGGTCTGTACATGGGGGCCTGGCTGCACATACGTTGGCCTGGGCTGCGCTGTATCGCCGATGCGGAGCCTGCCCCGGACCCCGGGGGCATCGTCTGCTTCGCGCGCCTTGGCCATCGCCTGTTGGCTCAGGCTTTGCTGGACAAGCCGACGTTCCGGATAGGTCATCACATGGCGGCGAACATCAAGGCACGCTGGGCATAGACAAGGACCCTTCCGCACCCCAACCTGTGATCTATGCCGCTGGCCTTCGCTTCGTCGGAGTCTCGTTCTCCTGCCGCATCGCCCCGAGACCCCGAAGGCGCGCTGGTCGTCGCCCCGCCCGAGCCTACGGTGACGGCCAGCGGGATGCGGGTGCTCAAGGGCCTTGCCGTGGCGCCGGGCATCGCGATGGGACAGGCCTACGTCTACAAGGCCGGAGCGTACCAGGCGACGCAGGAGCAGATTGGCGTCGGAGAGGTGGATGCAGAAGTGGCCCGGTTCGAGGAGGCCGTCGCTCGCTCCGAGCGTGAGCTGCGCAAGGTGCTCGTCGTGGCGAAAGAGAAGATCGGGTCGGAGGGCTGCGCACTCTTCACAGCCCAGCTGCTCATGCTGCGCGACTCGTCGCTCTACGACGCGACCGTCGACCGCGTCCGACAGGAGCACACAGGCGCAGGCTATGCGCTCCAGGCAACCATGGACCGCTTCCGACAGCGACTCCAGGCCAGCGGCGACCCCCGCTGGCGCGAACGGGCCGCCGAGCTACTCGACGTCCAGAACCGCGTGCTGCGCAACCTCAACCAAGACCACGCCGTCTCTCACATCGACCCCGACCGGATCGTTGTGGCTGAGAACCTCACGGCGGCCGATATCCTGCTGTTCAGCCGCCAGGGAATCCGTGGGTGCGTACTCGATTTTGGCGGCCCGACCTCCCACGTCTCCTTGATGGCGCGAGCCCTCGGCGTGCCGGCAGTGGTAGGGCTGCACGGCTCCGCAGCAGCCATCCGCGCAGGCGACACGCTCATCCTCGACGGTTTCTCGGGCCGCCTCGTGATCGACCCTGACGAGGCGACCCAGGCCTACTATGCCCAGAAGCGCGCTCGCTACGAGGCGCTGCTCGAAGGGCGAGCGGACTTGCTCCCGCTGCCAGCCGAAACGCGCGACGGCTGCCGGGTCCCGCTCCGAGCCAACATCGAATTCCGCGAAGAGCTGCCCCACCTCGATGAGTACGGCGCCGAAGGCATCGGCCTCTTCCGCACCGAATTGCTCTTCATGGCGCAGGGCCAAGCACTCGAAGAGGAAGAGCAAGCCGCGATCTACCGCGAGACGATCCGCACAGCGGCCCCGCACCCCGTCACGTTCCGACTCATCGACCTCGGCGGTGACAAGGTGCTGCACGTCGCCCGTCGTGAACCCAACCCCTTCCTGGGCTGGCGCGGCATCCGGCTGCTGCTCGACCGTCCCGAACTCCTCAAGCCGCAGCTCCGCGCAATCCTCCGCGCGGCGGTCGAAGGACCCGTCCGCATCCTCCTGCCGATGGTCACCGTCATCGAGGAAGTGCGCGCCTTTAGGAAAGTCTTGAACCAAGTGCTTGTCGATCTCTCGGGCGATGGCATCCCGCACGGGCGCGACGTGGAGGTTGGCGTCATGATCGAGGTACCTGCGGCCGCGCTGCTCGCCCCCCGCTTTGCTCAGGAGGTCGACTTCCTCTCCATTGGCACGAACGACCTCACGAGCCTGACCCTGGGCGTGGATCGGGGCAACGACCTCGTGGCGAATCTGTACCGCGAACTCCATCCGGGCCTGCTCATGCTGATCGCGCGCACGGTGGCCGCGGCGAACCGCCACGGCATCAGCGTCAGCCTTTGTGGAGAGATGGCCAGCAAGCCCCGCATGGTGCCGCTCCTCGTGGGCCTGGGCGTACACGAACTCAGCATGTCGCCGGCCTATATCCTCGATGTGAAGCGGGTGATCAGGGCGATGACCCAGCTGGAGGCTGAGGCTCTCGCGCAGGAAGCGCTCGCTCAACCCAATGCAGGGGCCGTCGGCGAGTTGCTCGACCAATGGCTCCGGACCCACAACCGCGAGCTAGCGTCGCTCTTCAACGATGAAGCGGTGTAGGCTGCGTCTACGCAGGTGGCGCCCAGGCAACGAGGCGTGCACGAGCTTGAAGCCAACGCTAAGCTGGCGCTGGTGTGAAACGGCCGGGGAGGAAGGCAGTTGGGCGTTTCGGTCCCCCGCATTTTTCCACGCGCTATGACAACCCCCGCCGCCAGCTGCCCCGAATGCGGGGCGCGCCTTGAGCCAGGATCAGACCGCTGCGACCTCTGCGGTCACGTGCTCTCCGTTGAGCATGACGTTCCCGCCGACCTCATCGCTACCGATTCGGATGCCGACGCTGCTGTCCAGAGCGCCCCTGACGATATCATAGAGCTTACATCCAAGGGTGACCGTCAGGAAACAGTTGGGCGAGAAGCTCAGCCAGCGGGGCCGACGCTACCGAGCGATGCGCAGATTCCGGTAGCATCTGCCCGCACGGTACAGTATTGCGGGCAGTGCGGCGCTCAGAATCCCATCGCTGGTCGCTTCTGCACGATGTGCGGTATACCGCTCGCAACGGCCTTGATGCCTAGCTCGGCGCCTCCGAGACAGCCACGGCCGTCTCAGACACCTGGTCCTTCGTTTTCGCCAGGGCCTGCACCGCTGCGGACGCGCCCGTCGAAGGGGGTCGTCATGATCGGTGCGATAGCTGCTGCAGCGCTGGCGCTCTTCGCCGTCGATCGGCTGAGTGGCTCCCCTGCGCCTCCAGTTGCCACCGAGGCACCCGCCACGGCCGCCGCTCCCGCCACGGCTCCGGCACCCGCTCCGGCACCCGCTCCTGTTGCGCCCGTCGCCGCCGATCCTGAGGTAGAGACGCGTGCCGCGCAGATCACAGCCGACATCGAGGCGGCGGGCACCGAGGCAAGTCGCATCGGGAAGCGCATCGAACTCGTGGAGACGTATGCCCGAGCGAGCCTCTACGGACGCGCTGCGGAGGCCCAGACTGCGCTCGCTGAGGTTACACAGACTTCCGCAGCCTGGGCGACCGTTGGTACGCTCTGGCTCGACCATATCCCGCAGGTTGGCCCTGAGCAGCAGGCTCCCGTGGCGCTGAATGCTATCGATGCCTACCAGCGCTCGCTCGACATCGAAGACGACCCGGACGTGCGCGTCAATCTGGCGTTGGCCTACCAGTATGATCCCGCTACGCCCATGGGCACCGTCGAGCAGCTCCAGACGGTCATCGAAGGCTATCCCAACCACCCCGAGGCGAACTTCAACATGGGCCTCATGCGCGCCCGCATTGGCCGCATTGATCAGGCGATAGAGTCGATGGAGAAGGTGATCGCGGTGACGGACCACGACAGTCCCGTCCACCAGCGCGCGGAGCTAGAACTGGCCCAGTTGCGTGGTCAAGCCCAACAGCAGGGAGGGTAGTCCCCCTGAAGCCTGCACTGTTCGTCGCTTTGATTCGGGGTCACGGACGCTTCGTTGAAGCTCTTTCTACGGCAACGCCACCAATGATGGGTTCTCGTTCTCTCTCGCTCGTGTCCCGCTTGATGGCATGCGTCTTGGTGGGGCTGGTCGGCTGTACGCCAGGCCGTGTCGTGTCGCCCGGCAGCGACAGGTCGGCCGCTGACGACCTTCCCTCGGCACAAGCGACGCTGGCGCCACCCGTCGCAGAGGCCCCTGGCACGCCGTTGCCCATGCGCCCCGACGTCATCGCGGACACGCTCGACAACGGTCTCGCCTACTACGTCCTGCGCAATGCTGAGCCACAGGACCGTGCCGAGTTGCGCCTTGTCGTCAACGCAGGGAGCATTCTCGAAGCCGACGACCAGCAGGGGCTGGCGCACTTCCTGGAGCACATGGCCTTCAACGGCACCGTACGGTTCGAGCGGCAAGAACTCGTTGACTATCTCGAAGGCATCGGCATGCGCTTCGGACCGGACCTCAACGCCTACACCTCATTCGACGAAACCGTCTACCTGCTACAGATCCCGACCGACACCTCGGCGATCGTAGACACGGCGTTCGATATCCTCCGCGAATGGGCCAGTGCCATCGCGCTTGATCCGGTGGAAATCGACAGAGAGCGCGGCGTGATCCTCGAAGAAGAGCGCCTCGGGAAGGGGGCGCAGGACCGCATCCAGCGCCAGCAGCTTCCGGTGCTCTTCAACGGCTCCCGCTACGCCGATCGGCTGCCCATCGGCGACCCCGAGGTCATTCAGACCGCCCCCTATGAGGCCATCGAGCGCTTCTACGCCGACTGGTACCGCCCCGACCTGATGGCCGTCGTCGCAGTGGGCGACTTCGACCCGGAGGCGATCGAAACGAAGATCCGCGAACGGTTCGCGCCGCTCGTCAACCCGGCTACTCCACCCGAACGGCTCCGCTATGGCATCCCAGACGCGGCGACGCCGCAGTTCGCCATCGCAACAGACCCGGAGGCGACCGCCTCGGTCGTAGGCGTACTCTACGGACGCGCCGTGCGACCAGCGGGTACGGACTCGACGTTCCGGCGCGACCTTGTGGCGTCGCTCTACAACCAGATGCTGAACGACCGCTTCCGCGAGATCGTCCGGCAGCCCGACGCGCCCTTCTTGGGGGCGTTCTCGTTCGAGGGGGGCTTTGTGCGCACACGCGAACTTTACGGGCTTCAGGCCGTCGTGCCCGAGGGGGGCATCGAGGCTGGGCTCCGGGCGCTCCTGACCGAGGCGGCACGGGTGCGGCAGCATGGATTTACCGAAACTGAGCTGGACCGCGCCAAGACGGCGTTGCGACGCGGCTACGAACAAGCTGCCCGCGAGGCTGACAAGCTCGAATCAAGCCGCATCGCTGGGGAACTGGTGGAGTACTATCTCGGCGGGCAGCCCGTCGTGGACCCTGCCACAGGCTTCCTGTATGCCGACAACCTGCTGCCAGGCATCGCGCTCTCGGAGGTCAACGCCAAAGCCGAAGCGCTCATGCCCGAGCAGAACCGGTCTGTGCTCGTGAGCGCACCGCAGAACGAGGGCAGCAGGGTGCCCGACGAGGCGGCGCTGACGGCGGTGTTCGACCAAGTCAGTGCGATGGCAGTGTCCCCCTACGAGGACGGGGCCGCGTCCGCGCCTCTGTTGGCCACCGTGCCCGAGCCGGGTGCGATCTCGACGCGGACCAGCTACCCCGCACTCGACTACACGGAGTTCACACTCGACAACGGCGTCCGCGTGGTTCACAAGCAGACTGAATTCCAGAACGACCAGGTGCTCCTACGTGCATTCTCACCTGGAGGAACGGGCTTGGTAGACGACAGCACCTACCTTGCGGTGCGGAGCGCGGTCGCATTCGTGAGCCAAAGCGGAGTGGGGGCGTTTTCGGTGACTGAACTCGAGAAGAAGCTGGCCGGGCAGGTCGTGGGCGTCGTGCCGTACATCAACGAGCGCGAAGAAGGCTTCCGAGGCAGTGCCAGCCCCGAAGACCTGGAGACGCTGTTCCAGCTGATCCACCTCTACGTCACCGCGCCCCGCCTGGACGCAGATGCGGTCACCTCGCTGAAGCAGCGCATCCGCGCATCCATCGCCAACCGCGCGAACAGCCCGCAGGCCGCCTTCGCCGATACGCTCTCGACTACTCTTCAACAGCGTCACCCTCGGCGGCTCCCGTTCGACGAGGCCGCGCTCGACCGGCTCGACCCCCACGCGTCGTTCTCGTTCTACCGCGACCGCTTCGCCGATGTCGACGACTTCACGTTCGTCGTCGTAGGCAACGTGGACCTCGACACCCTCCAGCCGCTGGCGATGCAGTACCTCGGTAGCTTGCCAAGCCTGCCGAGGAGCGACTCTCTCGTCGTCATCGACACCCCCCCTCCGGCTGGTGTGGTCGAGAAGACCGTCGTGCGTGGTGTGGAGTCGCAAAGTCAGGTCGCCCTTGTGTACACGGGTTTTCTGTCGGAGAGCGACCCCGAGTCAAGCCGCGCCTCTCAACAGCGGTTCGATGCCATGGGTAAGGTGCTCAACACACGGCTCCGGGAAGAACTGCGCGAAGAGCTTGGCGGTGTCTACGGCGTCGGTGTGAGCACCACGGTTGATCGCGAAACCGGCGAATATGCGTTGCGCATCGTCTTCGGCTGCGACCCCGCTAGGGTAGACGAACTCGTGGCAGCGGTGCAGGCGGAAATTGCGGCCCTGCGCGCAGCTCCGCCGGCGGCCACCTACCTCCAGCGTGTCCAGGAACAGGCCCGGCGGCAGCAGGAAGTGAACCGCCGAGACAACGGCTACTGGCTCACCGTGCTCGAAGTGGCCTACCGCTACGACGAGGCGCCAGAGCAAGTCATGGACGGTACGGAGCGTCTCCTCAGGCTGACGCCGGATGATATACAGGCCGCCGCTCGACAGTTCATCGACCCCGCGCAGGTCGTCCGTGTGGTCCTCGTGCCCGAATCGATCAACGGCGAGTAGCCTACGCGAGGGCAGCGGTCACCCGGCTCAGCACACGAGAGTCACGCGCCGAGCGCGCGTGCATGGCCACACGGGTCGACTCAATAGAGCAACGAGCGGTAAGAGCAAAGCCACGGAGCCGAGCAACAACACCGTCGAGCAGTATGTTGAAGGGTACCACCGTGACCCCTCTACGTGCCGGTCGGCGCTGATGACGGTGGGGCCGTGCTCCCTCTTGCGAACTGTTACCTGACCCATGACCCCGACACTCTCCGACGCCGACCAGCAGCGCATTCGGGAGGCCGTCGCCGCTGCCGAGACGCAGACCGCTGGCGAGATCGTGCCCTACGTCGTCGGACGATCCGGCACCTACGACGTTGCGGTGTGGCGCGGGGCCTCTATGGCGGCCGTCTTGGCTATGCTTGCGGGGATGCTCGTGGCGGCGCTGTACGATGGCTGGGGCCTCGGCTGGCTCTACACCGGCTGGGGTATGGTGCTCGTCGCACTCTCAGCAGGGGGGCTGGGGGCGCTGACGGTGGCCTACACTCCCACCCTAATGCGCCTCCTCGCCGGCGATGCGCTCTTAACGCTCAACACACACCGCCGTGCCATGCAGGCGTTCGTTGAGGAGCAGGTCTTTGACACCCGCGACCGTACCGGTATCCTGCTTTTCGTCTCGATGCTCGAACACCGGATCGAGGTGTACGGCGACGCCGGGATCAACGCGAAGGTCGAGCAGGTCGAGTGGGCTGAGGTGGTGGGCCGCATCCGCAAAGGCATCGTCGAGGATCGCTTCGCCGATGGGTTGGTGGATGCCATCGCGCTCTGCGGCGAGTTGCTCCACCGGCGCGGTGTCGAGATCCGTCCCGACGACACCGATGAGCTTCCCGACAACGTGCGGCTCCGCGATGAGTAGGCGTGGGCAGGTAGGGAATCGGGGAGCAGGGATCGGGTGTGTCACCCTGGTTCTGCTTTCCCTCGTTCCATCGCTCCATGCCCAGGTCGAGACACCAGCGCTAGCGGGTCGTGTCATGGACCTAGCCGACCTTCTCGACGAGGCGACGGAGGGCCAATTGATCGCCACGCTCGCCGCGCTCGAAGACTCGACGACGCACCAGGTGGCGGTCCTCACGCTGCCCAATCTCTCAGGCGAAGCCATCGAGCCGGTCGCGACGCGCATTTTCAACGCGTGGGGGCTCGGTAAGCAAGGCCTCAACAACGGGGTACTCCTGCTCGTGGCTCGCGACGACCGACGGCTCCGCATCGAGGTCGGCGTGGGCCTCGAAGGCGTGCTCACCGACGCGGAGGCTGGGCGCATTATCCGCAACGAGATCGTGCCTCGCTTTCGCAACGGCGACTTTGCGGGGGGCATCCGCTCAGGCGTGTTCGCCGTGGAGCGCGAACTCCTGGGCCAGGCGGCGCAGGCGGGCCCGCAGGCGGCGGTCGGGCGCGGCTACACTCCGATCGAGCGGCCCACGACGGCGTGGGGGCGTATCTACTGGTTCCTCGCCTACGACACGGGGTGGCTCGCCCTCGTCCTTATACCCATTCTGAGCCTGATCATGTACGCGCTCGGCTACGCGTTCTTCGTCGGCTCGTTTGCCTCGGGTACCCGCCTGCTCGCGCTTGGCTTTCTGCTCCTCGTCGGGACGCTGATCCTGTTTTTTGCGGTCGTGTTCCTCGCCGAACTCACGATGGTAGCGCTCTACGACCGGAGTATGCCAGAAGGGGCCTGGCTCTGGAGTGTGCCCGTGACCATGGTCATGCTAGTCTGTTTGATCGAGTGGCGGTTCGCGTCCTCGCCCGTCTGGCAGCGGTGGCGCGAGGCGAAGAGGCGGGTGGCTCGTCTCAAGGCAGAGGCGCGCAAGAACCAGGAATCCGTCACGATCCACACGTGGGGCAAGACGATAACCTACGACGGCCGAGCCGCGGCGTCGGGCTACAGCGGTGGCGGTTCGTCAGGAGGCTACTCGGGCGGCGGCTTTTCCAGCGGAGGCTTCTCCGGCGGCGGCGGCTTCTCATCTGGAGGCGGGGCCTCCGGCGGCTGGTAACGCACAGAGACCTATGACCCCCATTCGATTCGCGCTCGTTGTCCTGCTTGGCTTCTCGGCTGCCACCGAAGTCGCGGCGCAGCCG
>JBCCLD010000051.1:0-16332 GCA_039027055.1 Bacteroidota bacterium
ACGAGAGCAAGGTTGTAGCCTCGGTGAGCGAGGGCGAGGGCGAGTTCTACACCGATCCCAGAGGTGGTCCCGGTGACGACGGCAAGAGGCATGGCGATAGAGACGAATGTTTCAGGGTGAAAAGTACGCTGGCGTACTAAATCAAGATAGCCAAGCTCGAGGAGAACGCATAGGTAGGATGGCAGAAGTACGGTGGGGGAAGGTGGAAGTGGAGGCTATCTGACCTCCGAGCAGGAGGCCAAACGGATCGTCCCTGCGGGATCTGAGCGCGAAGTCAGGCGACTCGGCCCCGGCTTCGTTCCGCTCGTCGCCCGAGCCTACGGGATGGACCTCCTCGCGCGCCTTGCAGAGACGCAAACGGCGTCTCGCGAGCCCCTGACCCGATGAGTGTCCACACGCCTTAGCCCCACGGGTCGGGCTTGAGCACGGCCATGAAGCGCTCGGGAAAGGGGACGCGCTCGAAGCCAGTTTGCTCGTAGAACGCGTGCGCGTCCTGCGTGGTGAGCAGCCACCGCGTCACGTCCTGCAAGCCGGGGTGGTCAAGGATGCAGCGCATGAGCCACTGCCCGAGGCCGCGCCCGCGGTAGGAGGCGAGGACATACACGTCGCAGAGGTAAGCGAACGTCGCCGTGTCGGTCACGCAGCGAGCGCCGCCGACCTGCTGCCCCTCGTCGTCGTCATCGAACAGGCCGAAGCAGAGCGAGCCCTCGGCGGCGCGCCGCACGATGCCGAGGGGGAGGCCGCGCTTCCAGTAGGACTCCGTTGCCAGAAACGCCTGCATCGCCGCCGCATCGAAGCGCGCGGGGTCGGTAGAGACGGTGAAGCCGTCGCGGTGCCACGTGGGAGGGTGTAGAGCGTCAGGCACAGGGAGGGACGGAGAAGGCGATGGCCGCTATCGATAGCGGGGGGACGCGTAGCTATTCGGGGCGCAGGCGCAAGGGTTGCTGGGCGAGCACGATGCGGTCGCGCCCGGCGAGGTCCTGGCGCAGCGTGGCCTGCACGAAGCTCTCCTCGCTAGCGTAGAGGTCGCGGACGGCCCGGCCATAGTCGGCATGCGTCTCCACGACGAGCCAGCCGCCCGGCTTGAGCAGGTCGGCCCCCACCACGGCGAGCGCGCGGTAGAAGCGCAGCGGGTCGCCGCCGGTGACGAGCGCGCCCTCCGGCTCGAAGTCGCGCACCTCGGGCTGGAGCGTGTCGAGTTCGTCGTCGGGGACGTAGGGTGGGTTCGAGATCACGAGGTCGAAGCGCTGCTCGACGCGTTCAGTGAAGCGCGGGTCGAAGAGATCGGCGCGCACGAACGCTAGGTCGAGGCCGAGCTGCTGCGCGTTGCGCATCGCCACGTCGAGCGCCTCGGCCGCCACGTCCACTGCGAAGACCTCGGCGTCGGGCCGCTCGTGCTTCACGGCCAGTGCGATGGCCCCGCTGCCGGTCCCGATGTCGAGCACCCACGGGGCAACGGCGTCTGCGACCGTCGCCAGCGCTGCCTCGACGACTTCCTCGGTCTCGGGGCGCGGGATGAGTACGGCCGGCCCCACGCGGAGGGCAAGGCCGTAGAAGTGGGCCTCGCCGGTGACGTACTGCAGCGGCTCGCGGGCCAGCCGCCGAGCTACGAGCGCCTCGTACTGCACCGCCTCGTCGGCCGTGACCCGTGCCTCCGGGTAGGCGAGCAGGTGCACCCGCCCCACGCCGATGACGTGGGACAGCAGCCACTCAGCATTGCGTTCGGGCGCCTCCACGCCAGCCAGGCGCAGGCGCGTGATGGCGGCGTTGAGCAGGGCGCGGCGCGAAAGGTCAGGCATCGGGCGGCGGCGGCGGGGTGGGGTATCCAGTCTAGGGGTACGGCACCAACAGGGGCAAGCGAAGAACGGTTTGGACCCAGGTGGATGTGGACGAGGTGGCACGGCCGCGACGGGCGGCCACGAACAGCAAGATCGTCCCGAAGAATGAACGAGATCGGAGCCTCCCGGTTGACGCCCTCGCAAAAGCAGCGCACCTTCTCGACCCTCGACCCTCGACCCTCGACCCTCGACCCTCGACCCTCGACCCTCTGACCCACTCCGCCATGAACTCGTACTACGGCCAGACCGTCCTCGTCACCGGTGCATCGAGCGGCATCGGCGAAGCGATGGCCCGCCAACTCGCCTTTCAGCAGGCCCGCCTGCTCCTCACCGCCCGCAGCGAGGCGACGCTGGAATCACTCGCCGACGAGTTCCGCCGCGCCGGGGCTGAGGTCCACGTCTTCGCCCACGACCTCGGCGAGGCAGGGTCGGCCGAGGCGCTCTACGAGCGGGTCACAGCGGCCGGACACGAGGTCGACGTGCTCATCAACAATGCGGGGTTCGGCTATGTCGGCGCGTTCGCCGAGCAGGGCGCTGCGAGCGTGGAGGGCATGGCAACGCTCAACATGACCAGCCTCACGGTTCTCGCGCGGCTCTTCCTCCCCGGGATGCTCGCGCGCGGGCGTGGCGGCGTGCTCAACGTCGCCTCCACGGCGTCCTACCAGCCGATCCCGATGATGAGCGTCTACGCCGCCACGAAGGCCTACGTGCGCAGCTTCTCCGAGGCGCTCGCCTCCGAGGTGCGCGGGACGGGCGTGGCCGTGACGTGCCTGTGCCCCGGTCCCACCGCCACCGCCTTCGCCGATGAGGCAGGGATGAGCGATAAGTTCTTCCGCGTCGCCGAGACCGCCGAGAAGGTTGCCGCCGTCGGCCTCGACGCGCTGCTCCGGGGCAAGCGCACCATCGTGAGCGGCCTCCCGAACAAGGTCGGCGCGGTCGCGTCCCGCTTCGTCCCCACAGGCCCGACACTCGCCGTCGCCCGCCGCCTCATCGAGACGCAGGCGATTGGCGATTGACAATTCGGAGATGTACGATTGAGAATTTGGAGTTGGGTATCGTCGGTGGGCGATTTGGAGCTTGTGATTGATGATGGGTGATGTTCGATGGGTTCCTGATAATTTTGCACGGCACATGGAAAACCAAAAATTCGAAGGATCAAATAGCCCCGTGCTGGTGGCGCTACCGGAGGACCGCGGCTACCCGGTCTACTTCGGCGACCTCGACGACCTCCCGATGCGCATGCGGGTGCGCGGCCTGACGCCGGGCGCCTGCTTCGTGGTGACCGACGAGCACGTCGCGGCGCACTACCTCGGGCCGCTCTTGCACACGCTCCGGCAGCGCCACTGGCGGCCCGAAGCGCTCGTGCTGCCAGCCGGCGAGGGGACCAAGTCGATGGTGCACCTCGCGCGCATCCAGACGTGGGCGCTGGAGAACGGGATCGACCGTCGGCGGCCGATGATCGCGCTCGGCGGCGGCGTCGTGGGCGACCTCGCAGGCTTCGCCGCGGCGACTACGCTGCGCGGCGTCCCGCTCATCCAGGTCCCGACCTCGCTCGTCGCCCAGGTCGACTCGGCCATCGGCGGCAAGACGGGCATCAACCACCGGATGGGCAAGAACCTCATCGGCGCGTTCTACCAGCCGCGCTTCGTCCAGGTGGACCAGGCCGTGCTCGCCACGCTCCCCGAGCGTGAGTGGACGAGCGGGCTGGCCGAGGTCGTGAAGTATGCCTACATCGCCGATGCTGCCTTCTTTGGCTTCCTCGACGCGCAGTGGGAGGCCCTCCTCGCCCGCGAGCCCGAAGCGGTGGCGCATGTCCTACGCCGCTCGGCTGAGGTCAAGGCCGAGGTGGTCAGCCGCGACGAGCGCGAGGGCGGACAGCGGGCGCTGCTCAACTTCGGCCACACGTTCGCGCACGCCATCGAGAGGGCGGCAGGCTACGGCACGTTCACGCACGGCGAGGCCGTCGCGGTGGGCATGCGGGCCGCGCTGCACCTCTCGCACACGCTGCGCCAGGCGTTTCCCCTGGAGCAGGCGGACGCGCTAGCGGCGCGCCTCCCCGTGCCGGGCTCTCTGGACACCCTCGCCAACGCCGACCTGATCGAGGCGATGCAGTCCGACAAGAAGCGGCAAGGCCAGCGCCTGCGCTTTGTCGTGCTCGACGAGATCGGCGCGGCGCGCGTCACGGACAACGTCGCGCTCGACGCCGTCGAGGCCGCCTGGGACTACGCCCGCTCGGTGAGCCGGTAGCGCTCCGTCCGGACGTAGCGTCGCGGTCGGGACGGGTTTCCGAGGCCGGTCTTGGGTGTAAATGCGTGCAGGTCCGGACGTGTGATAGGAGCATCCCCTCGTCTACACGTGCAGGCGTCCACGCCTGCACACCCCGGCTCCGCTCGCGGAGCCGGGGCGCCCTACCGGACGTGGGTGATGCGGCCAGTCTCCCGGAGGCGCTCGGTCTCGGTCTCGAAGCGTACCTCGTAGAGGTAGAGGCCGCTGGCCAGCTGCTCGAACTGCAGCCGGTGGCGGTGGACGCCGGGTCGCTGCTGGGACTGGGTCCACACCTGCACGCGCCGCCCGAGGAGGTCGTAGATCACGATCTCCACATCGCCTACCTGAGGCGTGGCGTACTGGAGCGTTGCGTTCCCGCGGAACGGGTTCGGGTAGGCCCCCTGCACCTCGAAGACGCGCGGGAGCGCCGCGTCGTCCTCGTCCTCGTTGGCGACGACCACGCCGCCGTCGGGCTCGCTCTTCATCGGCTCGGTGTTGCCCGCCAGGTCGGTGGCGAGCGTGAAGAACTCGTAGGCGGTCCCGAAGGCGCCCTCGAAGACGTAGGTCGAGTCCGTGGTGCCGGTCACAATGGGGGCGAACTCACCCGTCGTCGCGAAGGGCGGCGGGGCACCGTTGCCTCCGGAAGTGGCTGCCCTAGCGTCGACGCGGCGTCCGTAGAGCGCGAAGCCCGACAGCCCAGCGCCCGTGTCCGAGCCGGTCCAGGCCAGCTGCACGCTCGTCGAGTCGAGCACGACGGTGGAGCCGGTGCGGAGGCGACTCACCGGCGCCGAGGCGTCGAGCGTGTTGAAGATCGCGGGCGTCTCGATGGGCGCGTTGTTGTCGAAGATGATGCTCGCCTGCGCGTCGATGCGGGCGGCGTCCGGGGCGTCCTCGCGCGGCGTGATGCGGTAGGCGAAGAAGCCGTCGCCCTCGGGGGGAACGTTGTTGGGCGGGAGGAGCCCACCGAGCGGGTCCCGCGTCACGTCGCCCGTCTGCGGGTCGATGGCACGCAGCGCGAGCGTGATCTCGCGGGTCTGCGCATCGAGCGTCGTAGAGACGTCCACGAACACGCCGAGCGAGTCGCGCAGGTCGAGGCGGTCGGCGTAGAACGCGCGGCCCTCGCCGGGGAGGTCGAACGCGTACGGGCCGAAGCCGAAGCGCTCCACGCGGAACGTGCGCAGGTCGAGGTCGGCGTCGAGCGTCTGCGTGATGACGACTTCTTTGGCGGGCGCGTTGGCCGTCTCCGGGTTGTTCTCAAAGCGGATGCGGTAGGCCATTGGCTCGGCACGCGGCACCCACCGTGCATCGCCGTAGCCGTCGGGCCCGAGGATGTCGTTCGGGTCGTCCGAGCCAAAGAATGGCCTACAGAGCAACGTGGAGGTGCAGGGGCGCCCAGTCGAGTTGCGGTAGAGGGTGACGCCGAGCATGATCACGCCGAGGACCAGTGCCGCCGCCACGATGCCCGGCGCGCAGAGGAGGCCGACGAGCACGCAGCCCGTGCCGAAGACCCCCGCGAGCGTGGCAAACCCATAGGCCGTTGCCACAAACCGACCGATCGCTTCGAGCGTGCAGGTCAGCGTCCGGCATCCTTCTTGGCTAAAGGCCTGGCTGGCTGCGTTCGGGAATACCAGGAGCTGGGCCGCCTGCGGCGCTCCGCCTGAGCCGGGCGGGGCGTTCACATCGCGCGGCATGTAGAGCAGCGGCAGCGAGACGCCCCTCAGCGGCCCGTCGCCGACGAGGCCCACGGACTCGACATAGGCCATGAAGTCCGCCTCGGACAGGCCAGCGTCAAGCTCTGCGGTCAGGACGTCGACCCAGGCTTGCGCCTCAGGCGGTAGCGTCGCGAGGTCGACCTCGGCGATGGTCTGCGCAAGCTCTTGCGCCGCCACCGTGGCTACCTCGGCGAACTCGTCCTGCGAGAAGCCGAGCGCGTCTACGTAGACCGGGAAGGGCTCACCGGGCGTACCCAACACCGACGGGACGACGATCCGTGCGGTCCGGGTTTCGCCCACGCGCACGTTCTTGGCGAACACGGTGAGGACGCCCCACTCGCCCAGGTCCACGGCCTCGTCGCCGCCGATGCGCATCTGGATGCCGGCGTTGGGCAAGACGAGATCGGGGCTATTCGCCACCGCGTCGGCCGGGAGCATCGTCCCCACGAAGTCCTCCGTTTCGAGCGCATACATCTGGTCGAAGGGGAGGGCGACGGCCAGCACCACGAGGTCCTGGTCGGTGTTGCCGTCGTTGCGGAGCACGACCTCGTAGGCCGTGGCGTCGTTGATGAGCACGCCCGTCGGGGCGACGACGCCGGTCCGGATGCCTGCCACGCTCTGCACCTGTACCTCGAAGCCTTCGTCGAGGCGAGCGCTACCGCTGCCCTGGGTGGCGACGAGGTCATACTGGCCAAGCGCCTGCCCACGCAGGTCGAAGCGCACCTCGGCCTCCATCGAACTACGCAGGCGCACGAGTGCCCCGTCGATGCGGGTGCCGCCGCGTTCCAGGTGGAACGCGGTGCCCTCGTTGAGCTGCGCGCCGCGTATCGTGGCGACGACGCGCCCCTGGTTGCCGCCGGCCTCCGGCGTGGTGCTGAAGAGGCTGAACGTGAATGCCTCCGCCGTAAGCGACACGTCCGCGCGGTCGTTGTTGAACGCGAGCAAGTAGGGGTTCCGAACGAGCACGTAGTAGGTCCCGGCCTGCGATCCCGGCACCAGCACCTCGGGTGCGCCCAGGGCGCTCTCGGCGAAGAATGCCTGGTCGAAGTCGCCGGGCGAGGGCACGCGGTCATAGGCGACGAACACCTCGAACTCCTCGTCCCGGTAGGGCGTCGGGTTGTCGAGCGTAAAGCGGAGGTCGCGCCCGGCGGGCACGTCGAGCTTGAAGTAGCGGCTCTGGCCCGGCAGTAGCGTCACCGGCTGCGGCTCTCCCAGCATGAGCGACGGGAGATCGACGCCGACCGTACTGCTCGATGCCGTGCGGTTGTTGTCGTTGTCGGTCTCGCGAACGCTGCCGCGCACGTCGGTCCAGACGATCGCGCGGTACTGCCCCGGAACGAGGTTGGGCACCGTGCCGTCGGCGTCGACGTTCTCAGGCGGCGGGCTCGGCGAGCCGCCACGGAGCAGCGCGAGCGTGTTCGACGCCGCGCCCAGCAGGGCGTCGCGCGGGCGCTGGTTGTCGCGCGCCCCTGCGTCCTGGACGTGGATCGGCGCGCCCGGCTCAGGCAGCCGCACCGTCATGGTCATCGAGCGGCGCACACCCGGCTCGATGGTGAGCGCACGGCGCTCGAAGGCGAGGCGCGGGTCCTCGATGTCGAAGCGCGCGTCGAGCGAGAGGTGGACGGCGTCGAAGAACAGGCCCGCAAACGGGTTCTGGCCGCGGTTGACGAGGTCGTAGGTGATCGTCACCTCGTCGCCCGGCTCGGCCCCGGCGGGCACGACTACGTTTTCCACAACGAGGTCCACCGGCGGCGGCAGCACGATGTCGAGCACGCGTGCGTCGGTGTTGTTGCCGACCTGCCCCGCCTCGGTCACGCGGCGGTCGTTGTTGACGGTCGTGGTGAGGAGGTGGCTCCCGGCGGCATAGTCGGGGAGGAAGAGGTCCACGGTGTGGGTGTAGGTTGCGCCCGGGGCGAGCGGCCCCTGGACGCGCTGCGTGAGCAGCGTCACCGTCTCACCGTTGGCCTCGGTGCCCGGCGAGAGCGTCCAGGCGTCGGTCCACGACGTACGGGCCGGGATCGCCGCGCCCTCGTTGGCGACGGTGACGACGGCGCGTACGGGCTGACCGGCCTGCGGCGTGCCCGAAATCGTCACCGACGCGATGCGCAGGTCGGCGGGCGCAGCCAGGCCCAGGTCCGTCGTCGAGGTAGGTAGCGCGGCGTTGTTCTCGCGGGCGAGCTCGTCGACAGACTGCCCGTCGTCAGCGTTCACGAGGAGCGTGTAGGTGCCCGTCAGGTCGGCAGGTAGCGTTACCTCTGCCGCCGCCTCGTAGCGGGCACCGGGAGCAAGCGCGCCGACGCGCACGACCGCGTCCAGCCGGATGTCGTCACCTGAAGGGGCGGCATCGGTGGAGAGCAGCACGGCGTCGGTCCAGCTCGTCGCGGCGGTGGCGAGCGGGCCGACGTTCTCGACGCGCCAACGCACCGTCAGCACCTCGCCCCCGGAGGCCATGGTGGGCGGCTGCGTGAGGAGCGTGGCCGCGAGATTGGGCCGTGGCCGCGCCGTGACGGCGATCTCGTCGCTACGCCGGATGTTGTTGGCCTCGTCGGCCTCGAAGCGCACGCTGTCGGCGTCAGCGACGAGGTAGAGGTAGTAGGTCCCGGTGCTGAGGTCGCGCGGGAGCGTCACGGCACGGTCGCGCTGGTACGACGCCCCGGCGGGGAGCGGCTCGCGCTCATCCACACGGGCGAGGCGCTGCGCCGCGGCGAGGCCAGGCCACGTCGCCTGGTCGGAGAGGTAGAGCACGTCGCGGCGGAAGGCCGGAGCGGGGAGCGGGCCGCCCGCGTTGCGCACCGTGTAGTCGACGAGGACCGACGTGCCCGCGCTAGCACTCGGGGGCGTGTTCACCTGCGTCGGGGTGAGGTCGGCGTAGGCGGCTAGCGACACCGTCAGCGGCGACTGCGCCCGGTTGTTCTCGACGTAGTAGATGTCGTTGACAAACTCGTTGAGCGCCTCGCGCTCGTCGAGGACGACGAAGACGGTGTAGGTGCCGGTCTCGCCGTCCGGGAGGCGCACGCGCTCAGCGACACGCGCGGTGCCGTCAGGCTGTAGCGTGCCGTTCGAGAGGTTGTCGTAGTACCACCGCCGCAGCAGGCGGTCGGCGTGGTCGCCCTCGCGGTCGAGCACGTCGTCCTCGGAGAGGTAGATCGCGTAGTCGATCACGGCGCGCGGCACGCCCGAGGGGCCGATGTTGCGGATCGTGAAGGCGACGGAGAGGCTGTCGCTGCTTTGGGCGGTCGCTGGGACGGAGAGGCCCTGGATGGCAACGTCCGACGGCGGCACGTTGCGCCGGATCGTGCGCTCGGGCGCGCGGAAGAGGTTGTTGTCCGCCGCTGCTCCCTCGAAGGCGTCTTGGTTGAGGTTCGCCAGGACGAAGTAGAAGCCACTGTCCGGCAGCGCGACCTCGTTGGCGATCGCCTGCGAGATGGGGTCGATCAGACTGGTGACAGCCGTGTAGGTTGCGCCTGGTTCCGTCTCGCCGACGAACGCGCGGCCCAGGAAAACGGCATCGCTGGCATTGAACACGGAGTCGCGTTGGAAGAGCAGTGCGTCGCTAAAGGGGGCGGCAGGGCCGTCGCCCTCGTTGACGCCCTGCCAGGTGTACTGGTAGAGCACGGGACGCATGTTGAAGAGGCTGTTGCCGGCTTCCGGCGGGCACGGAGCGTAGTAGCCGCCGGACGAACTGCCGCTGCTGCTGGCGATGGCGATCGGGTAGAAGCAAAACGGCACGGGGTCGTCGATCTGCGTCACGCGCAGGTCGGGGAGGTTGGGCAGCGTGATGTCGATGGGGCCGCCAGCGCGGAGGTTGTTGACTTCGTCTGTTTCTGTCTCGCGCGGACGGGTGCCGCCATCGGCGCGGACGAGCACCTGATAGCGGCCCTCGACCACGTCCTCCTCGCGCACGTCGATGACACGGCCCTCGCGTTGGATGCGGACGGGGATGGTCACGCGCGCCGTCTGGCGGTAGCGATCGCCCGGGCCAAGCGCGGTCGGGTTGGCAACGCGGCCGAGGAGCGCGTCGTCGGCGCTGAGGCTGTCGTCGCGCGAGAGGTAGACGGCGTCCTCCCACTGGGGGCTGCGGGTGCCCGCGTTGCCCGTGTTCGTCACGGTCCAGGCGACTTCGATCTCGCTGCGCCCCACGGCCGTGGCCGGTGCTTCGACAGCGGTGACGGCGAGGTCGGCGGCGTCGCCGGTGGTGAACGTCCAGACAGGGCCGTCGGTGGTGCCGTTGGGGTTGCGCGCTACGACCTGCCAGCTAAACGTGTCGCCGAGTGCGAGGGCGGCCGTCAGCGTGACGCCAGGCTCGTCGGTCGTGGCGGTGCGAGAGCCAGGGCGGGGCGTGCCCTGGGGCCACACAAACAGGTCATACTCCAGCGCGAACGGTGCCGCCTCCCACTCCAGGCGTGGGCGCTCCGGCACGCCGAACGCGCCCGACGCCGGGTTCGGGGCCGAGACCAGGCCCGGCGGCGCGTCCGTCATCGGGTTGCGGTCGCTCACCGAGCCGAGCGTCCACTGCCCGCGCAGGTCGGTGGTCGTGACCGACAGCGTCTGCGCGACGAGGTCCTGCGCGGCGTCAACTTCGATCCACGGCGCATCGCCGGAGGGGCGGCGCAGCAGGCGCAGGTCCTCTGGCACGTAGACATCGGCGACGGTGCTGTAGTCAAACGAGACGCGGACGCGGGCGCCCTCGGCAGGGAGCGCGTCGAGCCACCAGAAGGTGTTGCCGGAGACGAGCGCAAGGCCCGCCGGGGGGGTCCCACCCGGCCCGCGTCGGTAGAGGCCACCCGCGACGAGCACGCGCTGCGTGAGCGTCTCGAAGTCGAGGGTCACTTCGCTGTTGCGGACCAACTCGGTCGGGTCGAGGTCGGTCGTGCGGAAGAGGCGGCGGTCATACGCGGCCGCGCCAGTGGGGGTCGGCACACCGACAGCATCGCTGAGCAGGTCGACCGGCAGCGAGGTGGGCGTCGCGGCAGCGGTGCTGCGCCCGGAGCGCTCGCCGCGCTCGAAGGCCCACGTGGTGGCGTTGCTCAGGTCCTCGTCGCGCAGGATGCGCCGCGGGTCGAAGGCCGTGCCAAGGTCGACGCCGTAGCCGTAGCGCACGCGTTCGTTGCGCGGAACGAAGATGCGGGCCACAAGCGTCGAGTCGGTCGCGTCGGTGTAGTTGGGGGCCAGCGCGTAGAGGCCCGCCGCTGCGCCCGACTCGATGGCGACGAAGGGCACGTCGGCGTCGCCGTAGCGCCCGCGCCGGGCGTAGTACGAGGCGATCTGGCTCTGCTCGGCCCGCCGCGCGTCGAGGCGGAAGTCGACCATCACGCCGTCGAACGGGGCGGGGTCCCACCGGGCCACGTGGACGCTGAGCCGCCCCCCGGCGAGCGAGAAGCCGCCCGCGGCCCACAGCGCGCCGTCGGCCTCGGCGAAGTCGGCGATGCCACGGGGGCCGAACGAGTAGGGCAGCGCGATGCCGGCACCGAGCGCGGTCCACTGCATGCGGGCGGGGTCGTAGGCCGCGATGCCCGAGAGCGGGAGCGCGGCCGCGTTGGTCGGCAGCACGGCCTCGAAGCCACCGCCCACGACCACCTTGCTGTCGTAGGCCGTCAGCGCGAGCGGGTCGTCCCCGGAGAAGCGCGCCAGGCGTGTCCACGTACCTGTGCTGAGGGTGCCGTCGAGCCGCCAGAACCCCTGCCCGTCGGAGTCATCCCGCTCCACGATTGCGTAGAGCGCGCCGTCCGGTCCGTAGGTGAGGTCGAACACGTTGTAGTCGAAGCCTGCGTTGCCCACACGGCTCCACGCGCTGCCGTCCCACCGGGCGATGTTGCCGACGTTGACGGAGGTCCCGTCAGGATTCACCATCCCGTCAAACATGTCGCCGCTGAGCAGCAGGTCGCCGGTGCCCGGGTCGAACGTCATCGCGTCGATCACCGCGAAGCGGTCGCCGCTGATGCCCTGCCCGAGGGGCTGCCACCGGCTCCCGTCCCAGGCGATGATCTTGTTGGAGGCCACGAAGCTACCGTCGGCGTTGGTGCCGCCCGAGAAGCCCGCGCTGTTGTCGCGCCCGCCGACGTAGAGCGTGCCGGTCGCGTCGTCAAAGAGCAGGCTGTTGACCTGGCCCTCGAGGCCCTGGCCGAGCGGCGAAAATGAGGTGCCGTCCCAGCGTGCGACGTAGTTGACCGGTGTGCCCCGCAGCTCCGTGAAGGAGCCGCCCAGGTAGAGGTCGCCGTTGGGCGCGAAGGTGAGCGCGTAGACGCGGTCGTTGGTGTCCGCGCCGAGGTCGATGGGGTCCCACACGGTGCCCGTCCAGCGGAGCAGCCCGCTGAAGCCGCCGAGGTAGCGGCCTGCCACATACACGTCGCCCGTGGACGGGTGCACGGCCGCGGCATGCAGGTCGATGCCGCGCAGGCCGTTGAAGCCCGGCGACCCCGTCTCACTTCCGCCGAGGGCGAACTCGTCCGACCAGGTGCCTACTTCGGAGCGCGGGAGCACCTGAGCGAGAAGGAGGGGCGCCAGAAGCATGCTCAGCGCGAGCAGCGAGGAGACGAGGCAGGCGCGAAACCAGCGGGTAGCAGACATGACCGTCGGGGTTGCAGAGGGAGGCCGTCACCTTGCACCACGGAGTCGAGCGCCGGAGTGGATCACCACCGCGCGGTAAAAGTCAAGGCCTGGGCGCGCGATCTGCGCACACCGGTTGCCTCCGGGTCGTCAGCTCTGCCCGTTCGTGTCTCTGAGTCGTTCGAGTTCTCGCCCCCCGACTCTACCGTCGAAGGGGGCCCAGCAGGGGGAGCCTCACGCAACCTAGATCTTCACGCAACCTGGATCTTCGTGTTGCCCGAGTCTAGATCGACCTCCAGAGCGATCGGGATCGTGCGGCGCTGTGCGTGGACGGTCGCGCCGCAGGCCTCCCAGGGCGTATCGGTGAACGCAACGTGTCCGGTTGCGCGCACCGTGCCGTTCGAGCGCTCCGCTTCCGAGACGACGACCTCGTCGTCGGTGGCCCAATACTCGGCCGCGTGCTCTATGAGCGTGTCTGCAATCCCCGCGTCCGACAGCGCAGCGGCAAGGGCACGACGGAGGTCGTCGGTGTCGGAGAGGTCGGTCAGGGGGGTAGGAGCCAGCGTGAAGGTCATGGCGTGCTGAACGGGAACGCGAGCAGGAGGAGATCCATGGAGAGAGGGAGCCGGACGCGTTTTCCTTTCGGCATTCACGCTTGGCCCTTTTCGATGGCTGGCATCGCGCCGACCTTCCGTCTCGGCCTCACCCACCCGAACATCCTACCCATGATTCGCTACCTGACTGCTGGAGAATCCCACGGTGAAGCGCTCA
The DNA here is from genome assembly GCA_039027055.1 of Bacteroidota bacterium. Taxonomy (GTDB): domain Bacteria; phylum Bacteroidota; class Rhodothermia; order Rhodothermales; family Rubricoccaceae; genus JBCBEX01. The sequence continues at coordinate 13,133 of JBCCLD010000051.1, forward strand.
TCGGCATCGTCGAGGGGTGCCCGGCGGGGCTGCCGCTGGTGCCCGCCGACCTCAACGAGCACCTGTCGCGGCGCTGGCTTGGCTTCGGGCGCGGCGGGCGCGCCAAGATCGAGACGGACCGTGCGCACGTCTACTCGGGCCTCCGCCACGGCGCGACGATGGGTAGCCCCATCGCGCTCAAGCTCGTCAACGCGAGCTACCACAAGGACAAGGCCCGCTGGCCCGAGGTCATGGCCGTCGAGCCGCTCCCGGACGAGGTCGCCGTGGACGTCGAGAAGGTGACGCTGCCACGCCCCGGGCACGCCGACCTCGTGGGCACGCAGAAGTACGGCTTCGACGACATCCGCCCCGTCATCGACCGCTCCTCAGCGCGCGAGACGGCGATGCGCGTCGCGTGCTGCTCCGTCGCGCGGCACCTGCTGCGCGTGCTCGGCATCGAGGTGGGCAGCCACGTCGTCCGCATCGGCGCGGTGGGCTATGCCGACAAGGCCGACTGGGTCGCCCGCCGCGACGCGCTCCTCGCTGAAGGCGGGGCGCGGGCGCTCTACGAGGCCGCCGACCCGTCGGAGACGCGCATGCTCGACGCCGACCTCACGGCCGCGACCATCGCGCACATCAAGGCGATGAAGAAGGCCGGCGACTCGCTCGGCGGCGTCTACGAGGTCGTCGTCACGGGCGTCCCGCCGGGGCTCGGCTCCTACGTCCAATGGGACCGCAAGCTCGACGGACAACTCGCGCAGGCCATTCTCTCGATCCAGGCGCAGAAGGCCGTCGAGGTCGGCGACGGCATCGACGGGGGCACGCTCCCGGGCTCGGCGTTCCACGACCCGATCACGCGCGAGAACGGCGCGTTCGCGCGCAGCAGCAACCACGCGGGCGGCATCGAGGGCGGGATGTCGAACGGCATGCCGATCATCGTGCGCGGCGTGATGAAGCCGATCCCGACGCTCATCAAGCCGCTCGGCACCGTGGACATCGCCACCGGCGAGGCGCAGCCGACGCGCTACGAGCGCTCCGACGTGACGAGCGTGCCCGCCGCCAGCACCGTCGCCGAGGCGACCGTCGCCCTCGTGATCGCCAACGCGCTGCTCGAAAAGCTCGGCGGGGACAGCCTCGATGAGATCCGCCCCCGCCTGGATGCGCTGCGCAGCTAGAGGTCGCGGTCCTGCCACCAATTCACGGCCTTGACGATCCCGATCAGGAGCAGGGCGACCAGCAATATGTCGAGCAGCATTAGATCAGCCGCAGCGTGAACGGGTAGCGGTAGGTCTCGCCGTCGCGGGCGCGCAGGCCGGCGATGATGGGCAGGACGACCATCGAGAGGCCAATCACGATGAACGCCGGGATGGCGACCACGAGGCCGATGATGGTGATCGCAATCACGGTCGCCACAGCGAGGGCGATCAGGGCGCTGATCTGGAAGTTGAGCGCCTCACGGGCGTTCTCGGCGATAAACGGGTGGGCGTCCTTCTTGAGGAGGTAGACGACGAGCGGGCCGACGAAGAAGCCGATGCCGGAGAACAGGCCGAGCAGCGCCGAGAGGTGCGCGATCATGCCCCAGGAGCGGGCTTCGTCCGAAGTCGTGGTGATAGCCATGGTCGGTGGGAGGTCAGTGAATGGGACTCGGATGCCGTGTACGAGAACGGGCCCTGAGAGTTACCACCTCCAGAAGGGGATGGACGTTTTGGACGTTTGTGTGTAGGCAGCTTGGAACGGAGTGGGGAGGCCACCGTACCTTCGCCCACACTTCTCCCGTCGCCTTTCTCCTGCCTCTCCTGCCATGAGCTGGCTCACCCGCATGTCGCACCGCGCCGACGCGCGCCTCAACACGTCCACGTCGCCGCTCCCCGTCACCCCTGAGTCGCCGCACGCCGTCGTGATCGGCGCGGGCTTCGGGGGCCTCGCTGCTGCCATCCGCCTGCGCGTGCGCGGCTACCGCGTGACCGTCGTGGATCGCCTCGACCAGCCCGGCGGGCGGGCGCGCGTCTTCAAGGAGCAGGGCTACACCTTCGACGCGGGCCCCACGCTCATCACGGCCCCGTTCCTCTTCGACGAGCTGTGGAGCCTCGCCGGAATGCGCCGCGAAGACGACGTCGAGTTTGTCGAGGTCGACCCCTTCTACCGCATCCGCTTCGAGGACGGCCGCGTCTTCAACTACAACGGCGACCCCGACGCGATGCGCCGCGAGATCGCCAAGTTCAACCCCGCCGACGTGGCGGGCTACGACCGCTTCCTCAAGAAGTCCGAGGGCATCTTCGAGGTCGGCTTCACCGAGCTGGGCCACGTGCCCTTCTCGAAGGTGTCGGACATGGCGAAGATCGTCCCGGCGATGATGGCGCTGCGCAGCCACGAGACGGTCTACCAGTTCGTCTCGCGCTTCATCAAGGACGAGCAGCTGCGGCAGGTCTTCAGCTTCCACCCGCTGCTCGTCGGCGGCAACCCGTTCTCGACGACCTCGATCTACACGCTGGTCGCGTTCCTGGAGCGCAAGTGGGGCGTGTGGTATGCGATGGGCGGCACCGGCGCCGTCGTGCGCGGCCTCGCCAACGTGATCGAGCGGCTCGACGGGCAGTTCCGCTTCGGCGAGACGGTCGAGGAGATCACCGTGCAGGACGGGCGTGCGACGGGCGTCAAGCTCGAAGGGGGGGAGCACATCCCCGCCGACATCGTCGTCTCGAACGCGGATGCGGGGTGGACCTACCGCCACCTCATCCGCCCCGAGCACCGCAAGCGCTGGACCGACGAGCGCGTCGAGAAGGCCAAGTTCTCGATGAGCCTCTTCGTGTGGTACTTCGGCACCGACAAGCAGTACGACGACGTCGCCCACCACACGCTCCTCCTGGGGCCGCGCTACCGCGAACTGCTCGAAGACATCTTTACGCACAAGTACCTCGCGAAGGACTTCTCGCTCTACCTTCACCGCCCCTCCGCATCCGACGCCACGATGGCCCCGCCGGGACACGACTGCTACTACGTGCTCTCGCCCGTCCCGCACCTGGAGAGCGGCACCGACTGGAGCGCGCAGGTCGAGCAGTACCGCCAGGCCGTCCAGGACTACCTCGAATCGACGGTCATGCCGGGCCTCTCGGAGCACCTCACGGCGAGCATCACGCTCGACCCGCAGGGCTTTCGCGACGACTACCTCTCGTACAAGGGCGCGGCGTTCTCCTTCGAACCCGTCCTGCTGCAGAGCGCCTACT